>CAZDVY010000194.1:0-2984 GCA_964508935.1 uncultured Candidatus Competibacteraceae bacterium | reverse complement strand
TGCTGGTCGCGGGCGACGCCGGGATTGCCGCCATAAAACCGGATCACGCCGTTCAACTCGGCGCTGAGATCCATCAGCCGTTTCAAATCGGTTTCCTGGGCAAACTCCCCGCGTCGCGCCTCAAGGTGTTGCTGGATGCGCTGGCGCTGTTCGAGCGGCACATCCTCCGCCCTGGATTGATTGGCAAAGTCCGTCAGCAGGTTGCGCAGTTTTGGATCGACGCTGTTGGTCAGCAGACTCGTGCCGCAAGTGGAAACAATTAAACATGGTTTGGGCATAGAGATTCCTTCGTCATCGGTGCGATTGGGTCCGCAACTTCTTCCAGATCGGGACAGCTACTCCAGGTTTGCCGCAGCGCCTCTCGCCAAGCGGAACGCGCCGTTGTGTGGCGAGGTTCGATAATCACCACCTCCATTTCGTCGCCGGCCTCCTCGGTCGGGATCTCCAACCGAAGCAAGCCGTCATCATCGACTCGCGGAGTGATCTGCAAAGTGCGCATGATTCGCGACTCCTCCAATAGTCAGAAACAGTAGAGTGGTTCAATCTTCACGTTATTCTTTTACAGATCCCGTTCCGCTGGCGGCTGAACCGGCAACTGCGGCGGTATCTCCCGAATCTTCAGCGCCGCCGTCTCGCGCAGCAACGCCGTCAGCAGGCCAGTTTCTACCCATTTCGCCAGTGGTCGCCAGTCACTGTCCGCCACCGGCCGAAAGCCATGCGCCAGAATGGAGTGATTGCGCACCTCCAGCCAGTTCAACAGTCGGTTCTGTTCGGTGTTGAAGAACTGACCTGCCGGAGTGTTCGGCTGATGAGCGGCCAGCAGTTTCCAGGCTTGCATCAGTCCTGCGTAAATCCGGCCCTTGTCGTTGGGCGTCAGCGTCATGTCAGGCGGAACCTGGTCGGGGCGCACCTCACTGGTATCGATGCCGCAGCGACTGCGCAACAACCATTGCGCCGACCATTCCAGCAACCGATAAACCCGCGCTACCGCGTCGTCATAACGCCCTTGGGCCGCCCGGCGCTCGGCGTTGCGCCACAGATCCAATAGCCGCGCCGGTTCCTGGGCTTCATCCTCCGTGGTCAGCCGTTTCAACGCCACCAGCAGCAGCGTCCAGCTCGCGCCAATCCGGGGCCGGTACGGTTCCAGACATTCCAGCGCCACGCCATGATCAAACCGGTCCCAGGCGTCCAGCCCCCGGCTCAAATCGCGCAACATGGCCAAACGGGCGGCCAAATCCCGGTCGCGCGGTCGGGGCAGCGCCGCCAGTCCCTGCTGCGCTTCCGCGTAGGCATAACGTCGCCATGCCGCCACGTAGGGCCGCATCGCCCGCTCCAGGCGCACCCGCTCGACATTCGCCTGGGTGACCGCTTCCATGCCGGAACGCACCTTGACCAGATCAGCGCGCGATCCGGTGACCAGTTGCAGTTCCACCCCATCGCTTTCCAGCGCCGCGCTGACCAGGCCAGCGGTCATGGTCTTGGTGCCACCGGTGTAATCGGCCAGCAGCCGCACACCAGGAAACCGCTGGCCGAGACTTTGGATCGTGTCGCGCAGGATGCGAAACACCTCGTCCAGATCGTCAGCCGGGACATGCACGACCTCGTGTTGATCGTCTCGTAACCCCGCTTGCGTGGGAATGTTGGGAAGGCTGGGATTCTCGTCGCCAGGGCGAGCCTTGATGCACGATCCCTTGCCGAGAATCTGCACATCGGAACCGGGGCGACCGGTGGCTGGGTCGCGGTCAGTGCAGATGAAACAGGTGAAATCCGGTGTGGTTTGCCGCAGGGCGGTCAGGATCGGTTCATGCGAGCCGCCGACCGTACATAACAGAATAATGGGGTTCATGTCAGGTGGCTCCTGAGTGTGGTCATTTGATTAATCGATCCTGTAATTCCGGGTAATAATGAAAAACGCTATCCAGACTGAGCAGCATTGCGTCATGAACCAGAGTAGTTGCAATAATCATTCGGTCAAATGGATCACGGTGAATAGCCGTGAGATCAACGGCACGATGAGTAATGGTCGGACTTAGAGATAAGCACTGCACTCCAGATGGCGCCAATGCCTCGGTGAACCACTGTGGCGTCGGACAGGGTAACTGCAAACGATTGCGTTGAGCCGCCAGTGCGATTTCATAGCAGGACACAACAGAGACGCCCAATGATTCACTTTCTTTCAAGGCGGTATTCATCAATGCAGAAAAACGTTGATGTTCCAGATTAATCCACCAAAACCAGACATGAGTATCCAGCACGATCATTTGAGGCATTCCCAATCGTCCTCCGGCACGATGGGCGCAATCAAGTCACCCAGCGTTTTGCCTTTTCCAGCGATGCTGGGCGCAGGACGCCTTTCGATGAGCGGCGCGGGTGAAACAGGTTCGTCCAACACCAGAAAAATCGCTTCTATCCGGCAGTTAGGCGGTAAAACAGGCATAGGTGTCAACAAACCTTGCGCGTCAGTTTTCAGCACTACTTTTTCGGCATGTATCATCTTTTTACCTTTGTAATTGGCATTGGCATTGGCATGGAATCTCCTTAATCATTATCAGTGGGTAAATCTGCATAGCGTTTGCCGCAGGGCGGTTGTGCAGATGAGAATGATGGGGGCATGTCAGGGAGTTCTCTGGGAATATTTATTTAATGGGACCAAACAGTTGGATTTTCTCTACTTGGATTCCACTGGCGGCAGTAATCGAGTAAGCAAGTCGCTCAGAAATGCTCGTAGCAAATTGGGATTTGCTAATGCTTTCTGGATTTCAATGCGCGGCGAAGCATTCCCATGCGCCAAGTGGTTTCTCAAATCACGTAACAAACAATAGTCATCGTATTCTTTTGTACGTCTTCCAGGCTTTTTATGGGTTTGTTCGTAGTGCGTTTTTGCTTGCTCCCGTTGCATCCAGTTATCGGGGTTGTTCATGCCTTGCTGCTGCATGAGTCGGGTAATGAATGCTTCAAAGCCCAACAGAGCGGATCGTAGAAGG
>CAZDVY010000193.1:0-4396 GCA_964508935.1 uncultured Candidatus Competibacteraceae bacterium | reverse complement strand
CCCCATGTTCCGAACTTATTTAATCAGCGGCCTGTTGGTGCTGGCGCTGTTCGCCGCCGCCCAATACCGGGGCTGGAGCGTGTTCAGCGTCAGCGAGGACAAAACGCCGCCGGGCATCGCGCGCGGCGTTTATCACAAATAGCCGCTCACGGCGTCCCGCTCCGGCCCCCGACACCACCAGACCTCGCTCATGACCGTCGCCTGCCTGACCACTGCAATGAGCGACTCCAAACCTGTTCGGCGCAGACGCTCCCCCTGACGGTAGATCGCCGGCCCGTCGCCCAGTTGATCCAGACAAGTGATCGCCAGCCGGGGATGAACGGCTGTCCCGGGACATTGCTGCGCATCGTTTAAATCAGCGGCGATGGCTCGACCAAGCAGGTCTACATCCAGCCAGGCGAACCGTAACGTTCCCTGATAATCGTTCGGAATGTTCGTCGGGTCGGCCACGGCTGGATACGGCTTCTCCGCCAATTCTCCCGGCAACGGGCCAGCGCCATGTCGGGTCAGATAGGCGCGGGTCGCATAGGTGACCTCCAGACGCTCCAGTCGCCACTCGCCCGCCAGCGTCAACACATTGCGCAAGCCGGTATGGGAGCGGGTCACATACGGGAAAAATCCGCGCTCCTGATCCAGCAACAATCCCTGCGCGCCTTCGAACAGAATCTGCCGACCCTGGATGGCCGCCGGGGCGTTCATCACGGTCACGGCGTCGAGAAAGCGACGCACGTCCTCGACATAGCGTTCCAGAATCGCGTCGGATTGAAACAGTCCCGCTTCGCGAAGATAGGCATCGCCGAAACCCAGCCGGACCAGCCGGGCCGGCGCATAGTCGCGGCGGATGGCGTCCAGCCGGTCAGCCAATGCGTCATCCGCCAGATCGCCTACTGTCAGTGCGTAAGCCGGATGGAGGTGGCGCTCCAGCGTCTCGCCGAACCCGATCCCGCAACTGCCATGCCGGCCAGCGCCCCGCTCTTTCTCGATCAACTGGTTGATCATCATGTCATAGGGCGTAGTCACCGGGCTGGCCGGATCAATCAGCACGGTCGGCGTCACGTCCAACTCCGCCAAGGCATTCAATTCCTTCAGGAACAGGATCGGGTTAGACACAAAGAACCGTGACAGCAAGGTAGCAGCCCCGGCGAACGCGCCGCTGCCGATATGGCTGAACACATGCCGCCGGCCTTCCGGCGTCACCACGGTATGACCGGCCTGCGCACCACCGTTAAAACGGACCACAATGCCATCGCCGCCGATCAAGGCCGCACGGTAATCAATCAGCCGTCCTTTACCCTCGTCGCCGAATTGCGCACCGATCACAACCTGAGCGGCTTTTGCCAAATGCATGCGCCTTCCTCCTGATTGAATGACCAGCGAGTAGCGAGCAGCGCATTCTCGCCATCTCCCTACCCGCCGCCGGCTAAAATCGCACGCCGCGTGCGCCGGGCCGCCCCATCGGTTCCAGCGTCTGCATCGCCCGTTGCACGACTCTGGCGGTTTCCCGCGACCAACTGCCAGCCACGGCCTCATGATCCCGGCCCTCATTGATCTCGATAGCCGATACGATCACCTCGGCGAGCCTGGTATGGTCCGCCAGGCGGATCACCCGTTGGCCCAACAACTCAGTCCAGCGGTCGCGCACCCCCTGCGGATCATGGCGAGCGTGTGAACCTTCCTCGACGATCACATGAAAAACGTGGTACATGCGATTGACCATCGTCAGCAGTTCCGGGGAGCTGAAATCGCGCTGCACCCGGTCGCCCATGACCCGGGCGATGGCTTTGGCGGATAAATCCGGCGGCGGCTCCTCATCGCCGACGGTGAACAGATAGCCTTTGCGGCCGCGTTTCTCGAAGCAGTCAATCCGCGTGTGCAGGGCCGCGAAATACCACGGCAGGTTGTAGGATTCGCAGGCATTGCCGCCTCCGCCCTTCTCCAGCCATAGCTGCTCCAGTTGCCGGGCAATGCGGATGTCCGCCTCGAACTGGGTCACTTGCAGCGGTGCCTGGTCATAGAGCACGTCGCCGATCCCCATGCACAAAATATGCGGGTCAGCGACCGGTCGGCGGGCCAGGATTTCCTCGATCAGCGTGCCCAGCCCCTCGCGGGCCAGAGCGTCGGCGATCATGCCCATCGAGCCGGTGACATCCAGCCCGACGATGATTGCAGTCGCTTCGGGGTTCAGATCGGAATCCCGTGATTCCCGCGCAACGACGCCGAGCGGATTGAGGTCTTTAGCCATCGACCGCCCGGCAAAAACGGCGTCGGTGTTTTTACGAGACGTGGCGGCGGCGTAGTCGCTCCAGTCGTCATGATTCCAGCGTGCAGTGCCCATGGCGTTCTCCTGTTTGTGAGTTGCCGTTTCCAGATCATGTTCAGGAACCCGGCTTGACCTGGCTCCATGGGTAAAAAGCTTAATCCATTTATTTGTATTTTGCAAATAACATTTAAAAAGAACTTGTCGACTCTGCGGAGGCTTGTCTATAAAATTGTTGTTATTTATTTATAACATTGAAGCATAACGATATTCAGGAGACGGGAACGTGACAGCCGCTTTTCCGCAACCGCTGGCGATGGTCGACACCGCGCTGTTCACCATCCTGCATGAGCGCCTTTGTTTGATTCTGGCGCGACGCAAGGAGCCGCCGGAACAAGGCCAGCTAGCGCTGCCCGGCGGGTTTGTGCATGTTCAGGAAGACGCTGATACCGAGGACGCGGCCCGGCGGGTGATCCGCGCCAAGCTCGGCTTTGACGCACCTTATCTGGAGCAGCTTTACACCTTCTCCGGTGCGACGCGCGATTCCCGGGGCTGGTCCATCAGCGTGGCTTATTACGCGCTGGTCCCCGCCGCCCTACTCGATCAAAGTCAGGTCGCGGAAACTTTGCCGGTGAACGATTTGCCGCAACTGCCGTTTGATCACGACCAGATCGTCGCCAAGGCCATCGAACGGTTGCGCAGCAAGGCGACCTACTCCTCGCTGCCGGCGTTCCTGTTGCCCGAGATTTTCACCCTGAATGATCTGCACAGTATCTATCAGCAGACTCAGGGAACTCGACTCGACAAGGCTTCATTTCGGCACAAGATCATGGAGCAGGACATCATTGAGCCGATTCCCGGCCAGTTCCGCACCGGCGCGCACCGTCCAGCCCAGTTGTATCGTCTGACCCATCGGGCGCTGACGCCCTTTGGGCGGAAAATTTAGCCGCTCGCTGAATGGCATAGCGATAACGACAAAATCTTCGCGACTCTCCGGTCCATGCATGATGGCGAATAGACCGGTTATCATGCTTTCATGAAACGGCATGGATTGTTCTGGACTCTACTGGCGCTGGCCCTGCTGGGAGTCGGCGGCTTTCTGGCGTGGCGGCTGTTCGGGCCGATCACGGTAGAAACCGCCCATCCGACGCGCGGGCCAGCAGTGCGGGCGATTTACGCCACCGGCGCGGTGGAGCCGACCGTTATGCTGCCCATCGCCCCGCGCACAGCCGGACGGCTGATGGAACTCCAGGTCGATGAAGGCCAACCGGTTCGCGCCGGTCAGACCTTGGCCCGACTGGAAGATGAGGACTTGCGGAAATCGGTGGACGAACTGGAAGCACGCGCACGCTTCGCTAAAACCCAGCTAGAGCGCGCCCAGACCCTGCTGGATCGAGGGTTGGGAACGGCGCTGGAACGAGATCGGTCGCGTTCCGAGTGGCAGGCGGCGGAAGCGGCTCTGGCGCGGGCGCGGACTTTGCGTTCCTACATGACGCTGAACGCGCCGGCCGACGGGCAAATTTTGCAACGCGACGGCGAAGTGGGCCAGTTGATCCCGGCCAATCAACCGGTGTTCTATTTTTCCTGTTGCGCGCCGTTGCGGATCGAAGCTGAGGTGGATGAGGAGGATATTCTGCAAGTGCATCCGGGACAGCGCGTGCTGATTCGCGCCCCCGCTTTGCCGGAGCGGGTGCTGGAAGGAACGATTGAAGACATCACCCCGAAAGGCAATCCAGTCACGCGGAGTTACCGGGTGCGCATTCGTTTCGCCGACGACGAGATTCCGCTGCGAATCGGCATGACCGCCGAGGTCAACATCATCGTCGAGCAGCGCGAAAACGCGCTGCTGGCGCCGGCGACGGCTATCACCAAGGATCAGGTTTGGACAGTGCGGGACGGGCGATTGCAGCGCCAGTCGGTGGTAACCGGCGTTGCCGGCGAGGCGAAAATCGAGATTGTCTCCGGTCTGGCGGAAACCGATGTGCTGGTGGTCCGCCCAGACAGTGGCTTGCGGGAAGGGCGGTGGGCGCGGAGTTTGCCTCATTAATGGAATGGCCCACGACAGGCCATGGCGTTCAGTGCAACGCCCAGTGAGGCTCTAGCGTTAAGAAGTTCGTCAACCGTCAAGCCAACATCTTT
>CAZDVY010000192.1:0-4418 GCA_964508935.1 uncultured Candidatus Competibacteraceae bacterium | reverse complement strand
CAACGCCGAATCGGCGATCGAGCCACGCTGGCTCTTATTCCATCGCGCCTTGTTGCCAATCAACAAATACGCCACGATCAGGCCCACCATCAGCGCGGTGGCGGGCGCCCCCAGGAACGACGTAAAGGGCAACACGGGATGTCCCTTGGGCAGAATTGTCGCCGCCACCGACCCAATCATGATCAAAAAGATCGGCAGCACGACGAGCATGACCACCAATGCCGCGCTCGGCACGGTATCCCTGGTCTCGACCGCAGCATTGGCCGACGAGGCTTCATCAGCGATGGCTTCCGTCGCCGGTGAAGGTCCGAGGATCAGTTGATCGACGTTGAACAGCTTCGCCACGAAGAACCCGATCACGCCCACGATGGCGCAGATGACCAAGCCGACCACGGTCACCAGCCCCACGTCCGCGCTCAACAGCGCCGCCGCTGCGACCGGGCCGGGATGTGGGGGCAACGCCACATGGACGGTGAGCAGGACCGCGCCGACGGGCAGCGCGATCTTCATGGGATGGATCTTGGCGACCTTGGCGAAGCCGAAGACAATCGGTGCCAGGATGATGAAGCCGACATCGAAGAACACCGGGATGCCCAAGATGAAGGACGCCACCGTCAGCGCGGCCACGACCCGAGCGGGTCCCAGCACCTCGGTGAACCGGCGGGCTAGGTTATCCGCCCCGCCGGAGACTTCGATCAGCCGCCCCAGCATGGATCCCAGACCCACGACAATCGCCACCGGACCCAACACCTTGCCCATGCCCGCGACCATCACCGGCACGGTGTTCGCCAACGGAATGCCGGTCGCCAGCGCCGTTCCCATGCTGACCAGCAGCAGGGCGACGAAGGCCGGCACCTCGGCCTTGATGACCAGGACCAATAAAACGGCGACCGCTACGAGAGCGATTATTAGTAATGCCGTGGTTCCCATGGTTCAAGCCTCCCGGCGGCTCATGCTGATTTGCGGCGACGCGGAGCCACCACGCGGATGACTGAGGAGTCATCGGCGGCGGCCTGCCCGTTGGCCTGCCCGATGAGGTACAGCCCCTCGGCGGCGGCAGCGATGGGCGTCGCCAGGCCGACGGCGCGCGCCGCGCTGTTCACGATGCCCATGTCCTTGACGAAGATGTCAAGGCGGCTCTTCACCTCGGCGCCTCCCTCGTCGTAGGCCTGCAACATGCGGGGTCCCCGATCACCGAGCATGAAGGACGCGGCCGCGCCCGCACCCAGGGTTTTCAGCGCCACGGCGGGATCCAGGCCCAGCGCCTCGGCCAGGGCCAGCGCCTCGGCCCCGGCGGCGATGTGGACGCCGCATAACAACTGATTGACGGTCTTCATGGCCTGACCGTCCCCGGCCTTCGGGCCGATTCGCACCAGCGTAGAGGCCAATTGCTCCAGCACCGGGAGCGCCGCCGCGTAAGCGGCATCGTCGGCGCCGACCGTCACCAGCAGATCGCCCTTTCCTGCTCGGACCGGCCCGCCGGAAATCGGGGCATCGACCAGGTGCAACTTCGCCTCGGCCAGTTGGACGGCCACCTCGCGGACGGCGTCGATGCCGACGGTCGAGGTGAGGACGATGACCGCCCCCGGTTTCAATACCTCGACTACGCCGTCCGCACCGTAAAGGGCCTCGTCGAGCTGGGCGCGGTTGCGCACCGCGAGCAAAACGACATTCGCCCCGGCAGCGGCTTCCCGGGCGGTTCCGGCGGCGGCGACGCCGGCTTTCTCGGCCAGCGCCAGCCGCTCATGGCTGATGTCGTAACCACGGACGCTGAATTTTTCGGCCAGGCGCGTCGCCATGGGCAGGCCCATGGCTCCCAGTCCTAGTACCGCAATGGTAGGATTGCTCATGTTTGCTCTCCTTCGAACAGGAACCGGCTTGAGGTTGGGATTAGTTGGACAGTTTGTCGGCGACGTCAGCGAGGGATTCTTCGGTGCCGACGTTCCCGGCGAAGACGATGTAGGGAATGCCACGCGCAGGGCCGTCAATGGGTTCCCACAGTGACACGATGCCGGGCAGCATCGGGCCGCGCACCATGGCCCGACCAATCTCCAGGCCACGGCTGGCTACATCGGAGGAGGTGATGCCGCCTTTGGCGATCACGAAGCGGGGGGGGGCGATGTCGAGGACCCGGCGCACCACCTGTACGACGGCGTCCGAGACGGCGCGGGCAATACGCAGCGAATCGGCTCCGTCCGTGCCGCGGACCAGGGTGCGGGAGGTGCCAACCACCACGTTACCCTTGGCCAACGCCTCAGCGACCTGGGCGACGATGCCGGCCAGGTGCGCCTCCCGCTCATCGCCCAGCACTTTGGCGACGTCGATCTCGAACTCGACCGGTCGCCGGCGTTCCCGCAGGGCATTGAGCTGCCGAGTAGTCAGATCGACGTGCGAACCGACCACGATCAGTCCACCGAAGGCCGATTCGGCGCTGCGAATGGTGGCCACCTCTTTGGCAGTCAGCGGCGGGTGGACCTCCTGTCCGATCATACCGCGGACGAAGGGCGGCCCGACCCGGAACACGTAGCGCTTTCCAGCATCCTGGGCCTTCAACAGACCCAGTGCGAGGGAGCGCAGGTCGGATTCTTCAATAATGTCGACGACCACGCAGCACCCCCCGGTGAGCGGCAGCAGCTTGGCGGCCACCGCATCCGCGCCGGCGCGGATCTCGTTCAGGGTGATGGCCGCCACATCGCCGGCGCGGATGCGACCGCCTGACTTTTCCTCGACCCATTCGCGCAGGTCGGAACTGCGGTAGCCGAAGGTGGCGTCGCGGGCAAACTCGGTTTCCCCCACCGGAACGTAACCGGTAGCCGCATTGCCGGCGTAATGGATGGAATTGAGGGTGATACGTCCGGCATCCCCAAAGGCCGGCACGATGACGGTCGCGTCGGTCGGACGCCCCGCCGCCGCCAGTTCCTCGATAATGACGTCTGGCTCCAAGGGGAAGTGGCCACGCAGCGTGGAATCGGACCGGGAGACAAAATCGACCTCAACACCGAGGGCCGCCGCTGCCGCCAGAGCAGCCTGGACGACTTCACGGTTGCGCTCGGTGGTCTCCCGTGGGTCAAGGGAACGGGAATTGGTCATCACATAGACGGCGGCGGCCCTCGTGGCCAGCGCCCATTCCAGATCGGTGGCGGCCCACGAATTGAGTACCGGGAGTTCGGCCACCGACTGGGTGCCGGTCGGATCGTCGTCCAGGACGACCAGTTGCCGTGCCCGGCTCCCCCGGGCTTGGCGCACATCGTCAGGCGTAAGAGTGACAGGAGGGGGAGTACCCTTGAGCAGGTCTTCCAGAGTGATCATTTGAGCTCCTTTGTGTCGGTGATCGTCCAAGGATATTCCTCGGACTTCAATTTTTTGAATTATCAGAGTTACACCAGCAACTTACCCAAAAAATTCGTCGTTGCCGGCACGAAGACCACCATCATGTTGAACGCACTGGTAAAGTTCCTCACGCGAAGCACGGTTTCATCATGCAGTCTCCTTCCTCTCGTGCTCAGGCATGGCTTGGTCATGCGCCAAGCCGGATGCCGTCAGCAAAACACCCGATATTTCAGTCCACCTGCACTTTGACCGATTCTGATCTGATCGCCTAGATTACAAGACAGATGGCCTGTCAATTGCGGCAGCCTGTACAATTCCGGTGGATCGACGCCACCCCTTCACCTTAAGTAACCCACTTTGGTGTCGATCTTCCCTGCCTGACCTGCTCGCGTAACTTTAAGAGTAGCTTAAAAAACTATAGTCAAGTGATTTACTCAGGAATAACGAGACAGCCCCCGCTATGGGGTGCTAGAGCTTGAACGAAGGTCAACGTCCTGCCCTGTGTAAGAAGGGATGAGGACGTTGGCCCCGGCTATCAGGTACTTGACAATTTCGGCCGCTGTTCGGAATCACTCTTTTGCCCCAGTAGAGAGATGAACAGCTATCTTCTGTCAATTTGTAAGTCCTATTGACGATGGTAGTGGCTTGCACGTCGGAGAATCATTCGCCACTCTGCGCCAAAATCACGGCCATACGCCTCTCTTTCGAATCTCTTTCCGCCAATAAGCATTTCATGATATTCGGTGCCGCCACCTGTGGAAAGTTTTGCGTGGTATCTGGCCCAATGAATGGCTTCGTGGAGTAAGGTCCCCTCCACTAATGCCTGCAATTCATGTGTAAAAAAACGCTCGTATGTATCGGCGATATCAGAGGCAAGATAGATTCTATCTTTCCGATCATGGGGAAATCGCCCCGCAACGAGAATTCTCTCGTTATCATCGAAATCGATTGACCCCATTATTCTTTTGACTTCAACGTGTGGCCCTTGACCATACAAGATAGCACTTTGAGCAAGAATGTCATTCTCGCAACGGCTCTTAAACGCTCGCCAGATATTCGAGCGTCGATCCTTTAGTAGGGGTAATTCC
>CAZDVY010000191.1:0-4443 GCA_964508935.1 uncultured Candidatus Competibacteraceae bacterium | reverse complement strand
TTCACCTCAATTTTTTGGACGACTTCTTTTTTGACCTCTGCAAAGGCTCCCTTCAACTGATCCGCATTGCGAGCGCCAAAATATTTCCCACCGCCGGCATCCGCGATACAGACCAATTGCTGTTTTTCCTTGTCCGTCACATCGAATCCCACCACATGAACCTTCAACTTGATGCCCTGCTGCAGGAGACTTCTGACCGCCGCACATGGATCGCCTGCGCAGGTTTCTTCCCCATCGCTGACCAACACTACCGTGGTTTGCTCTTCCGCGCTTTTCAGTTGCTCACCCGCCATCACCAGTGACTGAGTAATCGGCGTCTTGCCTTTTGGGTCAATGGACTGAATACGTTGGATCAGAGTAGCTTTATCGCTCTGACCCACCGACGATATGAGTTCGATATCGTTGCAATCTCCCTTGCTGCGGTGTCCGTAGACCACCAACCCCATCTTGACGTTATTCGGTAACTCTTGAATTAAATTGCTGATCACCACCTTGGCAATGCCCATTTTTTCCTGCTCATTGATCTTGGCCTTCATGCTGCCCGACCCGTCGAGAATGAACAGTACATTAGCGTTTTCGGCCAAGGCGATTCCGGTCCATCCGAACAGGCTGACGATCAAGCTAAGAATAAGATTTTTCATGAGATTTTCCTCCTTCGCCGAATGACGTTTTACCGACGGGAATGCGTACTACAATAATAATAGACGCGATAGTGCGGATGGGTGACGAAAAAAATCAGCAAATCTTGACATCCTGCTCTTCCTTGCGGGAGGAGAACCGCCCCGGCGTGACCCCGGATACAATAGACCTCTTCGCCACCCTGCTCACCTCTTTGGATCTTCCTATGACTGACCCCAAGTCCGATGCCGCCGGTTTCTCCGCGCCGAAGAAATCCAGCCTGTTCGAGGTATTAAACCGGCCTATCCGCTTTCCGTCTTTTCGCAGGGACGCTGCATCGGAATCTGCCGCTGCGCTGACGGAGCCGGTTGAACCCAAACCTGAACGTTTTACCCGGTTGCGCGACCGATTGCGGCGCACCCGCCAGAGTCTGGTTTCGGGACTGTCCAGCCTGTTCACCGGGCGGAAACTGGACGATGCGGCGCTGGAGGAACTGGAAAGCCGTTTATTGCTGGCCGATGTCGGCGTGGACGTGACAAACCACTTGATCCAGCGACTGACCGAGCGGGTCTCCCGCCAGTCACTCAATGATGCGCCGGCGTTGCTCCAGGCGCTGCATGATGAATTGCTGGCCATTCTTGCCCCCTGCCAGCAACCGTGGCGACCCAGCGACTCGCGCCCCTACGTCATCCTGACGGTCGGCGTCAACGGCGTCGGCAAGACCACAACCATCGGCAAACTGGCGCAATGGCTGCAAAATGAAGGGCATTCCGTGCTGCTGGCGGCGGGCGACACCTTCCGCGCCGCTGCGGTTGAACAATTACAGGTCTGGGGCGAGCGCAACCGGATTCCCGTGATCGCCCAGACCAGCGGGGCTGACTCGGCCTCGGTGATCTATGACGCCATTCAGGCAGCAACGGCCCGACAGACCGAGGTCGTCATCGCTGATACCGCTGGTCGCCTGCATACCCAGACGAACCTGATGGAGGAACTGAAGAAAATCAAGCGGGTCATTGGCAAACACGACGCCACTGCGCCCCATGAAGTGCTGCTGGTCGTAGACGCCAGCACCGGACAGAACGCCCTGAACCAGGCGTTGCAGTTCCACGAAGCGGTCGGTGTGACTGGCTTGATCCTGACCAAACTGGACGGCACCGCCAAGGGCGGCATTGTGTTCGCCATCGCCCGCCGACTGGGTCTGCCGATCCGCTTCATCGGCGTCGGCGAGAGTATTGAGGATTTGCGCGCCTTCGATGCTGCTGAGTTTGTCGCTGCCCTGTTGGATGAAGAAACAGGCGACTGAAAGAACTTTCAGGTGAATTTGGCACTCCAAAGGCGCGAGTGCTAAAATAGAGTTCGATGAATGAATGGGAGGAGTAAATGACGATGACGACGACTGCGCTGGTTCCCCGTATTGAGAATCTGCCGGCGTTGGTAGGCAGTGTGGACAGCTATATCCAGACGGCCAATCGGATGCCGGTGCTCAGCACTGAAGAAGAGCAGGAACTGGCCCAGCGGCTGCGGCTGCAGAACGATCTGGAAGCCGCACAACGCCTGATTATGGCCCATCTGCGCTTCGTCGTGCATATCGCCCGTGGTTACCTGGGGTACGGATTGCCGCTGGCCGATCTGATTCAGGAAGGCAATATCGGCCTGATGAAGGCGGTCAAGCGGTTCGACCCGGCCCATGGCGTGCGGCTGGTATCCTTCGCCGTCCACTGGATCCGGGCGGAAATCCACGAATTCATCCTGCGCAACTGGCGAATTGTCAAGGTCGCCACCACCAAGGCGCAGCGCAAGCTGTTTTTCAAGCTGCGCGGCTCCAAGAAACGCCTGGGCTGGCTGAACCATGATGAGGTCAACACGGTCGCCCGGGAACTCGGGGTCAGCCCCGCCAATGTGCTGGAAATGGAATCCCGGCTGAATGGTTATGACGTATCGTTCGATCCGGTTGCAGAAGCCGAGGGTGACGATGAGTCAGAAAGTTTTGCGCCTGCCGCCTACCTGTGCGATGAGCAGGCCAATCCTGCTGAAGCACTGGAGCGGGATGACTGGGACGAGCAGGCGGTCAGTCGGTTGGGCGATGCCTTGGAACGGCTGGATCCACGCAGCCGGGACATCGTGCAGCGCCGCTGGTTGAGCGATACCAAACCGACCTTACATCAGTTAGCTGCGGAATATCAGGTTTCCGCCGAGCGCATCCGGCAGTTGGAAAACAACGCCATGAAGAAACTACGTGCCGCCTTGCCCACACCGGCCTGAATCCTTTCCCCCTTTTGTAAAGGGGGCGAACTGAACAAAGACCCCAATATGCCATCGACCCGCCTGTGCCAGGCGGGTTTTTTTACGGGAAATTCCCTATGCAACAACCCGTTCGCCAGCTTGCCAGCGACAATTACTCCGGCATCTGCCCGGAAGCCCTGAGCGCTTTGCTGGAAGCCAATCAGGGTGACGCACCGGCTTACGGTAACGATGCATGGACTCAGCGGGCCACTGATCGCTTTCGTGAGTTGTTTGAGACTGACTGCGAAGTGTTCTTCGTGTTCAACGGCACGGCGGCCAATTCGCTGGCGCTGGCTGCGCTCTGTCAGTCCTATCACAGCGTGATCTGCCATGAAATCGCCCATATCGAAACGGATGAGTGCGGTGGCCCGGAATTCGCCTCGAATGGCTCCAAACTGCTGCTTGCCCAAGGTGCGCAAGGCAAGCTCGATCCGGCGAATGTAGAGCGCCTGATCATCCGCCGCTCGGACATCCACTATCCCAAACCCAAGGTGATCAGCGTCACCCAGGCGACAGAACTGGGGACGGTTTACACCTTGGACGAATTGCGTGAGTTGCGGAAACTGGCCCATCAGTACGGGCTGAAAATGCACATGGACGGCGCCCGCTTCGCCAATGCACTGGTGGAACTGGATTTAACCCCGGCCCAACTGAGTTGGCAGGCCGGGATCGACGTACTATGTCTGGGCGGGACGAAGAACGGTATGGCGGTCGGCGAGGCAATCCTGTTTTTCGACCGGGAACTGGCGACCGATTTCGCCTGGCGCTGCAAACAGGCCGGGCAACTCGCTTCCAAGATGCGCTTCATCGCCGCGCCCTGGCTGGGACTGCTGAACACTGGCGCCTGGTTGCGCAACGCTCGCCAGGCCAACGCCATGGCTGCCGCTCTGGAACAGCAGTTGCAAAACATTCCCGGACTACACCCATTGTTCCCGCGTCAAGCCAATTCCGTGTTTCTGGAGTTACCGCTGCCAGTGATTCAAACCCTGCACGCCAAAGGCTGGCAGTTCTACACCTTTATCGGTGTCGGCGGCGCCCGGCTGATGTGTTCCTGGAATACGCCCCGTGAGGCCATCGACCAGTTCGTCGATGATCTGCAAAACGCGCTGCATTCGGCGGCTGGATCGCACTGATGCGGACCGACCTATTGCAGCGCGATATTTCTCTGGATCGCCTCAATACGTTTGGCTTGCCCGCCCGCGCTGCCGGGTTCGCGGCGATTGAAACACCAGCCCAACTGGCCGCTTTAATGGCGCTGCCGGAATGGCGAAGCTGGCCGCGCTTTGTGCTGGGCGGTGGCAGCAATCTGGTGCTGACCGGTGATTTTGCCGGTTTGGTCCTGCAAGTGCGGATTCCCGGACGGCGACTGGTCGCCGAAGATGCTGAGGTTTGGCTAGTGCAGGCCGGGGCCGGGGAAAACTGGCATGACTTCGTGATCTGGACACTGGATCGCGGCTGGCTGGGACTGGAGAATCTGGCACTGATTCCCGGCACGGTCGGCGCAGCGCCGATTCAAAATATCGGTGCGTATGGGCTGGAAAT
>CAZDVY010000190.1:3159-4487 GCA_964508935.1 uncultured Candidatus Competibacteraceae bacterium | reverse complement strand
CACCATGGCGTGCAGCGAGAGCATTTTGCGAATCGCGGCCAGCGCCGATTCTGCCTTGCCTTCCTGCACAAAGCCGACGATGGCGTTGATCAACACCACACCCAGAATCACACCGGTATCGACGACATGGCCCAGCAGAGCAGTCACTGCTGCCGCCGCCAGCAACACATAGATCAGGATGTTGTGGAACTGGAGCAGAAACCGGATGACTGGCCCGTGACGTTGGGGCGGCGGCAGTCGATTGGGGCCGTGAAGGTCCAGACGCCGGGCCGCTTCAGCATCGCTCAGGCCACCCGGCGTCGTTTGCAGTGCCTGCAAGACCTGTTCGGTGGGCAGCGCGTGCCAGGTGAGTGAAGACGTCGAGGGATTCATGGCTGATAACTCCTTGATTGTTCAATTCCAGAACATGGAAACACGATCAGTGCAAAGTTTTTGACCATGACGCAACGCAAAAAAGCCCGGCGACGCACGGACGCCAGGCTTTTTTACATGCCCTCCCTATCAGGAGGAGGGTTAGAACTGATGTTTTAAGGCTGGAATCCTGGAAGCATGGCGGTGATTCTCAGTCGTTTATTGGGGAGATGACGCCGGGTTGACCAGATCCGCTGTCATCCGCATAACCCAGGCGTTGGCTGCACTCACCGTGACCTTTTGCGCCAGACTGGGGAACAGCCCACCGGTCAAGACCAGCAATCCCATGACGCTGGCGATCAATAACTCGCGGGGCCGCAAATCCATCGCCGAGGCAACAGCGGGTTGCGTCACCGGTCCCAGGAACGCCCGCTGGAAGAAACCCAGGAAATAAGCCGCGCCCAGAATCACGCCGAGCAGGGCGATGGCCGCTACGATGGGCGCGGTTTGTAGAATGCCCAGCAGCATCAGCAGCTCGGCGATAAAGCCATTGGTGCCGGGCAAGCCGATAGACGCCATGCCCAACAGCAAAAACAGGGCGGTGAAGCGGGGCAGGGGACGAGCCAGTCCGCCCAGACTGGCTAGATCAGTGGAACCCAGGCGATGATGCAGGAAGCCGGCCATGAGCATCAGACCACTGGCCATGACGGTGAAATTCACCAGTTGAAAAATTGCGCCCTGCACGCCCTGAATATTCATCGCAGCGAGGCTGACAATGATCAGCCCGACATGGCTGATGCTGGAAAAAGCCAGCATTTTGCGGAGATTGGATTGCCGCAACGCGACCAGCGCCCCGTAGATCAACCCAATCAGTCCTAACACCGTCATCAGCCAGAAATATTCCCGGGCGGCAGTGGGAGCTAGGGGCAGGGCAAAGCGCAGAATGCCGAAGACGCCGAGTTTGAGACCGACCAGCA
>CAZDVY010000190.1:0-3059 GCA_964508935.1 uncultured Candidatus Competibacteraceae bacterium | reverse complement strand
CCGCCAATGGTTTTAATCCACGGGTCGGCGTACAGCCCGACGCCAATCATTACTGCACACAGCAAACTGGCCATGATCAGTTCCCGATGCCGCAGATCACTCATCGATTGGGCGACGCCTTGCGGATGGCGGGCCAGGAAAATCCGCTGATAGGCCCACAATAGATAGCCAGCGGCCAGCACATTGCCGGAAGCAGCCAGTGTCGCGACGCCCCAGCCGTGGGATTCCAGCAACCCTTCCAGTGCCAGATGCGCAGCCTCGAATCCGGGAGTGCCCGGCATGGCGATGCTGCCCAGCACCACCACCAGAAAGGCCAGTCCCAGCAGCGGTGCGGTTTCAAACAATCCGCCCAGACAATGAAACCGGGTCGTACCCAAGCGCCGGTAGATCAGTCCGGCGACAATGAACAGGCCAGCCGCCGCCAAACCCAGATTCAGCGTCAGGAGCAGACTGCCCCGCAACCCGGCTGGATTCAGTGAGAATAATCCTGCAACCAATAGTCCGGATTGGCTAATCACGGTGAAGGCCAGCAACCGACGCAGGTCGCTTTGCCGGAAGGCCAGCAACGCGCCATAGAGCATCCCGACCAGACCGAACGCGATTACTCCCGTTTTCCATTGCTGGGCAGCGGATGGCAGCAGCGGAAAAACGAACCGCAGCAGTGCGTAGATGCCCACCTTCGCGCCGACCAGAAAAACAATGCCTACGGTGACCGTGCCATGTCGGGCGACAATAGGCAACCAGGCATGAAAGGGGAACAGCGCCAGTCTTACCGCCAGTCCGGTCAATAGCAGAATAAAAATCAGCGACTGCTGATTCGCTGGTGCTGGCGTTTCCAGCAGGGCGGATAAAGCAAATGACCAACGGCCTTCCGTCATCGCCGCATGGTTCCAGCCTAACAAGCCGATACCGGCCAGCAGCGCCGCCAGACCGCTCCCCATGAAGCGCAGAAAATGCCGGGCCGCCCGGTTCCGCGCCGGACTGGTGCCATAGCGGGCGATCAACAAGGCCGCCGGGATAAGCTCGACCAGCGCGAAGAGCCAAAATTGCAGCAGATTCAGTGCAGTGAACATTCCAATTAGCGCGAATTCCAGCGCTAAGATGCTGAACACGAACACCCCGGGCTGTGTCTGTTGCTGGCGATGCGACTGAGTGTAGAGCAGTACGAACAGAGTGAGCAGCGCGGTCAAGGGCAGGAACAGAATGCTGATCCCGTCGACGCCCAGATGAACGTTGAACCCCAGGAGATCGAACTGTTCAACGAATTGCATTCCTGACATCTGCGGTTGAAAGCGCATCAGCAGTTGTGCAGCCAGGAGTAATTCCACGACCGCCGTTGTTAAACCCAGCGCAAAAGCGGCGTGCGCCTGCCGGGTGCGAAAGGCGGCGAGCATCCCGGCCAAAGGAACGACCAGCAACGCGCCCAGTAACGGAAAACTGGCGGTTTCAGCACCCGGTTCGGTTCCAGCCATCATGCCACTGATTCCGGCAAGCGCCCCCAGGATCACGATGAACAGGATCAAGGACGCCCAGGATCGTCCCAGCCACCGTTCCACTCGATGCAGTCCCTGCCCCAACTGATCGCCAGCGGCCGCCAGCCCATGCCCCGCACTCTTGAGCATCAGTTGTTCTTCAACCCGGTGAAACACTGTCGCGGTCCACTCGGTGGCCAATGCCAGAACACCGGGCTCCTGATCAGTGGCTCCCGGCGCCCGCTCCAGGATCCGTCCAGCGCCGAGTTGACGCTCTTCCCATTGTGCGACCGATGACAAGGCTTTGACCGCTGGGGCCGGCAACCCTGTCGCTCGGTCGATGATCACGGTATCGAAGCGGATCAAGATGCTGGACAACCGTTGCACTGGACGGACGACGATTTCGTCAGCCAGATCCTCCAGCCAGAAGCGTTGAAGTGCAGCGGTATACAATCCTAATCGCTGCGCGAGAATGCTCGAAACCGGACGGGTGCGTTCCCCGTGCATTTGGTGCAGGATCGAGGGTGCGGTAAGGAATTGATAGCCCCGGAACAGCGCGTGGCCGCACAGATGAATCAGCGCCCATTGCCAGAATCCCAGACCGCCGGCGAGAAACATTAGTCCGACCTGCCCGGTGGTTGAGAAAATCAGAGCGCTTTTAATATCGGTCTGGGTCAAGCCGCTCAGAAATCCATACAGGGCGGTAGCAAGGCCAATAACAGCCATAATCGCCATAGCGGTGGGCGACTGCTCGAACAGCGGTTGCAAGCGCAGGATCAGGTAGACGCCCGCGTGGATCATGACCATGCCGTAAAACAGGGCGCTCGATGGGGTCGGTCCCTCCATGGCGCGGCTCAGCCACGGGGCCAAGGGAACCTGGGCGGATTTGGCGACTGCCGCCAGCAGGAAGCAACCGGCCAGGATTCCGGCTTGGGTGGTGGTTAAGCCTGCCGCGCCAGCGTTCACGGTCGGCCAGTCCACACTCCCCAGCCAGTGAAACGCCAGGGCAATGCCTAGCAGAAAACCGGCGTCGCCAACCCGGTTGGTGACAAAGGCGCGGGTCGCGTTGCCCGCCGCGACCGGGCGATCCTGGAAAAAGGAGATGAGCAGGTAGGAGCAAAGTCCCGCAACTTCCCAACCGATGAACGTCATCACGGCATTGCCGCCCATGATCAACAGCGTCATGGCGGCAGTGAACAGGCTGAGAATCATGAAGAAGCGATGAAAACCGGCTTCCCGGTGCAGGTAGTTTACGGTGAAGCGGGCGATCAGCAGACTGGCCAGCGTGGTCACTGTCAGCAACGCCAGGCTCAGGCTATCAGTGAGAAAGTTCAGATCAACCCGAACGTCACCACTGACCAGCCAGCCGCTGAGGGTGGTCTGCTCAGGCCCGGTTCCAGTCAGCCGGGCGACGATGAGCATGAGCGTTACGGCCAACGCACCGGCGCTGGCAGTCAGTGCGATGCGGCTGGTGCGCGGTTCATGGGTTTCGCTGTGAGCTTGGCCGAACAGGATCGCCAGCCCGATCCACAGGGCAGCGGCCAGCGGCAGGGCGGGAATCAAGGCGATCAGCCAGTCAGGCATGGT
>CAZDVY010000189.1:0-4501 GCA_964508935.1 uncultured Candidatus Competibacteraceae bacterium | reverse complement strand
GTGCAGGAGGAAGCAGCGAAGGGTTAGTGATCAGACACCCTCCCCCTTGGCGGGGGAGGGTCGGTGTGGACGGTGAACGGTTACATCGACACTACATCGACTGGTGGAAAACAGAGTACGATGATCCAGACGTAGCATCTACTTTCAATAAAGAGACTGAGGAGACTCCCGCTATGTCCGATACCACCCGCCGTTTGCCGGTTTATCTGCTGCTCGACACGTCCGGCTCAATGAGCGGCGAACCGATCGAAGCGGTCCGGCAAGGCGTCAAAGCGCTACTTGCAGATCTGCGCAGCGACCCGCAAGCTATCGAAACGGCCTATCTGTCCGTGATCACGTTCGATAGCGTGGCGCGCCAGTTGGCGCCGCTGACCGAGTTGATGATGTTTCAGGAGCCGCAATTGAATGCTTCGGGGGCGACGGCTCTGGGCGAAGCCTTGAAACTGCTCGATGAGGCCATCAACCGCGAAGTCCGCAAAAACAGCCCGAGCCAGAAAGGAGACTGGAAGCCGTTGATCTTTCTGATGACGGACGGGATGCCGACTGACCGTTGGGAAAGCGCCGCCGACACCATCAAAAAGAAGAAGCCCGGTAACCTGATCGCCTGCGCTGCCGGATCGGGCGCCGACGAAAAACCACTGAAACGAATCACCGAAATTGTGGTGCGGTTGGATACTTTGCAACCGGACAGCCTGAAAGCCTTTTTCAAGTGGGTATCGGATTCGATCAAGGTGACCTCGCAGAGTGTCGCTCAGGTGGCGGCAGACATGCCGATTAACCTGCCGCCCCCGCCGCCACAGATTCAGATCGTGCCGTAAATCCGCACCACTGGTGCCCGCTGGCGCATCCCGGCGACGGGTGCCGGTCCCGGCTGCTCAAGGGTTCCCCCTCGGATGCTTCGCGTACAGTTGAGAACAAAACATGGCGGCTGATGAAGACCAGATTCAACCCGTAGCGTCCACGCCGGCATTGGATGGGCCAGGCGCGTCGGTCCCGGTCATCCCAGTTTCGGTGTTGGAAGATGACCCGCCTGACCGAATCATCATTCCCACTGCCGAATGCCCCATACCCGACGTCCCTATACCTGACCTTCAGGCGGTGCCTGAGGCTGAGGTCAGGACGGGTGAGAATCTCCAGACGCCGCTGAGCGAGTCCGGGCTGGTCGAGCATCAACCCGCTACCCTAATTGACGCAGGCACCGCGCCAGAAACCACCGACGCCGATACGACGCCACCGGTAGCGCCGCCATCGGCTCTCTGGCAGTACCACCCGGTACCCCCCGAAGCGGCGATGCCAGACCCCCACCCGGAGTCTGCCAGTCGCCTGCTATCAGGGGCGCACGGTTTGCGCATGGTCGCCGCGCGGGCGCGCGGCAAGAAACACAAGCATGAGGGAACGAATTGTGACGACTGGTTCGAGATCGCCACCTGCGGCGTGTGGAACCTGATTGCTGTCGCGGACGGCGCCGGTTCCAAGCGGTTCTCCCGCATCGGCGCCAAAACAGCCTGCGAAGTGGCAGTAACCAGTCTGCGCACGGCGCTGGGCGAAGTGCGGTTGGAACCTCGTCGTTGGACCGATACCGCCGCAGTGTTCGCCCGGGACGAACAGGATGAGTTCGTGGAAGCCGATTTGCGCCTGGTCGGGAATATCGTGCAGCAGGCAGTAGTGAAAGCGTTTCAAGCCGTCCAGCAGGCCGCCGCCGTGCGCCGAGGCAGTGAACGCCACCAGCAAGCACTGGAAGGTCGCGATATTGAGGTGAATGATCTGGCGGCAACATTGCTGCTCGTGGCGCAAACCGTGGTCGAAGACGAGGCGAATCAACTCTACGACCTGGCTATGTCGGTCGCGATTGGCGATGGAGTGATCGGGGCCTTGTCCGGGGATGGGCACGTTCACCTGATGATGGAAGCGGACCACGGTCAGTTTTCCGGCGAAACCGAGTTCCTCAGTGCACGGGCGGTGGAACCGGCGCGCCTGAACCGCCGCCTCCGCCTGTTTATCGGCCGGCCGCGCCGGGCGTTCCTGGTGATGACCGATGGCGTGGCCGACGACTATTTTCCCAACGATCCTGGCCTGGCGCGGCTGTTTGGCGATCTGGCCTTGAACGGACTGGTCGCACTGCCGACCAAGCCCGGTTCTGATGCGGAATCCGCGCCGGTGACCATGGATCCTCCCCCGGTTGAAACCTTGACCATTGCGGGCGAACGGCTGACGGCGGAGTGCCGGCAACCGTTGGCGCTGTATTCAGTCGGGCGCTATGCCGAGCATTTGGGCGTTCCGCTCGACCGGGTGATTGCGGACCCTGCTTTGTTACGGGCAGGGCGCCGGCCAGACCCGCTACCCGGCGACGATGCTGCCGAACGCCTGCTCGCCTGGCTGGATGCCTATCAGGTTCGGGGATCGTTTGATGATCGTACTCTGGTGATCGCTGACCGGGAGGCGCTACCATGACCGTTCTCGACGCCACCCTGACCGACGGACGCAAGGTTCAATACGTTCTGGTAGACAATCCCCCAGCGGGTGGGATGAAAAAGACCTATTTCAGCCCAGATCGTTCGTATGTCGTGCAGTTCTATCACAAGCAATCGGCCGCGCATGATCCACAACGCTTGTCGCGGTTGCAAGCGATCCTGGGTAAATACAATCCCACCGTTACCCATGCTCAAGGCGGTTCGGCGGCGAGCGAAACCTCGGCGGATTATTTCAAGCGGTTGTTTTGCTGGCCGACTGGCATTGTCACCCAACCCGATATCGGCATCGTCGCACCCACCTATCCAGGGAATTATTTTTTTGCCGATGGCCCGTTCAAAGGCAAGGAAAAGGAGGGCGGCTGGTTTCTGGGCGCCAAGACACGCAAATTGTTGCCGGCGTCCGAATTGGGGAACTGGAAAGGCTATTTCGGCTTGTGCATCTGCATGGCCCGTGCGGTTCGCCGCCTGCATATGGCCGGTTTGGCGCATTCTGACCTGTCCTCGAAAAACGTGCTGATCGACCCCTTGCAGGGTGCCAGCGTCATCATTGACATCGATTCCCTGGTGGTGCCGGGCTTGTATCCGCCAGATGTCATGGGTTCGCCGGGCTATATCGCGCCGGAAGTGCTCGGTACCCAGCAGTTGCCGGTCAACGACCCGAAACGCCATCTGCCCAACGCCGTGACCGACCAGCACGCCCTGGCGGTGTTGATTTACCAATACCTGTTATTGCGTCACCCGTTGCGAGGTCCGAAAGTGCATTCCAACGCCTCGGCAGAAGAGGACGAGCACCTGGCGATGGGTTCCAAGGCGCTGTTCGTTGAACATCCTACCGATTCGTCGAACCAACCCCGCGACTTGAAGACGCCTTATACGATTCTGGGGCAGGACCTCGCCGACCTGATCAAGCGTACCTTTGTCGATGGCTTGCACGCCCCGCACAAACGGCCGGCGGCGGCGGAGTGGGAACGCGGGCTGGTGAAAACCTGGGATATGCTCATCCCCTGCGCCAACCCGGCCTGCACCCACCAAACCTTTGTGCTGGCGGACCCGCGCGCCGTGCGCTGTCCGTTCTGCGGGACACCTCATCCCAAGGGTACCTTGCCGGTGCTGAAGCTGCGTTCCGAACGGCGGCCGGGGCAGTGGCTGCCGGACGGTCAGCTCGTGGCCTTTCACAACCAATCCCTGTTTCCCTGGCACGTCTTCGACAACGTCTACTCTGGCGAACTGGCGGATCGAGCGCCGCAAGCCTACTGTGTATTTCACCAGGGGCGCTGGCTGCTGATCAACCAAGCGATGGACTCGCTGACCTCGCCGGGTGGCAACCGGGTGCCGATCGGTAGCGCGGTGGAACTGAAGGACAAGACGCAATTCCGGCTTTCCCAGCAGCCGCACGGCCGCATTGCGGAAGTGCAACTCCTCCAGATGTAAGGCCCCGCCATGCCCGAAACGATCTGGTTAACCGCCCAAGCCAAGGCCATTGAGTTGCAAGCGCGGTTGGACGCACAACCGGAAGGGGTCAGCGTGGGATTCGCGCCCCGGCGCGAGTATCCCGGCCCGGTGGTTTTGAACAAGGCACTGCTGTTGGAGGGGGGCGGCGCGACGCTGTGGGCGCTGGTGGGGCCGGTGCTGACGGTTCGGGCCGCGGTGCGCCTGTGCAACCTGCGAATCGAGGTCACCGGCGACGCCCTGACGGCGGATGCGGCGGCCTGCGCGATCATCGTCGCGCCCGGTGGCCATCTGACCCTGGAAAATGTGGAAGTACGCGGTCTGGTACGAGGGCTGCCGCAGGAAGAAGGGATCTGGCATTACCCGCACGGTCTGGCGCTGGGCGGCATCGCGCCGGGCGTGGCGCACCACTGGCGGCTGTCCCTGCGCGTACCGACCGACTGCACGATCGAATCGCACATTTCCGGCTTGAAGGTGACCCCAAGCGAGTTGCGCGCCGGCGTCAACGATCTTCAGGTGCATATCGACGCGCTGCCGCGTGATTTTCTCATTGATGGTCATCTGCTGCTCAGCACAGCGGC
>CAZDVY010000188.1:0-4536 GCA_964508935.1 uncultured Candidatus Competibacteraceae bacterium | reverse complement strand
GGACAAGAATCATGGGCGCAAAAAAATCAACGCCCCGTAACCCCAAAGCTTTGGCGGGCAAAAGGTTACGAGGCGCACCGAACACACATTCGCGGGATATCGGTATCCTAAAGGGTAGCCTGTCCCTCCGCCAAATTCAAGCGCGGGAGATAGGCTATGGTTGCGGCGCTTAAATTATCGCCCCTGCTAACCGGTCTGGAAGAGGCGGAACTCTATCATCGCCCCGAAGATCACGGCTTCTTTACCGTGCTCTGGGATGATCCGGTGCTAGCTCGGCGCATCAATGCCGTTCGGGCAGAACGCCGCCGCCTGGAACGGGAGCTGGATGCGCTCTTGGCCGTGCCGCTCACTCTTTTTGATCCTCCCAATACCCAGAAGATTGCCTCCCTGCGGGCGCAACTGGCCGCTCTGCCCCGGCTCTCCTCCAAAGTCCAGCGCACTTATCGCCTAAGCGAACTGCCCACGGTGATTGAAACCCTGGACCCGGCGCGGGATACCTGGATTTCCCAAGCCGAATTTTGTAAGCCCAATCGCCGAATCGTGCATCTCTTGCGCCTTTCGCTCTGCTTTGTCGATCTGGATACCTACAAAACGCCGTTTAAGGGGGAATCCCCGGAAGCCATGGATCGGCGGGTCAGAGGCTACTGCCTGGATGAATGGAACCTGCCCTTGCCCTCGCTGATTCTCTACAGTGGGCGCGGCTTACAGGTCAAATGGCTCTTGGAACGCCCCTTGCCGCGCTCGGCGCTGCCCCGCTGGAACGCCGTGCAAAAGCAACTGGTCACGAATCTGGAACCCTTCGGGGCTGATCCAGGGGCGCGGGACGCCAGCCGCCTCTTGCGCCTGGTGGATACCGTCAACACGCGCTCCGGTGAGCGGGTGCGCGTCCTCTGGGTCAATGAGCAGCAAGGAGACATTCAACGCTACGATTTTGAACTGCTGACCCAAGCGGTTCTCCCGCAAGACCGCGAGAACATCCGAAAAGAGCAACAAGCCAAAGAAGATCGCCGCCGTGTGCGCCTCACGGTCATACCGGGCGGCAAAACCAGTCACTTGCGCTCCTTCTCTGGGCGGCAACTGGCTTGGGATCGCTTGGAAGACCTGCGAACGCTGGCCCGCTTGCGGGGCTGGATAGAGCACGGCATTCCCCACGGCTACCGTTCCAAATACCTGCATTGGTGCCTGAACTTCCTGGCCCTCTCGGGGGCGGTCAACTCCAGTGAGCTGTTTCAGGAGGCTAAAGCCCTGGTTCGCGAGGTCTGTCCCGACTTTAACAAGGACGTGCGTTCGGTGCTCTCCACCTTGTATCGCAAGGCGCAAAGCTACGAGGCGGGGGAGAAGGTGGAATTTGGCGGCAAGCACTACCCGCCGCTCTATACCCCACGAAATAGCACGCTCCTGGCGCTATTTGACGTTCAAGAAACAGAAATCCCGCATCTCAAGACCATTATTACGGTGGGGGAAGCAGCGGAACGGGACCGCAAGCGTCACCGCAAGACCATGGATCGGGCAACTTACCTGGAAACGGCGGACGCTCGACGGGTTGAAGCTCGGCTTAGGCGGGCTAAAGGGGAATCTTTAAGACAGATTGCCCAAGCCTTGGGGGTTAGCAAAAGCCAAGTTCACCGCTACCTCAGCTAAGGTGTCCCATGTCCTCCGTATTACTAGTGGCGTAGCCCTTGGGGTTTTTCCGTGGCTTTGTTGTTAGGCTGGCTCGTGGTTGTCGGTTGTTTTCCTCGGGGCTGCTTTTAGTTTTTTGTGTCCTTTTGTTAGGCATTTGCTTGTCGCGGTCGTGTGGGCGTCGTCTTAAGGTAAAATTACCATTTATTTCTTATGTGATACTCTGCTAAGAGTTTTATGCAATGTGTGGTGGGCGTTTGTGGGTTTGTTGTGCAATGTGTGGTTGTTATTTGCTTGTATTTGATGGCTAAATTGTTGGGTATTTTGTGTGTCGCTGATTGTTGTTGAGTGCTGTATCTCTTTTGGTAATGATGTTAATGGAGCTGGTGATGTCTGCGGGGATGATCAAACGGGGAATGGTGGTTAGTGGTCCGCTCCTTCCTGAGCCTATTGAGGTGCTGGCGCTTGAGCCAATGGGTGTGTCGCTTCGGGTGATTGGGCGTGGGATTAGAACTGGTCTGACTCATGCGCCGATTTTTAATGAGGAGCAACTGGCTCGTTTTACCGTCTCGGCGGAACAGGAACCGTTTGATGGTGATGCCTCCCTGTTTCGGTTGGGGGTGGAGGCGCATCGTTTGGGCCTTTCTTACGAATATGATCCTTACTTTTCTCTCTCTATTGCGCGAGTTGATCCGCTTCCGCATCAGTTAGAGGCGGTTTATGACTACTTCCTGAAACTGCCGCGTATTCGTTTCCTGCTGGCCGATGACCCCGGTGCGGGTAAAACGATCATGGCGGGCTTGCTGCTTAAGGAGTTGAAGGCCCGTGGTTTGGTGCGTCGGACTCTTATCGTCACTCCGGCGAATCTCACGTTTCAGTGGCAACGGGAACTGAAGGACAAGTTCCGCGAGAGTTTTGAGATCGTGCGGGGGGATGTGCTTCGGGCTAACTATGGACAGAACCCTTGGCAGGAAAAGTCCCAGGTGGTGACTTCGATCTCGTGGGTTTCGACTCGTAATGACGCACGCGAAAGTTTGTTGCGCTCTCGTTGGGACCTGATCATTGTGGATGAAGCTCACAAGATGAGCGCCTATGCCAATGATCGGAAGACCCTGGCCTATGCCTTGGGTGAAAAGCTCTCGGAGATGACCGATCACTATTTGTTGATGACAGCGACGCCGCATAAGGGGGACCCGGAGAATTTCTGTCGATTTCTGGCGCTGCTGGATCGTGATGTCTACGGCAATATCCAGAGCTTACAGGCCGCGATGCGGCAACATGAAGCTCCCTTCTACCTGCGGCGCGTTAAGGAGGCTCTGGTGAGTTTTCCTGACTCGGAGACCGGCGCGGTATCGCGGTTGTTTACTAAGCGAGAGGTGCGGACAGCGGCCTTTGATCTGGATGGTGAGGAACTGGAGTTTTATGACCAGTTGACGTATTACGTGGAAGATCAGTCCATGTTGGCGGCTCAGGATGATTCGGCGCGGGGCCGGGCGGTGGGCTTTACGATGGTAATGCTTCAACGGCGGATGGCCTCTACCCTTTATGCGGTGTGGCGGACTTTGGAACGAATGCGGGAGCGGCGGGAGAAGATTCTGGCGGACCCGGAAGCCTATCGTCGGGAACAGGTGAACCGGCGTTTGCCCGAAGATTTCGATGACCTGACTGAAGAAGAGCAACAGGACATTGTGGCGGAACTGGAGGATGTGGTGGCGTCGGTTGATCCGGCCAGCCTTCGCCAAGAGATTGCCCGTTTGACGGCGCTGATTGATCAGGCCCGTCAGTTGGAGCAACGGGAAGTGGAATCCAAGCTCACTAAGCTTAAGCGCTTGCTCAACGATCAAGGGTTCTTTGCGGATGCGAACCAGAAACTCCTGATTTTTACTGAACATAAGGATTCTCTGGATTACCTGGCCGGTAACGGCAAGGATGGTCGGCCCTACGGCAAGCTCTTGGAATGGGGCTTCGCGGTCACTCAAATTCACGGCGGGATGAAAATCGGTGACCGCGACACGTCTGGAACACGGATTTACGCCGAACGGGAGTTTCGCGAAAGCGCCCAGTTACTCGTAGCCACGGAAGCGGCGGGGGAAGGGATCAACCTGCAATTTTGCTCACGGATGATTAACTACGATATTCCCTGGAACCCGATGCGGTTGGAACAGCGGGTCGGGTGTATTCACCGTTATGGACAGGAACGTAACTGCTTAATCTTCAATTTTGTCGCCCAAAACACCCGAGAGGGGCGGGTGCTGCAAAAGCTGTTGGACCGGCTGCGGGAAATTCGCAAGGAGTTGGGAACCGATCAAGTGTTTGATGTGGTTGGTGAAATATTTCCCGCTAATTTTCTCGACAAGCTGTTTCGGGACTTGTATGCCAAGCGAACCGATATCAACGCGGTTGAAGATCGGATTGTTCGGGAAATCGACCCTAAGCGTTTCCGCGCCATTACTGAATCCGCCTTGGAAGGGCTGGCTAAGAAGGAACTCAACCTCTCGGTCATCGTGGGTAAATCAGTGGAAGCCCGTGAACGGCGCTTGGTCCCGGAAGCGATTGAAAAGTTTTTTGTGCAAGCGGCTCCGGTCGTGGGGATTCGCCCCAAGGCAACGGGAGCTGATAGACATGTCTACCGTATGGGTAAGGTTCCTCGGCTGCTGGTTCAGCGGGGTGATGCCTTGGAACCCCGCTTTGGTCGGCTGGGACGGGAATACAGCCGCATTGGTTTTGATAAGGAACTGCTGAAACGCGATCCCACTTTGGAATGGGTCACTCCAGGTCACCCGCTGTTTGAGGTGGTGCGTGATGCGGCCTTAGAGCAGGCTCAAGATCACTTAAAGCGCGGTGCGGTGTTTTTCGACATTCAGATGTCGTGGTTACAACCAAAACTTGGTTAACTTTTGAGGTGATTCAGCCCCT
>CAZDVY010000187.1:0-4569 GCA_964508935.1 uncultured Candidatus Competibacteraceae bacterium | reverse complement strand
GCGTGTTGAGCTGGCCGAGTTGCTGGAAAAAGATCAGTTCTTGCCCAAGGGCGCAGCTAAACATCTGGCGCATTGGAATCAGTTTGACCAGAACGCCGCCGCCGATTTTTTTGATCTGGAGTGGATGTTTCAGATTAGCGATGGATTTGATATTGTCATTGGTAATCCGCCGTATGTGCGCCAGGAAAAAATCAAAGCTATTAAGGATTTAATCAAGAAACATTATGACTGCTTTACAGGAACGGCGGATCTTTATGTTTATTTCTACGAGCGGTCGATCAAATTATTAAAGCCTGAAGGCGTATTTGCTTTCATCACTTCTAATAAATGGTATCGGGCTAATTATGGGGAAAAGTTGCGGGACTGGATGAACCGCAATACCCGTATTCGTAGCATCATCGACTTTGGCGATGAAGCGGTATTCACAGCAATTGCGTATCCCACTATTATTATTGCTACGCGCCGTAAACTCCCCTCTCCCGCAAGCGGGAGAGGGGTTGGGGGTGAGGGTGGTGCAAATGCTGAAATAGTCCGGGTCATGAACTGGACGCAAAAACACCCTGTCGAAATGTTCCCTGATGTTTTTGCTAAAGAAAATTTTGCGATACCACAGAAGGAATTTAGGAAAGAAGGGTGGCAGTTAGAACCTCCTATCAAGCGACGTTTATTAGAGCGGATTAGAGCTGCGGGTAAGCCGTTGGGTGAATATGTGCAAGGGCAGTTTTATAATGGGATTAAGACTGGATTTAATGAAGCGTTCGTGATTAATAACGAAACTCGACTAATATTAATTAGTGAAGACCCTAATTCAGAGGACATTATCAAACCTTTTCTGCGCGGGCGAGATATTAAAAGATGGAAGGCTGATTTTCCAGGTCAATATCTTATAAAAATAGAGTCCTCAGAAAATAAAAAGCATGATTGGAGTGGTTCAAAAGATGCTGAGAGTACTTTTTATCGGGCTTATCCAGCAATTTATAATCACTTTCAGAGTTATCGGCAGGCTTTAATTGATCGTTATGATCAGGGAAGATTTTTCTGGGAGTTACGAGCTTGCGCGTACTGGCAGGAATTTGAGAAACCGAAAATTATTTATCCCGATATTGCTATTTCTCCACAGTTTACATGGGATGAAAGCAATAAATTTATTGCTAATACAGCTTACATCATTCCAACACAAGAAAAACATTTGCTTGCTATCTTAAATAGTCCTGTTTGCACATGGTTCTATTCACAGATAAGCCCACAAATACAAAATGGATATTATCGCTTCATTGCTCAATACTGCGGGCAAATCCCTATTCCTGATACAAGCCCGAATCAAAAACGATTTCTTGAATTTGCTGTTTCTGCAATTTTAACCACCCTCACCCCCAACCCCTCTCCCGCTTGCGGGCGAGGGGAGTGGGAGCGACTCATCAACGGCCTGGTTTACGAACTTTTCTTCCCCCAAGACCTGCACCCAGCCAGCATTTATCTCTTTGATGCCGTAGCCAAAGCGGGCATTGATCGGTTAGCTGATCTGGATGGAACGGCGCTGGCCGATGCCGCCCGCGAATTTGCCGACACTATTTTTGCGCCCATTCATCCCATTCAAGGAATGCTTGCTGATTTGCAAAAATTGGAAGTGGTGCGGATTATTGAGGGACGGGATTGAGACTTGAATTGACTATTGCAGCAGGAGAAAATTAATGCAAGCAATCAAACAATATACCGAAGTGATTAATGGTAGCATCCACGTCAGCCTGCCAGAAAATTTCACTGCCAAACGGGTGGAATTGATTATTTTATCCATTGATGAAGACAACATGGATTCCAGTAGTTTTCGGCAGTTTCTCCTTGAAAGCCCTGAAATGACGGATGAGGAGTTTGAGGCGATTCAGGAAAAGAAGAGGCATCTTAATCAGTGGACCTAATTTGTTACGCGCTCCAGCAGGTCGACCTGCCAGGTTGCCGGACTGTCCGGGTTTGAATTGCTAAGGTTTGGTATCAGAAGACTGTTGAGAGTCTGTAAATTCAGTTTTTGATGCAGCTTTCTAGGCCATGATCATCTACTCTCCAACAAGAAGGCTAAATTCTATTAACTGATTGATTATAAATAATTTTATTCTATTTTGAATATTCTGCAACGGTAAGTGTTAATGCGGCCTTTTAATGGACGCACTCGGCGATTTTCAAAACCCGCACGCAAACTAACCGCAATCTCCCCACAGCGCCTGAATCGCTGCCAGCGCCGCAACACCGGCGGTTTCCGTGCGCAGGATGCGCGGTCCCAGGCGAATGCCGACAAAGCCGGCAGCTCGCGCCCTGTCCATTTCCGCCGGACTTAGCCCACCCTCGGAGCCAATCAGCAGCGTGATGGGACCGGAGGGCGGCGTTAAGCGGCGCAATCCCGTCGTCGCCAGTGGATCGAGCAACAACCCCAAGCCCGGCGTTGCCGTCAGCGGCGTCAACCTGTCAATCAACGTCAACGGTTCCCGCAATGCCGGCAGCCGGTTGCGTCCGCACTGCTCACAGGCGCCGATGACAATGCCCTGCCAATGTTGAATCTTGCGCGCCAGCCGTTCGCCGGTTAAATCCACTCCGCTGCGCTCGGTGAACAGCGGCTGGATAGCGGCCACGCCCAGTTCGACGGCTTTCTGGAGGGTGTAGTCCATTTTCTCGCTCCGCGAAACACCTTGCACCAAAGTCACGGTCAAGGGCGATTCCACCTCGCCGGGCAAGGTGTCCATCACCCGCGCCAGCGCTTGTCGTTTGCCTACTGCGGTGAGCGTGGCGGCGAACGCCTCGCCTTGGCCGTTGAACAGCGTCACCGGCGCCTTCACGCCGAGCCGTAAAACCCGCACCGCATGGTTGAAGGCATGATCATCCAACTGCACGGTGAGACCGGTCGCCAGCGGAATCGGGAGATAAAGCCGGGGAACGCGCATCGATCCTCGCCACCTGAGACCAGACACTCAGCGCGTAATGACCACCTTTTGATAGAGTCCGCCGAAATACGTCTGCTTGTCGATGGAGGCGTTGCGCGCCTCATCAGGCAGCCATTCGGTGATTTCCTTGCGCCACAGGTCCATGGCGAACGGCTCCAGGGAACTGAGGATTGGAATCATCACATAGCGGAACGGGTTGCGCCAACTGGGCTGATGGTAATCGACAAACACTACCTTGCCGCCCGGCTTGACGACCCGCAACGCTTGGGCGATGGTGCGGATGCGGACGTTTTCCGGTTGCTCATGCAGCAGGAAAAACACCACCACGCCATCATAACTGGCGTCGGCGAAACGCAATTGGGTTGAATCCTGGTGATGCACACCCACTCGCGACGCATCGCCGTCCAGTTTGGTCTTCAGATTCTCCAGTTGCACCAATGCAACATCCACCACATCCAACCGTCCATCCGGCCCTAACCGCTGCATTAACCGCTCGGTAAAATCACCATAAACACAGGCCACCTGGAGAATACGGCCATTGCGGACTGGCTCTAACTCCGCCAGCGCCAGATCGCGCAATTCTGCAAAGTTGCCCCACAGAATCAGATTGACCAGCCATTGCCGTTCAAAAATCCGCACCGAAGCCGGATGCAGATAAGCCCACCAGTAGGTTTGTTGCAGGTACACCGGCAACGGAACCTGCGCCTGATTGGCGACTTCAAGGTGAGTAGTCTCTTCGGTCCCTGGCTTCAGACCTGGACCATGATCCAATGATGGCGGCCGGGGTAGCGTGGCCGCACACTGAGCAGATTCAGAACTCGACATGCAAAAGCTTCCTTCAAGCCCCCTCTCCCACTCAGGGAGAGAGGTCGAGGGTGAGAAATACTCCCTTCTCCCCGTGAGGGAGAGGGGTTGGAGGTCAGGGGTGAATGGTTAGATACGCAGCAGGTAAACCAGCGTCAGCAGCGTTCCCAGGCCAGCCAGCGAATAGACGATGATCGCGACCTGTTTGTCCGCACGGACGCCAAAGTCATGCACCGTGACCCGCAGCCGGTGGGCGGCATGCCAGAGCGACACCAGAATCACGCCAAAGATGATCAGCTTGCCCAGCCACCATCCCGCGAAGGCATGGATCGACTCATAGGTAAACATGTCCATGTTAAAGCGCATCGCGGCGAACAATGTGACCAGCACCAGCGCCGGGGTCACAAACGCAGTGACTGTGCCGCCAGCGGCGAACAGGCCCCAAAAGATCGGTTTGTTGGATTTGGCCATGATTACATTCCCCAGAACAGAATGATCAGCGAGACCACCGCCCAGGCGCCATAATGTGCGCCGACGATAACGTTGCCTGGTACGAATTCCTCGCCCCGCTGAATGGGCATGGCCTGCGGCGTCACGTTGAACCATGACATACTGTGATAGACGGTCGCGATCAACGCCGCCACATTGAACAGTACCCCCAGCGGGCTGCGCAGCGCCTGCACAAAGGCATTGAACGCTTCCTCGCCTTGTGACAGCCGCGCCAGCGCCACAATCAGCAGGAAGGTATAGGCGAAGATGAAAATACAGGTCACTTCGCGAGCCATATAGCGCTTGTAGCGCGGCTGGCTCAGAAACCAGGTCGTTTTGGAGACCT
>CAZDVY010000186.1:0-4591 GCA_964508935.1 uncultured Candidatus Competibacteraceae bacterium | reverse complement strand
GTCATCGGCCAACTGAGCAGGTTCAACAAACCCGCCGCCAGTTCCTCGCTGGTCGTGCGGGCCGCCACGATCAACCCCAGGCTGATCAGGCTGATTGCTCCGACCAGGCAAATCAGCAATAAATCGAAGTACGAACCGTGCATGGGGAAGCCGATCAATTGGTTGGTGCCGATAAACACCGTCACGGTCGCCGCCAAGGTTAACCAGAGCCTTGACGTGACTTGAGCCGCCAGAAATTCCAGTGGTGTCAACGGCGTCGCCTTCAACCGCTTGAGCATCCCGTTCTTGCGGTAACGCACGATCACATAACCAACGCCGAACAGGCAACCGAACATCATGTTCATCGCCAGCACCCCCGGCATTACCCAGTCTACATAACGAATGGCGCGGCCGCTGACCGTTTGTTTGCTGAACAGGGAGCTCGTGGCGTCCGCCCCGCGCAACACCCGTTCCAGCACATAGCCTTTAGGTGCTTCATCATTGATCCAATACCGCTGCCCGGCGGGATCGACCAGCATATCGAGTTGATGGCGTTCAACCTTGTTCAAGGCCAGCGACTGATCGACGACCGGAATGAACTGGATATGACGGGTCGTGAAAAACGCGCTGCCTTGCCACGCGCTGGCGTCGCCCAGTACGCCGACTTTGTAGAGGTCCAGACCCGGCCCGGAAAAGGCGAACGCGAAACCAGCAATCAGTGATACTGGAAATAACAAATTCCAGGTCAGTGCGGAACGGTCGCGCAGAAATTCCCGGTTGCGGCAAACGAACACCGCCCAGAATCGTCGTCCATTCATGCGCGCAACTCCCGTCCCGTCAGTTCCAGAAACAGATCTTCCAGCGTGCGGGGGCGGATTTGCAGCCGCGCCAGTGAGATGTTACGCGCCAGCAGTTCCTGAATGGCCGCATTCACATCACGGGTCAGAATTTCCACGATATCCCGGCCCTGGATCACAGTATGCGAAGCGAGCGGCATGGGGTCAGGAAAATCCGCCAGCGGCAGTTGCAGTACGACATCATCAAAATGCGCTGCCAGCAAATCGTGGGGCGAGCCTTGGGCGATGATCCGGCCATAATCCATGATGGCGATCTCGTCGCAGAGGTGATAGGCCTCTTCCATGTAATGCGTCGTGAGCAGGACAGTCTTGCCGCGCGCCTTGATGCGATGGATCAGTTCCCAGAAATTGCGTCGCGCCTGGGGGTCCAGACCGGTAGTGGGTTCGTCCAGAAACAGCAAATCAGGATCGTTGACCAAGGCGATGGCCAATAGCAAGCGCTGACGCTGTCCACCGGACAGCTTGCGCGTATCACGGTCGAGAAAGTCGCCCAGTGCGCAGGCTTCCACCAATTCAGCGATCGGCAGAGTGCGGGGATAGAACTGGCTGAACATCCACAGATTTTCGCGGCCAGTAATGTGATCCTGGAGCGCTGTGGACTGGAACATGATGCCGATGTCCTGGCGGAAGCGCGGCCCCAAGGGGTCGCCCCGGTAGCGAATCATGCCGCCGGTCGGTCGCTGAATCCCCTCCAACATTTCCACCGTGGTGGTTTTACCGGCGCCGTTAGGTCCGAGTAGACCAAAGCAGCGACCAGCCAGAATGGTTAGATCAACACCATCAACGGCGCTAACACCGCGAAAGTGTTTGACCAGACCGCAGGTTTCCAGCAGGGTAGTCATAGGAGATTCAGCGAAATCGGGAAAAGGGAAAACCCGCCGGTTCCATAAAGATTTCCTCCCCAACCCTCAGAGAGAGGGTTGGGGAGGGGAGAATCAGTTACTCCGCGACTTCGCTGGATTCCGGTTCGCTGTCATCATCCTTGTCTTCAGCAATGGCTTTTACCTCGACCTCGCTGCTTTCGAAGACATGACTGGCGTTGAGCGTCGGACGACTGGGCACCCAGTTTTCGCGCCGCTGCAGGTGATAGGCCAACCCGGTGCCTGCCGGAATCAGTCGACCCACGATGACATTTTCCTTCAGCCCGCGCAGATCGTCGCGCAGGCCACGCACCGCCGCTTCCGTAAGAACACGGGTGGTTTCCTGGAATGAGGCGGCGGAGATAAACGACTCGGTGGCCAACGAGGCTTTGGTGATGCCCAACAGAATCGGTTGCCAAACTGCCGGGATCCGGCCCTCGGCTTCCGCCCGGTCATTTTCCTCCAATACCCGGGTCCGTTCGACCTGCTCACCCTTGATAAAAGAAGTTTCGCCCGAATCGATGATATCGACCTTGCGCAACATCTGACGGACGATGACCTCAATGTGCTTGTCGTTGATCTTGACGCCCTGCACCCGGTACACGTCCTGGATTTCCTTGGTCAGGTAGGCTGCCAATTCCTGAACGCCCAGCAACCGCAGGATGTCATGCGGGTTGGGTTCGCCGTCGGCAATCATTTCACCTTGTTCGACATGTTCACCGTCGAACACGTTGACATGTCGCCATTTGGGAATCAGCTCCTCGTAGAGAATGTCGCCGCCCTTATCACGAATCACCAGCCGTTGCTTGCCCTTGGTCTCCTTGCCAAATTCGATGATGCCGGATTTTTCCGCCAGGATCGCCGGTTCCTTGGGCTTGCGCGCCTCGAACAGGTCGGCGACGCGCGGCAGACCGCCGGTGATGTCGCGGGTCTTGGAGGACGCCTGCGGAATCCGGGCGATGACATCGCCAACCGCCACTTCCGCGCCATCCGCCAGATTGACGATGGCGCCGGACGGTAGCGGGTATTGTGCCAGCGTGCTGGCGCCCGGAATAAACAGATCGTTGCCGTACTGATCCAGCAACCGCACCATTGGTCGCTTGTCTTTACCCAAAGCACCGCGCTGCTTGGGATCCATCACCACCAGGCTGGTCAGGCCAGTCATTTCATCGGCATGCCGCTGAACCGTGATGCCTTCCTCGAACTCGGCGAACCGAACAAAGCCCGCCACCTCGGTAATGATCGGATGCGTATAGGGATCCCACCGGGCGATCACCTGGCCGGCCTCGACCGGTTTGCCGTCCTCGACCGATAGTTCCGCACCATAGGGCACTTTGTAGCGTTCCCGCTCCCGGCCATGCTCGTCCACCAGCGTGATTTCGCCGGAGCGCGAAACAGCGACCAGATGGTCATTGCGGCGCCGCACCACCTTCATCTTGTGCAGACGCAAAATGCCTTTGGCCTTGACCTGCACGCTGTCGACCACCGTGGTTCGGGAGGCGGCGCCGCCGATATGGAAGGTGCGCATGGTCAACTGGGTGCCCGGTTCGCCGATAGATTGTGCGGCGATCACGCCAACGGCTTCACCGCTGTTGACCCGGTGACCTCGCGCCAGATCACGGCCATAGCAAGCCGCGCAGACGCCATAGCGGGTATGACAGGTGATAGGAGAACGCACCATGATCAGATCGATGCCCCATTCATCCAGTTGCGCCACCCAGTGTTCGTCCAGCAACGTACCAGCGGGAATGGCAATCTCATCACTGCCCGGACGGGGAACATCCCGCGCCACCGTCCGGCCCAGCACCCGGTCGCGTAACGGTTCCTTCACGTCGCCTTCCTCGATCACGGGAGTCATCCAGACCCCTTTTTCCGTGCCGCAGTCCGGTTCAGTCACTACCATATCCTGAGCCACGTCCACCAGACGGCGGGTCAAGTAACCCGAATTAGCGGTCTTGAGCGCGGTATCCGCCAAACCCTTACGAGCGCCGTGCGTGGAGATGAAGTACTCCAACACGCTCAGCCCTTCACGGAAATTGGCCTTGATCGGGGTCTCGATGATCTCGCCGGAGGGCTTGGCCATCAGGCCGCGCATACCGGCCAATTGGCGAATCTGCGCCGCCGAACCGCGTGCGCCGGAGTCGGCCATCATGAAAACAGCGTTGAGCGACGGCTGCTTGACTTCCTGGTTCTCACGGTTAATCACGGTCTCGCTGCCCAAGTTGTCCATCATGGCCTTGGCGACCTGATCATTGGTGCGCGACCAGATGTCCACGACCTTGTTGTAACGCTCACCCTTGGTTACCAGGCCCGAGGTGTACTGGCTGTCGATCTCCTTGACTTCTTTCTCGGCTCTTTCCAGCAGCGCAGTTTTCTCGTCGGGAATCTTGAAGTCCTCAAAACCGATCGACGAGCCGGAGCGGGTCGCGTAATGAAAACCGGTGTACATCAACTGGTCGGCGAAAATGACTGTTTCTTTCAAGCCCAGTTGCCGGTAGCACTCGTTGATCAGCCGGGAGACTGCTTTCTTGTTCAGGGTCTTGTTAACCAGATCAAAAGGTAATCCCTTGGGCAGAATGTCCGACAGCAGCGCCCGTCCCACGGTGGTCTTGATCCGTTTAAGCACGGTACTCACACGCCCCGCCTCATCGGATTGCTCCAGCGGCAAACGCACTTCAATTTTGGCGTGAAGTTCCACCTGCCGGGTCTCGTAAGCCCGGTGCACCTCTTTCAGATTGGCGAACACCATGCCCTCACCCTGGACGTTGATCCGCTCGCGGGTCAGGTAGTACAGGCCCAGCACGACGTCCTGGGAGGGGACGATGATCGGTTCACCATTGGCCGGGCTGAGGATGTTGTTGGTGGACATCATCAGCGCCCGCGCTTCCAGTTGCG
>CAZDVY010000185.1:0-4625 GCA_964508935.1 uncultured Candidatus Competibacteraceae bacterium | reverse complement strand
GAGCGCAGCCACGCCAGCCAGCGGAACATCGTTGCGGGGCAGTTGCGCCAGCGAGCTTTTGAGCTGCCCCAGACAGCAGGCCACCGAACGCGGGAAAGAGTCATTTTGCAGCAGAAACTTCAGCACGTCCGGGCCGCCGACCCGCAAGCGCACCTGCTGACGGTACATCTGATAGGCGCTGAGTGATTTCAACACGCTCATCCATTGAATGCTTTCAAACGGGTCCTGTTCTTTCTGAACCGGGGCCATGCCTTGCATTTGCGACTGGACACTGTCGAGCGAACCCTGCTCCGGCGCTTGCGTGTTGGGCTGTCCATGATGCGGCAACAGGTTGGCCGAGCGCACGTCGAGGATGCGCGTGGTCATATCAGCCCGCTCCAGGTAGCGGCCCAGACGCACAAAGTCATAGGCGGCGGTGCGGCTCATGGCTCCGGCCAGCAATCCGTTAATCTGCTGCGCGCCATGAATCACCCGGCGCAGGAATTCAAAACGACCGCGCCGGTTGGGGACATGATCGCGGGCGTAGATATAGAGACCGTTGATTTGCTCCCAGGCTTCCTGCGGCACGGTATCGCGGGTAGTGCGCAGATTCTCGCGGGCTGCGGCCAGGCTGGAGATGATCGAGCCGGGATGGTCGCGGTCGCTGATGAGAAAATGCACGACAGCGCTTTCATCGGCCAGCCGATGAGGGTCCTTTTCAAAAAACCGCTCCTCGGCGCTGACAATGAAAATCAGCGGCAGCCAGCCAAAGGTGGTGTTGCGCGGCAAATCCAGCAACAGGTTGGTGTTGACATTGATGATGCGGGCGGTGTCTTCCACCCGCTCCAGATAGCGGGACATCCAGTAAATGTTCTGGGCGACGCGTGACAACATGATTAGAAGCCCTCGGTATCGACAATCCAGGTGTCCTTGCTCCCCCCGCCCTGCGAGGAGTTGACCACCAGCGAACCCTTTTTCAACGCCACCCGGGTTAGTCCGCCGGTGGTGACATAAGTGCTGGGGCCGGACAGGATGAAAGGCCGCAAGTCCACATGACGTGGCTCCATCCGGTCATCGCACAGGGTCGGCGAGGTGGAGAGGGACAACGTCGGTTGCGCTATATAATTGCGCGGATCTTTTGGAATCAGTTCGGCGAAGCGCTTGCGGTCGCTGACCGTCGCGTGTGGCCCGACCAGCATCCCGTAACCGCCGGATTCGTTGGCCGGTTTCACCACCAGTTTGTCGAGATTGGCCAGCACATAGCGCCGATCCTTTTCGTTCATGCACAGATAGGACGGCACGTTGGGAATCAGCGGGTCCTGATCCAGGTAATACTTGATGATCTGCGGGACAAAGGCGTAGACCACCTTATCGTCAGCGACGCCGGCGCCCGGCGCATTAGCGAGGGCCACCTTGCCGGCACGCCAGGCCCGCATCAAGCCCTTGACGCCCAACGCTGAATCGGGCCGGAAGGCTTCAGGATCGAGAAACAGATCGTCGATACGGCGGTAGATCACATCAACGCGCTCCAGACCTTCGATAGTGCGCATGTAGACGCAATCATCATCGCTCACTTCCAGGTCGCTGCCTTCCACCAGTTCCACGCCCATTTGCTGGGCGAGATAGGAATGCTCGAAATAGGCTGAGTTGTAAATGCCGGGGGTAAGCACCACGACCGTGGGATTGTCGCCGGGACGCGGCGACAGGGAAACCAGCATATCGTAAAGGCGCGGCGCGTAATCATCGACCGGCAGAATGCGCTGATGCTCGAACAGTTCCGGAAATACCCGCTTGGTCACCACCCGGTTTTCCAGCATGTAGGACACGCCGGACGGCACGCGCAGGTTATCTTCGAGTACGTAGAGGGTACCATCCTTGTCGCGCACCAGGTCGGAGCCGCAGATATGCGCCCAGACGCCATGGCGGGGATTGACGTTAATGCATTGCGGCCGGAAGTTGACCGACTGGGCCAGCACCTCGGCGGGAAAGACGCCATCCTTGATGATCTTCTGCTCGTGGTAGAGATCATCGATGAACAGGTTGAGCGCCATTACCCGCTGTTTCAAACCAGCGTCGGTGCGATCCCATTCCTGCCGGGGGATGATGCGCGGCACGATGTCGAACGGCCAGGCGCGGTCGATGCTGCCGCCTTCGGTGTACACGGTGAAGGTAACGCCCATCACCAAAATAGCCAGTTCCGCGGCAGTTTTGCGTTCGCGCAGTTCTTCGTCGCTCAACGAAGCCAGATACTCGCACAGGGCGCGGGCGGCGGGGCGGGGTCCCGAACTGTTGTGAATCAGTTCGTCATAACAGCCAGGAGCAGCGTACTGTTGCCAGTGGATGGTCATCGGATGGTTCCTTAGGTTCCTGCGCGGATGGAGGCAGGACGTTTTTTAAGTAATAGGCGTCGTGAATTCAGCAATATCCGTACCGCGAATGATTTTTGGTTTTTTTTAGCGTTCCCGTAATGTTTTATGAGAGCAATCATGCTGGATGATAGTGCGTCAAATTCGTGCAATGCCCCAGTTTAAAGCGCAAATCCGCGTAAATTGATTTCAAGGCAAGGGAGGAAGGTTTGATGGATTGCCACTTTACCCTCGCTCCCAGGCGAAGCCCGTTACCGATGTCCGGTTCAGTCAGGGCGATGCTGAGCGCTTCGGCTTGACCGAACTAGCGATAACAGATTGCCGCCTACCTGCATGGAAACCTGTGACTGGAACTCAACCGGGAACACCAGCGCCTCCGGTCGATCACTGATGGCGTAGACTTTCTGGGAATCCCTGATCGAAGTTGAGAGGGATTTAGGCCACCATCCCGAATCAGCGCATGGCGTGGACTCTCTGCACTGATTACGTGCGTCGATAACAGCGAAAAGCCGCACATCCGTCAACAGATTGCGGAACGCTGTTTGCATTAGCTAAGGCTTGTTGAATTCAGCATAATGCGCACTTTTTCCAGCCGAGAAGGATGGGCCATGGCCATTCGCGTTGCACTCCACCATCAAACTTCTTACCGCTTCGACCGGGCAGTCAGCGTCTCGCCGCACGTCATCCGCCTGCGGCCCGCGCCGCATACCCGCACTCCGGTTCATGCCTATTCGCTCAAGATCGAGCCAGCGGGTCAATATTTTATCAACTGGCTCCAGGACCCGTTCGGCAATTTCCAGGCGCGGCTGGTGTTCCCGGAAAAAATCCGTGAACTGAGCATCACCGTCGATTTGATCGCTGAGATGACAGTGATTAATCCCTTTGATTTCTTCGTCGAGGAGGACGCCGAACATTATCCCTTCGACTATTCCGACACCCTGCGTCTGGAGCTGGCCCCGTATCTGGAGATTCAGGAAGACGGCGCATTGCTGAACGCCTGGCTGGCCAACTTCGACCGCAGCCCAAAGCAGATTGTTGATTTTCTGGTCAGTCTCAACCAGCAACTGGGTCAGGACATTGGCTATATCATCCGCATGGAACCAGGGGTGCAAACCTGTGAGGAGACGCTGGAGAAGCGCACCGGCTCCTGCCGCGATTCAGCTTGGTTGCTGGTGCAAATCCTGCGGCATCTGGGTCTGGCGGCGCGCTTTGTATCCGGTTACCTGATTCAGTTGACCGCTGATGTGAAGTCCTTGGACGGCCCTTCCGGCACCGAGGTGGATTTCACTGACCTGCACGCCTGGGCCGAGGTGTTTGTGCCGGGCGCGGGCTGGATTGGCCTGGACCCGACCTCCGGCCTGCTGGCGGGCGAGGGTCACATCCCGCTGGCCTGCACACCGACTCCGCCGAGCGCCGCGCCGGTGACCGGTTACACCGATGAATGCGAGGTGGAGTTTGGCTTCGATATGCGCATTACCCGCATTCACGAAGACCCCCGGGTGACCAAGCCCTATACTGAAGAGCAGTGGCGGACTATCGAGGCGCTTGGTCAGGCCGTGGATGCCCAGTTACAGGCTGGCGACGTGCGGCTGACCATGGGCGGCGAACCGACGTTTGTCTCCATCGATGACATGGACGGCCCGGAATGGACGGTCGAGGCCATCGGTCCGACCAAGCGCAAACTGGCCGGGCGGTTGCTCAAAAAACTGCGCAGCCGGTTTGCGCCGAATGGCTTCCTGCATTACAGCCAGGGGAAGTGGTATCCCGGCGAATCGTTACCGCGCTGGGCGCTGTCCTGCTACTGGCGCACCGACGGGATGCCGCTCTGGCATGACCCGCGCTGGATCGCCGATGACGAAACGCCACAAGGCTTCGGGCCGGTGCAGGCGCAGGCCTTCGCCGAGGCGCTGACCCGACGGCTCGGTGTGGATGCCGGTTTTATCATCCCCGGCTATGAGGACGTGTATTACTACCTGTGGAAGGAGCGCACCCTGCCGGTCAATGTTGATCCGCTCAAATACGATCTGACTGATGATGAGGAACGGCGGCGGCTGGCGATCCTGCTGGAGCGCGGGCTGAACGAAGTCACCGGGTACGCCTTGCCGCTGCGCTGGGATTACGGAATAGAAGGCGGCTGGCGCAGTGGGCCGTGGGTGCTGCGCCGCGAGCATCTCTATCTGATTCCCGGCGATTCACCGATGGGTTATCGGTTGCCGCTGGCCGCATTGCCCTGGGTAGAGGATTCCGACCGGAATATCCCACATCCGCAGTCGCTGTTCG
>CAZDVY010000184.1:0-4640 GCA_964508935.1 uncultured Candidatus Competibacteraceae bacterium | reverse complement strand
CACTCAGTTGTTCAAGCACCTGTTTAAATTGTAACTTTGCATTTGCAAATTTTTCTGCATCATACATCAACTGTGAATTTAGTGGTCTGGTGATGTTGAAATTTCCCTCTTGCCGGTACTGAAAAAACTCATAGTGAATTTCATTTTGTGAGACGATACGCGCCTGTAATCCGCTTTCTATGTAGTCCAAATATCGAGTACAAAAATCAAGATAATCCTCAACAGCCTGGAAACGCTCCTTATCAGTAACATAAATTAACAAATCTCTTATATTCATCTTATGGATTCTCTACGTTCAGCCGTTTTGCGATCATAAGCAATCCATTCCTCTTTAGTCATACGACGAACATTCTTTATTCTTTCAATCGCCCATTGATTATATTGATGGTTTAAATCACAACCCATCCACCGACGATTTAACTGTTCAGCAACAACTATCGTCGTTCCAGAACCAGAAAATGGATCAACAACCAGATCGCCTTCATTTGATGATGCAAGAACAAATTTTCTTAACAACTCTTCAGGTTTTTGTGTTGGATGAGGAGTTTTCTCACCCATGCCATTACAGGTTGTTGGAATGTCAATAACATCTTTTGGTTTAGCTCCTTTAGGGTGTGGATTCCAGTTTTCACGTCGTTGATTTCTGCCATGACCATAAACACTGGTTTCCGCCTGGGGATGTGAGGGGTACTTTAATGTATGCGCTCCGTAAGGTGTTCGTATGTCATCTATATTAAGCTGCGTCGAGTTGGATTTACGAAAATGGATGATACTTTCATGGGAACGTCCCCAATCTTGACCGAGATTAGCCTTATTTTTATAATGCCATATCAGCCAGCGACAATGTTTGAAGTATCTGGAAGCTGGATGTTTTAAATCAGCCAGAATTTCCGAAAATCCACAGACATACAAAGACCCGGATGATTTTAATATACGCGACGCTTGAGCAATCCACTGGATCGACCAATTAATATATTCTTCTTGGCTCTCAAAATTATCCCAATCTGCTTTTTTTATATTATATGGAGGATCAGCAAAAACCAAATCAACACTGGAATCATCCAAAGACGCTAACCATTGGATCGAGTTGCCTTGATATAGAAATCCATGCGGATGCTGATACTGGACTTGAAATCCATCCAAAACCGGTTCAAAGGCTGAATCGCTGCCTTTGACCGGTAGTGATGGTTGGTTTTTTTCAACAAGAGCAAGCTGTTTCATCATCGCTTTAACTACCTCCCTCCCGATTAAGGAGGGAGAAAAAATATCGTCAATCATAATGAATCTGCGTATAGGACAGTGCTATCGGCTGTCCTGACAAGAGTTCATTAATGAAGGTCCAGATCGTATCCGCCGAGGGCGGGCAGCCGGGCAGGAAGTAGTCGATCTTCACCACTTCATGCAGCGGATGCACCTTGTTCAGCAGCAGCGGTATCTCCGGATCATTGGGAATCTGTGCGTTGACCAGGCCAATCCCGCGCATATAGGACTCCTCCAGACACTCCTTGAGATCGAACTGATTCCGCATCGCCGGAATGCCGCCATTCAGCGCACAGGCGCCAATCGCCACCAGAATCTTGCACCGCGCCCGGAATTCCATCAGCACATGCACGTTTTCGGCGTTACAGACCCCACCTTCAATCAGGCCGACATCGCATTCCCCCAGCTCCTTAATATCAGTCAATGGACTGCGATCCAGTTCAACGCGCTCGGCCAAATCAAACAGCCGTTCATCGAGATCAAGCAATGACATGTGGCAACCGAAACAGCCAGCCAGCGAACAGGTCGCGATTTTCAGCTTGGCTTCAATCATGGCGCCGCCCTCCCTTGCTTTCCGGCAACTGCGCGACATCCCCCACGACGTTAATCGGTTTCCGGTCGTAGAGGCGCTGGCCGATCGGTACGTTGTAACCTTGATGCTTGGTCAGAATCGCCCCGGTCGGACAGACCTGCGCCGCCTTGTCGTGAATACTGAAGTTGGTCGCGCCCAGCTTACCGGACGGAGTGTTGACAACTAAATGCGCCTCAATACCGCGCCCTTGTACGGCAAAAATATTTTTCCCATCCACATCACGGCTGGCCCGCACGCACAATTCACACAGAATGCAGCGATTAAAATCAATGACTGCTTCAGTATGCGAGGCATCCACCGGCCGGCGTGGGTAGAAGTGGCTGAAATGTGGGTTCAGCATTCCGACGTAATAGGCGACCGCCTGCAACTGACAAGCACCGCTCTTTTCGCAAGCCGGGCAGACATGGTTGCCCTCGACAAACAGCATTTGCAGAATGCCGCGCCGAATCTCCTTCAGTTCCTCGGTCTCGCTCTGCACGGCCAAGCCCACCGCCGCCGGCGTGGTGCAGGACGCCTGAAACCGGCCATTGACCTTGACCAGGCACACCCGGCAACTGCCGTGCGGAGCAAACTCCGGGTTAAAACACAGATGCGGAATGTAAACGCCGGCGGCCAGCGCCGCTTCCATGACGGATTGGCCGTCCTGGAAGGGAATCCGCCGCCCGTCCAGCGTGAAACTCGGTTCCTCGCTCATGGCATCGCCCCCAGCATCAAGTCTTCTTCATTCAAATATGCGCCGGCATCGCTGCGCCCCGTTAACTGGCGAGCGTCTTCCAGCGCCGCATTCAGATCGAAGGCTGGTTCAAAGGCGGTAGCGCGCAGTCGCCGCTGATAGGCTTCTGGGAACTGGCCGAGGCTGTCCAGCACGGGGTTGGGCGCGGTCTGACCCAGTCCACAATGACAGGCCACTTGCATGATCCGCCCCAGCTTGCGCATTTCTTCGAGATCATACGGCGTGCCATGTCCGGTATGCACCTTGACTACCAGGTCGCGCATCAGCGAGGTGCCGACCCGGCAGGGTGTACAGAACCCACAGCTCTCATGGACGAAGAAGTGCGCGAAATTGCGCACGCCATCGAGAATGTCCCGATTTTGATCGAACACCATGAATGATCCGCCGGTCGCCAAATCCTCGAAGCAGATGCGCCGGTCAAATTCCCTGGCGGAAATCATGTGACCCGCCGGGCCGGCCATTTGAATGCCCTGCGCATCCCGCGCCCCGCAATCTTCCAGCACCCGGCGCACCGTGACCCCAAACGGATATTCATAGATGCCGGGCCGCTCGCAGTCGCCGCTCAGACTGAGCAGTTTGGTGCCTTTCGATTCTGCAGTGCCGCGACTGGCGAACCAGTTGCCGCCTTCCACGGCAATCTTGGCGGCGGCGGAAAAGGTCTCGACATTGTTGACCACCGTCGGCTTGTTCAAATAGCCGTGGGTGGTCGGAAACGGCGGGCGAATGCGCGGCACGCCGTGCTTGCCTTCCAGCGATTCGATCAGCGCCGATTCTTCGCCGCAAACATAGGCCCCGGCGCCAAGATGGATGTCGATGTCGAAGCTGAAGGTCGGCTCGCCGAGAATCTCGTTTCCCAACAGTCCGGCGTCGCGGCGGCGTTGCAAAGTCGCTTTCAGCGACGGCAGCAGATAGCGATACTCGCCGCGCAGGTAGACGAAGCCCTGTTGCGCGCCGATCACCCGCCCGCACAGGGTCATGCCCTCGAACAACAGATCGGCGAAATCCTGCATCAGCACCCGGTCTTTGAACGTGCCCGGCTCGCCTTCGTCGGCGTTGCACACCACATACTTGACCCCGCCCGGCGCATTGCGACAGGAAATCCACTTGGCGGCGGATTTGAATCCGGCGCCGCCCTGACCGCGCAGACCGGATTTGATCATTTCCTCCAGGATCGTTTCGGGGCCGCGCTTCAAGACTGCCCGCAACGCCGCGCCATCGGCGAAATGCCGTCCCAGGAGAATGTCGGCGCGGCGAATATTGCTGGAGACTTCAAAAAATTCCTGCGGCCATTGCTCCAGCGGTGTGCGGCTTTCCACCAACTCGGCTATCCGCTCCAGACGCGCTGGGTTCAGCCGGGTCAGGGCATAACCATTGACCAGCGCCGCTGGCCCTTGGTCGCACATGCCGGTGCAAGAGGTTGTACCGACGGTCACCGTGCCATCGGCGCGGGTTTGTCCAATGCCCACGCCCAGCCGGTTGCAGAGATCGTGCAGCAGCTTGCGATTGCCGAGCATCCGGTCAGTGATGTTGTCGCTGAACAGGATGTCGTAGCAACCGCGTGGGGCAGTGTAGAGAAAGGAATAAAACTCAGCGACGCTGCGCACTTTATGAGGGGAAATCCCCAGCTCCTGGGCCACCAAGTCGAGGGTTTCCGGGGATAACCAGGTCAGTTGATCCTGCACGTCACGCAGGATTTGCAACAACCGGGTGGACAGGCCGCTGTGGCGCTGGATGATGTCGCGGACTCTTTCAGTCGGCGTGCGGGATTCGGATTCCGCCATGGACCACCTCCATCATTGATCGGCCGATCCGCCGGCGTAGCAACGCGGATGGCGCGTGATTTTTTTCGGCAGGCCGTTGAATTTAACTGGGTCAAGCATAACGCAATCGTCGGGCAAAAGCCTTTTTTTCATTAGGGTTTGTCGCCTGCCCGGAAGCCGGGCCGGGAACACCAGCGCGGTTCCCCGACTCAAATTATTTGTATTGCGCCGGGACTGCTGCGCTATAGCCTTGCTCTGCGATTGCAGGCAGAATTCCGGTCGTTTTGCGCCAACT
>CAZDVY010000183.1:0-4669 GCA_964508935.1 uncultured Candidatus Competibacteraceae bacterium | reverse complement strand
CGTATTGCACCACAAATTCAATATCGGCGATACCACCCCGGCCCTGCTTGAGATCGAAGACCTCGGCGGTGCTGGCGTCCAGCTCGGCCCGCATCCGCTCGCGCATTTCCCGGACTTCCTGGCGCAGGGTCGCCGGATCGCGTTCGCGCTGTAAAATCTCGCGGCGAATCGTGCGAAACCGTTCGGCCAGCGCCGCTGGACCCGCCACCACCCGCGCCCGCGCCAAGGCTTGATGCTCCCAGGTCCACGCCTGTTGATGCTGATATTCGGCGAATGCCTCAAATGAACTGACCAGCAGGCCGGCGCGACCACTGGGGCGGAGTCGGGTGTCCACTTCGTAAAGCTCGCCGGCGCCGGTGCGGGTGGTGAGAAAGTAGATAATGCGTTGCACCAGTTTGGCGAAAAAGGCGGCATTGTCGATCTGGCGCGGGCCAGCAGTAAGCTGCCGGTTGCCGGCGCTGTCGTGCAGAAATACCAGGTCCAAGTCAGAACCGTAATTGAGTTCGATGCCGCCCAGCTTGCCGTAGGCGACCATGGCGAATTGCGCGTCGCGCTCCACACCCTCCGTCATGCACCGGGGCGGACCGAACCGGGGCAGCAAATCCGCCCAGGCCAACTCCAGCACCTTGCGCAACAGAGCTTCAGCGATTTCGGTCAAATGATCGCTGACAATCATCAGCGGCATGGCGCCGCTGACATCGGCGGCGGCGACGCGCAACACCTGCGTCTGTTTGAAGTAACGCAGCGCGTTGAGGATTTCTTCGGGATCATCCGCCGGAGCGCGTTGCAGTTGCTGTTCCAGTTCCAGCGCCAGTTGTTGACGGTCCAGCGGCGCGTACAGTACGGCGGGATTGAGCAGATCATCGAGCAGCAGCGGATAACGGGTGAGATGCTGGGCAATCCAGCCGCTGGCGGCAAACAGTTTGACCAGTTGCGTCAGCGCCTGCGGCTGATCGGTCAGCAGCGCCAGATACACCGAGCGCCGGGCGACAGTTTCCAGCAGGTTGAGAATGCGCTCCAGGGTAGCCGCCGGTTGCCCAGTAGCGGCAACCGCTTCCAGCACCCGTGGCATCAAGGCGTCCAGCCGTTCACGCCCGCGCAGACTCATCGTTCGGTAAGTGAAACCTTCTCGCAACGCTCGCAGCCGGTTCCAGGCGCGCGCCGGCGCCTCGAAACCGTATTTCGCCAACAACGGCAAGGCGTGCTCTTCGCCGCAGTTTTCCCGCCACAGTCCCGCCAAACCGGCGCCTGTTGGCGATTCGTCAGCGCCACCGAACACCAGGATAAATTGCTGCGTCACCGCTTCGACATGTCGCGCCAGTTCCAGGGTGAACGCGCCCCAACCGGGGTAACCCATGGCAAATGCCAACCGCAGTTTCGCCAACTCATCCTCCGGCAAGTCATGGGTCTGCCGGTCGGCCCAGGCCTGCAAGCGATTTTCCACCCGACGCAGAAAATCGTAGGCGGATTTGAGACTGTGCACCGCCGCTTCCGGCAGGCGACCGCTGGCTGCCAGCGTATCCAGCACCCGTAAAATGCTGCGTTCCCGCAACGCCGGGTCGCGGCCCCCGTAAATGAGCTGAAACGCCTGACCGATGAACTCAATCTCGCGGATGCCACCCGGTCCCAGCTTGATATTGCGCTGCATCCCCTTGCGTTCGACTTCCTGAGCGATCATGGCTTTCATGCTGCGCAACGCTTCGAAGGCGTGGTAATCCAGATAGCGGCGATAAACGAAGGGCCGCAGCCCCGCCAGCAACCGCTCACCCGCTTCCTGGTCGCCAGCCATCACTCGCGCCTTGATCATTGCGTAGCGTTCCCAGTCCCGACCGTGGTTCTGGTAATAATCCTCGAAGGCGGCGAAGGACAAGGCCACCGGCCCGGAATCGCCAAAAGGCCGCAGGCGCAGATCGACGCGGAAGACAAAGCCTTCGGCGGTGATCTCGGCCAGAACCTTGCTCAAGCGCTGACCCAGTCGACGAAAAAATTCCTCATTGCTGATGCCGCGTGCACCATCGGTTTGGCCTTGGCGAGGATAAGTGAAAATCAGATCAATGTCCGAGGAGAAATTAAGCTCGCGGCCACCCAGCTTGCCCATGCCCAGCACGACCATCTGTTGCGGTTGACCTTCGGCGTCGCGGGGGATGCCATATCGCTGACTCTGCGAGGCATAAAGCCGGTTCAGCGCCGCATTCACGGCCACGTCCGCCAGATCGGTGAGATCACCGAGAGTCTCCGTCAAACCGGCTAACCCGGCCAGATCGCGCCAGGCGATGCGCACCATTTCCCGGCGGCGGAACCGGCGTAAGGCTATGGCGAGTTGCTCATCATCCGTAGCGTCCGCCAGCCACCGTTCCAGCCGTTCCGCCAGGCCGCCGGGCGCATAAGCCGTCGTCAAATCACCACTGGTCGCCAACCCTGCCAGCAACATTGGCTCGCGGATGCAGGATCGGGCGACGAATTCACTGCACGCCCAGACCGGGACCAACGATTCCAGCGCCGGACCAGCAGGCAGTTCGGCGCCGGCTGACCGGGAGGCGGTTTGCAACGCCTCCCAGTAGTGTGCGACTTCAGGCCGCAGCGGATCGGGAAGCTGGTTTAATGCCTGAGCAAATTCAGCCATATTTATTGCTGCGCTGGCTCCTCAGCTTCACCTTCAAGCTCTTCCGCAGGCATTTCCTCCTGAATGACGCCCTCCTCCGCACCCGTCGGCGATGTCAATGGAATTTCCTGATCATTCACGAACAGCTTGCCGTCCGCGAAACGGACTGTCGTCGTGTACCGACCACCGTCCAGCTTGATAAAACCGGCGGTGATCAATCCCTGGAGCTGCTGGCTGGCCTGCGCTGCCGCCATGCCCCGCAATGCCTGCGGGTCGAGGGGTGGTTCCTGCCCGGTGGCCTGGGACTGCAACTCATTCATGATCTGATCCGTCAGGATCTGCTCAACCAGCGTCTTGGACGCCGCCGCATCCGCAGCTCCCTTTTCCAGTGCGCCCAACAGGCTGGACGGATCCTGCAACAGGTTAGCCTCGTTGAAATCCTGGAAATTCAGCGTCAGTTGGCCCTGCCAGTCACCCCGCGTCATTTTTGCCTGGGTGTTAAGCACGAATTCCGGCTTGTTGGCGAACAGGGTTTTCATCAGCGCCAGCAACTCATTGAACGCCTGCGGATCTTCGGGCTGGCTGGAAACGTTCTGCTGCCATTGCTGGAGTTTCTCGACTGTTGCACCATCCAGATTGCGCAACGCCAGAAGCAGACTACCGGTCCCGCTTTCCTGACCCACTGTCACCTGATCTACCTTAATCCGCAATTCACCGGCCACTTGTTGTGGATTCTGCTGAGCCAGCGAACCGGTCAGGCTCAGGCCGGTCATGGCGAAGGGCGCACCGGAAGTTTGATCCTGGGCGCGCAATTCAGCGATCTTGAAGGTCGATTCACCGAATAGCAGATTGAATGGCCCCTTGCGCTGATTGACCGTCATTGTCAGATCACGCAGATTGACCTGACCGCCGCTCGTCGCTGGCTGTCCTTCATTGGCGGCTTCTGGCTTACCGACGGCTTCCAGTCTGGCAACAGTCAGATCGCCCTGAACAGCGGTATTTTTCGGTGCGACTTGGAACTGGCCCTGCAACCCCGAGAATTGCAAACTTTGCAAGCCTTCAACATCGTTCCGGGTGAGCGCTGGCATGGTGATTTGGGTCGCGCTGGCGCCGTCGAAAGTGATTTGTGAAATCGCCAGAACCGGTTCCTGATCGCCGTACCACTGGGCCAGTTGCCGGGTCCAGTCACTGCTGTCGGAATCCAGAGTGGCCCGCACCACCGCGCCAGTCAGTTGCATCGGTACGCCGGGTGTCCCCCAACCGGCCAGCGGCACGGGACCATGATAGACCTGCTGGCGAATCGCAAAGGACAGATCGGGAGCATCATCGCCTTCCGGCCTGGCGATTTCGACGCGAGTGACGATGTGCGATGAGAACAGCCCGCGTTGATAGCGAACCGTGCTCAGCTTGACGTTACCGCTTTTGGCGCTTTCCGCCAGTGCCTCTTCATACCAGCGTTCCGCCTTTACGCCTGACCAGTACGCCGCGCCGGTTACGCCCGCCGCGATGACCGCAACGCCTACGACTCCAATCGCCAGCTTGTTCATTGTTTAATTCTCCCAGCTCCAATAACAGCATTATTCCATAGACCGGCGATGAATCACGCACCGATCAGCGCCCTCAATTCCTGAGTGCGGCGCTCCAACAACTCTGCGTCGCCGCGCGTCTCCACATTCAACCGCAGTAACGGCTCGGTATTCGACGCACGCAGGTTGAACCGCCAGTCGGCAAATTCCAGGCTCAGGCCATCGGTCTCATCGACCGCCGGTTGTTGATCGGCATAGGCGGCCCGAATTTCCTCAAGCTTGGCCGGCGCATCGGCTACCTGGAAATTGATTTCCCCGCTGCACGGAAAAGCCTGCATCCGCGCATCGACCAGCGCCGACAGCGGTTGATTGCGCTGGCTCAACAGCTCGGCAATCAATAGCCAAGGAATCATCCCGCTGTCGCAGTAGGCGAATTCGCGGAAGTAATGGTGCGCGCTCATCTCGCCGCCATACAGCGCATCTTCTTGGCGCATCCGCTCCTTGATGAAGGCATGGCCGGTTTTGCTCTGCACCGGGATAC
>CAZDVY010000182.1:3296-4685 GCA_964508935.1 uncultured Candidatus Competibacteraceae bacterium | reverse complement strand
ATCGACATCGACGCCAACGGCAAGGTCATCTCGCGCTTCCTGCCGGAATTGCAGCGCGACCTGGGCCTTATCTATCAACCGGAAAACTGGGACGAAGTGCGGTTAGCAACCTGGCTGTGCCGCAACTTGCCCGAGCCTTCGCTGACCCATGCCAGCAAACGGGCGTTTGTCGCCGCCTGGCTGACCGACCTGTTGCGCCGCGAAGGTTTCACCCTGGCCCGCGCCAATCTTCAGAAATTCCTGATCCGCAATCGGCTGGAGGCGCACATTCGCCAACTGCGCCAGCAGGCGGTGAACAAGGCTTATCAGCAGACGCTGTTTGGCGACGACGCGGCTATCCGGGTGGCGGTGACTGATCTCTACGCCTTCGAGTTTCACGCTCAGGCTTATGCGCCCAGCCGCGACTATGACGGGCGCTTTGGGCATTTCGATTTCCGCAAGCACTTCTACGGACGCATCGGCGACTTCGACAGTAAGGAAGAATTCGCGTGCGCCTGCCAGTTGGATATATGGGCGCAGCGGGGCCGCATCCAGTTCTGGGTGCGCAACCTGGTTCGGCGCGAAGGCAGTTCGTTCTTCCTGCAAAAAGCCGGTGGCCGTTTCTATCCCGACTTTCTGTGCCAGTTGCCCGGCGCTGAAAGCCAGCCGGGAGCGATCCTTGCGGTGGAATACAAGGGCGCGGATCGCTGGGATACCGCTGAGGATGATCGTTTGATTGGCGGTTTATGGGCCAACCTGTCCGAGGGGCGCTGCCGGTTTGTGATGGTCAAAGAGCAACGCTGGGATGAGATCGAGAAGCACCTGATGTAAATCTGGCGCACATTCACGATTCGAGATGCATAGCGTTATTTTTCTGTTTGTAAAATCGGTCCTCGTGCCAACGCTGCGGATTGGTTTCAATGTAATCGTTAATGCGTTGATATTCCAGATCGTTGCGAATAATGTGGTCATGGAAGCGCGCTTGCCAGGCAAACGTAAAGCCTAAGCGGTGGGCGTGCTTGGATAGCGCGGATTTATACCCTCCCACCATTGCCGAAACGGTATTTTTACCCTGATTTTGAAAGCGCGTTTCACCGTAGTTGGGTGGGGTATTGTTGCCATTTGCGTTTAGAATCAAAATCCCATGCATGTGATTGGGCATGATGACAAACGCTCCCAAATCAACCTGATGGGCATGACAGGGCAGATCGTACCAAAGCACATCGGCTAACACCCCGATGTTTGACAATACCATTTTCCCGTCAATGATCTCGCCGAAATAGGGATGCCGTTCTGCTGTGCAAATGGTTATAAAATAGGCGCCGGGCCAGCCATAATCCCACCAAGATGCCCGCGCCGATGCAATTCGATATTTGTTTTTGAATTTATCTGTGTTATCCATAAAATAAT
>CAZDVY010000182.1:0-3196 GCA_964508935.1 uncultured Candidatus Competibacteraceae bacterium | reverse complement strand
ACAACCGACAACCCCCCAAACGCCCGAAAAACCACAATAATAACGACGATGATCGCCCTCGGATCATCAACCCCGGATCACCAAGGCCACCTCATACATCCCAAACAGGATGACCAGCGTTCCGGCGGCGGCGCGAACCCCCGGCTGGCGCATGAATCCGGCCAGCGTCGCCGCCACCGTCCCCATCGCCAACAGCGTCGGCAACGTGCCCAGCCCGAAGCTGAGCAACAACAGGCCGCCTTCCAGCGCGCCGCCAGCGCCGACGGCCCAGACCAGTACGCTGTAGACCAATCCGCACGGCAGCCAGCCCCAAACCAAACCAATCCCCCAGGCTTGAAAGGGTGTGTGCACCGGAAAAAAACGTCGTCCCAGCGGTTCAATGTGCCGCCAGAGCGCGCCGCCGGCCCGCTCCAGCCGGCTCAACGTTCCCGGCCAGCCAGCCAGATACAGGCCCAGCAGAATCATGAACAGCCCGGCCATGATTTGCAGCCCTAACTGGGCGCGATGTACGGAAATCAGTTGCGCCGCCCACGCCCCAACTCCGCCGGCCAGCGCGCCCGCTACGACATAGCTGATGATTCGTCCGAGGTTGTAGGCCAGCAGAAAAGGCAGGCGGGTTCGCAATGAATGCCCCGGCGCTGGCGGCAGTCCCAGGGTTAATGCGCCGACAATGCCGCCGCACATGCCAAAGCAATGGACGCCGCCGGTCAGACCGATCAGGAAGGCGGTGGGATACAGCAGATCAGGGGGCATGTCTAGCGCAGCACCACGGTTTTGCCGCCGTTCACGAACACCCGGCGTTCCAGGTAATAGTGCAGGGCGCGGGCCAGCACGATGTTTTCAATATCGCCACCGACCGCCGCCAGTTGTTCCGGGGTCTGCGCGTGATCGACCCGCTCCACTTCCTGTTCAATAATCGGCCCTTCATCGAGGTTGGCGGTGACGAAATGGGCGGTCGCACCGATCAGTTTCACACCCCGATGGTACGCCTGATGGTAGGGCTTGGCGCCCTTGAATCCTGGCAGAAAGGAGTGGTGAATGTTGATCGCCCGCCCGGTCAGCGCCTGGCACAGCTCCGGGGACAGAATCTGCATGTAGCGGGCGAGAATCACCAGCTCCGTGCCGGTCTGTTCCACCAGATCCAGAATTTGCTGCTCCTGCATTAGCTTCGTGTCCGGCGTAACCGGCAAGTAGTGATAGGGAATCGCATGCCATGCCGCTAAATGCGCCAACTCGCGATGGTTGGAAACGATAGCGGCTATCTCCATCGGCAATGCGCCGGTGCGATGCCGGTATAACAGATCGTTCAGGCAATGCTCGGCTTTCGAGACCAGGATCATCACCCGTGGCCGCCGGCGCGGATCGTACAGACGCCAGTCCATGGCAAATTCGTCGGCCAATGGAGTGAAATGCTCCAGCAATGCCGGCTCGGTGGCCTCGTTCAAGTCGAACACCAGGCGCATGAAAAACCGGCCCGATTCAGTGTCGCTGAATTGATCCGATTCGATGATATTACCGTGATGGGCGGCCAGCACGCCGGAGATCGCGGCGACGATGCCCACCTGATCCGGGCAGGCGATGGTTAAAATGTAGCGAAGCGGTTGCATGAGACGGGTCTGCCGTGGCGGTGCTGAAAGAAGCTATTGTAGGCGAAAGCGCCGAGCGTTCACTCGCCGGTTTCCGGCAAATCCAGCACATCCCGTAACAGAGGCAGATGCCGCTGCACACACGCCACGCCAGCGGCCATCGCCTCGGTGGCGTGATCGAAATCCATCAAACCCAGATGGGCCAGACGCGGGGCCAGCACCACATCCGGCGGATCGCCGGCCATCCGCGCCCGGGTAATGCGATCCTGCATGATGTGGATTGAACCGGCTATGACATCGAACAGTCCGGGCGGCGCTTCCTCGGCGGAGGAAGCCGATTCCGGCTGAGCCGTATTGGTGTGATTATTTCCCAACATCGCTTGCCAGCCGGCGCTCAACCGCGCTAACAGGGGGCTGGGCGCGTTGCGATGCTGCGCCCGTCCGCTGAATTGTCGCCCAACGATGTCGCCATTCAGATTGATGGCAATCACCCGATCCGCGCCCAGCGCCCGACAGAGCGACACCGGCAACGGATCGACCAGCCCGCCATCCACCAGCCAGCGGCCCTGATAATGCACCGGACTGAACAAGCCCGGCAGGGCGATGGACGCCCGCACTGCCTCCAGCAGCGAGCCGTTTTGGAACCAGACTTCACGTCCGGTGTGCAAATCGGTCGCCACCGCGCCAAACGGCTTAGGCAACGTCTCAATCGGCGCATCGTCCACCCGCTCGCGGAAGGCGCGCATCAGCCGTTCGCCCTCGACGCCGCCGAGCCGCAAATCCATGTAACGGACGATTTCCCACCAGTCGATGCCGGTGACCCAGTCCGCTAGCGAATCCAGTCGGTCGCTGGCGTAAGCCGCGCCGACCAGCGCGCCAATCGACGTGCCGGCGACAATATCCGGGACAACGCCGATCTGTTCCAGCGCCCGCAGGATGCCGATATGCGCCCAGCCGCGTGCGGCGCCACTGCCCAGCGCAATGCCGAGTCTGTAGTGCATGGCGTTATCCACCACCAGAATGTGTCGCCAGCGCCAGCACCCAGGCGGGCGGCGTGTCGGCGCTGCGGGTTAATACCGCGCTGGCCTTGTCGCGGGAAACGGACTTTTTCGCGGCGGCCAGGGTTTCCAGGGCGCGTCGCGCCGCCGGATCGCCCACGCCGCATTGGGCGTCTTGCAGCACCGCGCCCAACCGGTCCAGGATCAGCGACAGCTTGCGCGGCGGAAAGTCCGCTACGCCGTTGCTCAGCGCCTGTTCCAGCCCCAGCAATACCGTTCCCCGCCCCAGCGCGCCGCTGACGCTCAATGAAGCCAGTGCTTGATCCAGGTGTGCAAAGCCCTGGCCGGTTTCCCGAATCAATGCCGCCAGCAGAGATGCGCCATCAACCGGGGTGATGCGGCCGTCCGTGAGCCATTGGGCGATGAGATCGACGCATTGCTCACGCAACGCGGTATGGGTGACGCTCAAGCCGCGCCCGACCCGAGGCAGATGGGGAAGAACGTCAACCTGCGGCCAGTGGCCCTGCGCCAGCAGGCTGCGCGTCAAATCGCGGTAATAATCTTCCTTGCGGCCCAGCCGGCACAAACCCGCCTCAAACAGCCGTTGCGCCA
>CAZDVY010000181.1:0-4765 GCA_964508935.1 uncultured Candidatus Competibacteraceae bacterium | reverse complement strand
GCTCCACCCATTCCACCATGGTCAGCCCAAACAGCGACGCGACATGCCGGCGCGGGATCAACAAGGTATGCCCCGGCGATACCGGGAAAGCGTCGCGCACCACGCGAATTCGTTCAGTGGTCTGCACAATCCGCTCCGGCGGCAGGCTGCAAAACGGACATCTTCCGCTGCTGCCTACCGTACTACCGGACGTCGTCGCGCCCATCTCCGCCGATCCACCGGCCCGATCCAGCGCGATGAAAACCACCGCTACCCGGCGCTGGCGTAAAGACTCCGGAATCGCAATGCTCTCTGGAGCCTCTTCAAGCATCAGGCGAAAGACGTCCATCATTTGCTCCTGGCCCATATCGAAACCTCCCGGGTGGCCGGTTTCAGAAATCTTTGATGATTTTGATAGTATAGTTGCGACTTACCGAATCATGAGGATTGCCAAGCCATGCGGGATTATCTGATCGCCCCGTCCATCTTATCCGCCGACTTCGCCCGGCTCGGCGAGGAAGTGGACGCTGTGCTGATCGCGGGCGCGGACTGGGTGCACTTCGACGTGATGGACAACCATTATGTCCCCAACCTGACCGTCGGCCCCATCGTCTGCGAAGCGCTGCGCAAGCATGGCGTCACGGCCCCCATTGACGCGCATCTGATGATCAAGCCGGTGGACCGCATCATCCCCGACTTTGCCGCCGCCGGCGCAACCTACATTACCTTCCACCCCGAAGCCAGCGATCACATTGACCGCAGCCTCCAGCACATCCGCGATTGCGGCTGCCAGTCCGGCCTGGTGTTCAATCCGGCGACCCCGCTGGACTGCCTGAGGTATGTGATGGACAAAGTGGACCTGGTGCTGCTGATGGCGGTCAATCCTGGCTTCGGCGGTCAGAATTTCATCAGCGGCACGCTGAACAAGCTGCGCGAGGCCCGCCGCCTGATCGACGACAGCGGTTATCCGGTGCGGCTGGAAGTCGATGGCGGCGTCAGAATCGACAATATCCGCGCCATCGCTGAGGCCGGAGCCGACACCTTCGTCGCCGGTTCGGCGATCTTTAACAGCCCTGACTACCGAGCCACCCTCGCCGCCCTGCGCGCCGAACTGGCCAAGGCGGATTGCTAGCCATGTTTGCAAACGTCACTGCGGTTTTCTTTGATCTCGACGGCACCCTGGTCGATAGCGTCCCCGACCTGACCGCCGCCCTGAATATCATGCTCCAGCAACTCGATCAGCCCGGACGCGAGGAAGCCCAGGTGCGTACTTGGGTCGGTAGCGGCATGGATAACCTGATCCGCCGCGCTCTCGTCGGCGATATGGATGGCAACCGGGCCAATCCCGCCCTGTTTGCCCGCGCCAAACCGCTGTATAAAACCGCCTACGCCGAACATATCAGTGTCTACAGCGCCCTCTATCCCGGCGCCCGCGCAGGATTGACCGCACTGCACACCGCCCGCATCCCCATGGCCTGCGTCACCAATAAACCCGCCGAATTCGCCCGGCCCCTGCTCGATCGGCTGGGCATTGGCGGGTTTTTCACCACCGTAGTCGGCGGCGAATGCACCCCCCATCCCAAACCCTCCCCCGACGCCCTGCTGCTCTGCGCTGAACGGCTGGGCGTTCCGATCACCCAAGGATTGATGGTCGGCGATTCGCTCAACGATGTCGGCGCTGCCCGCAACGCCGGCTGCCCGGTGGTGTGCGTCCCCTACGGTTACAATCACGGCTACGACATCCGCGACGCCCAACCCGACGCGGTGATCGACTCCATCGCCGATCTGCCCGCCCTGCTGGCGAAAACTGCCTGAGCGTCCCTCATGACCCCAAACGACTTCAAACGCCTGGTCGACGAAGGCTTTAACCGCATTCCCGTCGCCCGCGAAGTGCTGGCCGACCTCGACACGCCGCTAAGCACTTATCTCAAACTGGCCGACGCGCCTTACAGCTATCTGCTGGAATCGGTGCAGGGCGGCGAGAAATGGGGCCGCTATTCGATCATCGGCCTGCCCTGTCGCAAGATCATCCGGGTGCGCGGCCAGCGCATTACCCTAGAACACGCCGGGGAAATCGTCGAAGCGCTGACCGTTCCGGACCCGCTGGCGTGGATTCAGGATTTCCAGAGCCGCTATCGGGTGCCCGCCACCGGCGAAGGCTTGCCCCGCTTCATCGGCGGACTGGTCGGCTATTTTGGCTATGACACCATCCGCTACATCGAACCGAAGCTGGCGCAGAACCGGAATCCCGACCCGCTGGATAACCCGGATATCCTGTTGCTGGTTTCCGAAGACCTGGTAGTGTTCGACAATCTGGCCGGGCGGCTGTACCTGATTACCCTGGTCGATCCGGCAGTGGAGCGCGCCTATGCCCGCGCTCAACTGCGGCTGGATCAATGGGTGGCGCGACTGCGCGAAGGACGCTCGCTCTATACGCTGGTGAATCCTCGCCCTGATACCGGTCCCATCGAGTTCGTATCCGGCTTCACCCAGGACGGTTTCGAGAACGCCGTGCGGCGGATCAAAGACTACATTCTGGCCGGCGACTGTATGCAAGTGGTGCTGTCCCAGCGGCTCAGCGTGCCCTTTCGGGCGGCGCCGTTGGATTTGTACCGGGCGCTGCGCGGACTCAATCCCTCGCCGTACATGTACTTTCTGCATCTGGGCGATTTCCACATTATCGGCTCCTCGCCGGAAATTCTGGCGCGGCTGGAAGATGGCGTACTGACCGTTCGGCCTATCGCCGGCACCCGGCGGCGCGGCGCCACCGAGGAGCAGGATCAGGCGCTGGAGGCAGAATTGCTGGCCGATCCCAAGGAGCAGGCGGAACACCTGATGTTGATCGATCTGGGCCGCAATGACGTGGGTCGGGTCAGCGAGACTGGCAGCGTCACGTTGACCGAAAAGATGACTATTGAACGCTATTCCCATGTCATGCATATCGTCTCTAACGTCAATGGCCGGCTGCGGCCTGAACTGAGCGTTCTCGACGCCTTGCGGGCCACTTTCCCGGCCGGCACGGTCAGCGGCGCGCCCAAGATTCGCGCCATGGAGATCATCGACGAACTGGAGCCGGTCAAACGCGGGGTCTACGCCGGGGCGGTCGGTTATCTGTCCTGGTCGGGGAACATGGACACCGCCATTGCCATCCGCACCGCCGTTCTCAAGGATGGCGGGCTGCATGTCCAGGTCGGGGCCGGCATCGTCGCTGATTCTGTGCCGGAAAATGAATGGGAAGAAACCATGAACAAGGGCCGCGCCTTGTTCCGGGCGGCGACGCTGGCGGAACGGGGGCTGGATGAACCCAGAGCGGTTGAAAAAACGCTGTAGAACGCTGCGAGGTGGAGCATGGAAATATCACTGTTGTGGATTGGCCGTCTGGCGGGATTGGCGGGCGTATTCATGTGTCTGATCGCGGTCAGCGCACGGCTGGCCGGCGCATTCTGGATTGCCGGGTTCCAGGCTGGAACACTGTTGCAGGCAGGTATGGCAGCGATGCTGCTCGGCTGTCTGGCGCATCTGGTGGTGTTAACTGCCCGGCTCACTGGCGATAAACCGCTTTCCAGATCATAACGTTCCACCTTTCCTGTCACCGTTCGCCTGCCCCTCCCCCCGCATGCGGGGAGGGAGTCTTGAAACTTGGAACCAATCCTTAAGTTACCCATCCCACTGCGCCGCGCCCTGTTAGTTCTTGGCGATATGCTCGCTGTGCTGGTCGCGGTTTGGGCGGCGTTTGCTATTCGTCTGGGCGAATGGTGGCCGGAACTTCTGCAAGACGTTGTCTGGCTATTTCCTCTGGCGGTCATTATTCTCATCCCCGCCCTCGCCCTAGCCGGCCTGTACCGACCGATCCTGCGCTACGCCGATGAAACGCTGCTGCACGCCATTGTCTTGGGAGCCAGCGCCGGCATCCTGCTGATGATGGCGGTGTGGGTCTTCCTGCGCCAAGGCATCGTTCCCCGTTCTTCCTGGCTGATCGCCTGGCTGGTTCTGGTCGCCCTGGTCGGCGGCGGTCGCCTGTTACTGCGCCGCTATCTGCGCCACCGCTTCCGGCTGAGTGCGCCACGGACACCGGTCATTATCTACGGTGCGGGGGAAGCGGGCGCGCAACTGGTTCAGGCCTTGCGTTACAGCGCCGAATTTGAGCCGGTCGCCTTTGTCGATGACAATCCGCGTTTGCAGGGCAGCGTGATCCTCGGTCTCAAGGTGCGGGCGCCGTCCCGCTTGCCGCGCCTGATCGCCCGCCATGAGGCTGGACTGATCCTGTTGGCCCTGCCCTCGGCCTCACACCGCCGCCGCCGGGAGATTCTGGAAGCGCTGGCCGGGCTGCCAGTGCGGGTGATGGCGTTGCCGACCCTGGGGGAATTGACCAGCGGCGCCCGACGCATCGACGAATTCCGCGAGATCGAGGTCGAGGACATTCTGGGCCGTGACTCAGTCCAACCGAATTTCGAGCTGTTGCGGGTGCGGGTTCACGGCAAGGTGGTGCTGGTCACCGGCGCTGGCGGGTCCATCGGTTCGGAGCTGTGTCGGCAGATCTTGCCGCTGCGCCCGCGTCGATTGGTGCTGTTCGAGCGTTCCGAATATGCGCTGTATGTCATTGAACAGGAATTGCAGGTCATGTCAGGCAACATGGGCTTGCCGCTGGTGGAACTGATCCCTCTGCTGGGTTCGGTCGTCCACCGCCGCCGCCTGCAAATGGTTATGGAGCGCTTTGGCGTCGAGACCGTTTATCACGCCGCCGCCTACAAGCATGTGCCCATTGTCGAACACAACCCCATCGAAG
>CAZDVY010000180.1:3102-4806 GCA_964508935.1 uncultured Candidatus Competibacteraceae bacterium | reverse complement strand
AAGGATCGCCAGACTGACCAGTCGCCCGGAATCCCGCAGGCTGGCGTAATCCAGTTCGACGCGCGCCAGACGCGGCGGTGTATGGTCAAACCTGGAGCCTCATGCCTGGAGCCTGAAATATTTGATAAAAAGCCCGCCGCTCTTCCAGAATCGCCGTGAACTCAGCGATAGCATCGGCCAATTGCGTCTTTTCCGGCCAAACCAGGGGGTCATTCAACGCCGGCGGCGGAATGCGGTAAGCCAGTTGAGGAAGCGCTGTGCGAAACCGCCAGTCGCGTGAAGCCAGCCAGCGCGGGAGCTTCTGCTGTGCTATCCGCCACAGCGCCAGACTCCAGACAAAGTCAGCAGTTTCAATGGCCTGCGCCGCCAGACTGGCGTCATCAGTATTGGCAAAAATGTGCTGCAACGCGACGTCCGCCTCCGCCGTAACCAGGGTGAGCGCCAGTTGAATCGCTTCCTGATGGGAAAAACCACCACGCTTCAGCAAGGCCGCCGTCCAGGCCGCATGACCGGGCTGACGACTGATTGCGGTGCGGAACCCTGCCAGCAGCGCCGACTTCCACTCACTCTTGGCTGCCCAGACGAGAATGCTGTCCGGATCGAGCGCCAGTTTCACTTCCCACCAATCCAGCGGCGTGTAGCTGACCATCTGGAGCAGCCACCAGGCCCGTTCACCCAGTTTCACCTGAGCAGGCGGTTGTTCTTCCAGAGCATCGGCTTTCCAGTCCGGCACAAAAGCCAATGGCGGTTCAATGACCGTGACAGTACGCAGGCGTTTACGCTCGCTGCGAATACCGGATTCCAACCGGGCAATCATGCGGCGGGCAAAGTCGCTGGCAGGCAGTCGCGACAACAAAGCAGCGGCAATAGCCCGAACTTCCTTGCTGCGGTCGCTGGCCAAGGTAGCGGCAAGAAACGGTTCGTCCTCCGACCCTGGATTTTCGCCCAGAGCCAGCAAGAGCAGCGCCCGGTCGCGGGCCGTTTCCCCGGCGAACGCGGCTTCAAGCAGTCGGCGCGCTTCGGCGGGATCCGTCATTCGCAAACGGCGCAGAAAAGCTGCTCGCTGGCGAATATCGCCCTCATCCCACAGACGAGGCTCATCGAGTTCAACGCTGGCGAGGGTGGCGAATTTCCAGTCGGGATTTTGTGCCGCCAGCCATGCGCCCCGCTGGCCCAATGCCTGGCGCAGCGGTTCCCGCAACGCAGCAGATTGACGACCCAGTTCTAAAACGCGGGGCAACAAACGCGGCGGCAGGCAGCGGCCAGTGGCAGACAACAAGCGACAGGCTTCAACCAGCAGCGGTGTTTGACCCTTTTCAACAATCCGGGCGAGCAGCGTGGATGCTTCCGGTTCAGTGACCGGCAACGCGGTTTCAGGCAAAGCCGGTACGGACGCTGGTTCTGCTGATGGGTTCACCGTCAACGCCGCCATTTGCGTTGTCGCCAGAATACCCGCCGTGCGCAGCAGGCGCTCTTCCGCCGCCGAATCCACCAGCAATTCGTTCAACCGGCCTGGTAGGGAAATCGGCGTGAAGCCGCGTCCGGTTCCCAGCAGCGCCGCCGCAGTCAAATCCGTCCAGAGGTTCATGGAGATCAATCCCCGATGCCAGGATCAATGCCTAATGCCCGTAATTGCGCCGCGAGTCGTTCAACTCGTTGCCGTTCGGTTTCCGCCCGTTGCCGTTCGGTTTCCGCCCGTTGCCG
>CAZDVY010000180.1:0-3002 GCA_964508935.1 uncultured Candidatus Competibacteraceae bacterium | reverse complement strand
CGTTGCCGTTCGGTTTCCGCCCGTTGCCGTTCGGTTTCCGCCCGTTGCCGCTCGATTTCAGCACGCCGCTCCAGTTCAACAAACGTCTCAAAGCGCCGCCCATCCGGTCGGTACAACACCAGGTCGGTTCCCTCCAGGCTAAACCGAATCCCCAATCGCGGACTGACCCAGCCTTCCATGGCGGCGATCGGCTCCAAATGCTCATCGCGGCGCAACCAACCCTTCAGCGTTCCTCGATCTGGATCGTATTCGTAGTATTCCTCGACGCCGTACTGTTCATAGAACTGCAATTTGCGGCGCATCTCAGCCCGGGTGTTACCCGGTGAAAGCACCTCAAACGCTACTTGCGGGGCGATGCCGTCCTCACGACATTGCACATAGGAACCCCGATAACCCGGCGGTCGACCAAACGCGACCATTGCATCGGGCGCAGCGCGGATTTGAATATTGCCCTCGACCGGATACCAGAGCAGATCGCCGGCGACAAACACATCCGGCCGATCCGCAAACAGCGCGGCCAGCCCGCCCTGAATCATCACGATGTAGTCAAACTGTCGGGTATTGTCAGCCATCGGCTTACCGTCGCTGTCAGGATAAATCACTTCAGCGGGTTGAGTGGGAAAGGCGCGAGGCTTGGTCACCGAAGCCGCTCGTGCGGTTGCTGTCATATCAACCTCCGTTATCGCTTAAATTTCAGCACTCACCAAACCGTGGAATCCACTGGCCCAGGCGCCCAGCACCCGAAGTTCGTTATCGCTCCATTCACCGAAGAGGGCGATGGGATGGCCGCCGGAAATGGCGAGTAACTCCCAGGCATCCCGTTCCGCCATGTTCAGCGGCAGTTCCACACCCTGAATGTCACGCAACCGCCAAACCCCGTTTCGGCGCAGGGGAACCACATTTTCAACCGCCCACGGACAGGCCAACAGCCAGGGATTGGCGGCCAGCGCCACAGCGCGGGCAGCCAGCGCTGCATCAAAAGCATGCAGTGCGGGAAATGGTTCGCGCAAAGGCTGGACGGATTCGGGCGGATTCGCCAGCAGCGCCCGCAACGGATAAGCCGAAGGATAGAACGCCAGATCTGCCTGAAAACTCGTTCCAGCCACCAAGGGAATGGGAAAGCTACGCTGGCCGTGCATGAAATCGAGAAGCAACGCCGGTTGGGCCTGGGTCCGCCCCAGCAGCCAGGTGCGGCGCTCCCACAGTCGATCCCGTTCAGTGAAAATCTGACCCACAACGCACCAGTCATCGGTCATGCACGGCGCATTCGCCAAAACCTCCTCTTTATCCATGGTCCAGCCCAGCACGGCGCGGAGATCGCCTTGCAATGATTCCGGCAAGATCGAAAAGCGGCTCAGACCCTCCGTAATCAAGGACATCCGGCCCAGTTGACCGAGGACCCGTTGCGGCCAGCCGTCGCCGGAATGGATGGAGGATTCCAGGCGGATCATCTCGTTGACCAGGCCAGGGATTTTGGCGTCCACCAGCCGTGCGGCCACGCCCGCAAAATAAGTGGCCGGCTGCTGAGGATACGTCGCCAGACCATGGCGGACCTGATCAGCCAACCAGCGCGCCAGTTCCGCGCCGCCCTCGCCCATCCGGTTCAACCGTTTTGCCACACGCTTGGCGACCGCTTCAGCATCTGCGGGAGCATCCTGTTTTCCGGTAGCCGCCGCCTGCTTCTCAACCTTCGCCCGCCGCGTCGCCAACCAGTCCGCGACCCAAGGCGGCAGATCACCGGTCTGCACCGCCGCCGGCTTTTCCACCGCCAGCCACAGCAGCCCCAAACCATGCTTGCAGGGAAATTTGCGGCTGGGGCAGGTGCATTTGAACACCGGACCGCCGAGATCAACGGAAACCTGATAAGGCTTGCTGCCGCTGCCCTGGCATTCGCCCCACAGCGCGTTTGCAGATTGCCCCAGGGTCGGCCATTTTGCTGGATTAACCAATCCACGTCCGGCTTTTACCGATGCAGCGTCCGGGGCCAATGCCGTGACTTGTTCCGTCGTAAGGTTCATATCACTGACCTTCTCTCCAGGGCCGCCCACATTCCTGGTATCGTCGCCAAACCCCGGTGAACTGGCGCTCATGGCTATCCAGCCGGCACCCATACCAGCCTTCGATGACCTGCCGGGCGACGGAAAGCGGCTTCAGTCCGGCCTCGTCCAGCAACCGCCGGGCCACTGCGATGTCATTCATTACGCCCAAGCAGTCTTGTAAATCCGACAATGCGCTCAACGTCATTTTAACCGCCGACGCTGGATAGAGGCTGGCGAAAAAATCCAGCGCATAACGCAGTTCCTTGATCCGAATCCGCAGGGCATGACGTTCCTCGGCGGATAACTCCGCGAACGCTTCGCCCCACTTCGCCACCCGGTGATGATTGCGTTCCAACAGGGGCGTGGCGAAATCCAGCACCGCCTCTCCCAGCGATTGACGCTGTTCACCGTTCAGATTCTCCCGCCATTCACGGCGCTCCAGCCAGTCGGCGAAACGTTGCATCATCAAGGGATAAGGGGGTTGCTCCAGAGCATCCCGCAGCGTCTCATGATGGCGCTTGCGGAGGGTTTCCGCCGCGCCCCGAAACAGTGACAAGCTGCGTTTGCGCGGAAAATGAGCGAACACCGGCGTCATTCCGTCTTCCAGGAAGACATCCCAGTCGCGGGCCGGCCCCAGGAACCCATTCAACCAGCGGAGGTCTGCAACCAGGCTGGTGCTGACCTCACGGGGAATCAGCGGACGGAAGAGCTTGAGACCGGAGCGCAATCGTCGAAACGCCACGCGCATCTGATGAACGCCTTCGATTTGACCTTGCTGAACAGCAGGCCGATTGGCTTCAGCATGGCGTAGACAACTGCTGATGATGACGATGAACGCTTCTTCGCTGGAGGTGTCGGGCGCTAACCGAACGGGGCTGGCTTTAACAGGCAGGAGGGTTTCAGAGATCATGAGAAATACGCCAGTGAGTGACTACGCTTAAGATACCGCTTGTTTAATCATTC
>CAZDVY010000179.1:0-4873 GCA_964508935.1 uncultured Candidatus Competibacteraceae bacterium | reverse complement strand
TCTTCGCGTTGCAGATGCTTGAGGTAATGGCGAATGCTGGCGCGGGCCTTGGCGGTGACCACAAAGTTCAACCAGGCCGGATTGGGCCGGGCGGTGGGTGTAATGATCACCTCAACAGTCTGGCCGGTGGTCAGCGGGGTGCGCAGCGGCGCCAGCCGCCGGTCAATCTTGGCTCCTACACAGGTATTGCCGACATCGGAATGGATGGCGTAGGCGAAATCGACCGCGGTTGCGCCGCGTGGCAATTCGATAATCTCACCGCGTGGGGTAAACACATAGATCTCGTCAGGAAACAGATCGACCTTGACGCTTTCTAGAAACTCGACCGGATTGCCGGCTCGGCGTTGCATGTCCAGCAGTCTCCGCAGCCATTCGCGGGCGCGTTGCTGAGCGTAGTTGCCCTGACCGTCACCGCCGGATTTATAACGCCAGTGCGCCGCAACTCCGACTTCGGCCATGATATGCATGTCTTCGGTGCGAATTTGCACTTCAATGGGCACGCCGTTGGGACCGAACAGCACAGTGTGCAGCGACTGATAACCGTTCGCTTTGGGAATGGCGATATAGTCCTTGAACCGGCCCATGATCGGCTTGTACAGGCTGTGCATCACCCCCAGCGCCCGATAACAAGTGTCCGCCGTATCGACAATCACCCGTACCGCATACACATCGTGGACTTCCCGAAACGGCAGGCGCTTGTCCCGCATCTTCTGGTAGATGCCCCACAGGTGCTTGCCGCGCCCCATGACCCGGGCCAAGATGTTTTCATCACGCAGCCGGGCGTCGATGCGGGTTTCCAGTTGGCTGATGATCTCGTGGCGATTGCCGCTTAACTTGCGCACCGCATCCTGCAAAACCCGGTAGCGCAACGGATGGAGATGGCTGAAACCGAGATCTTCCAATTCCTGGCGCAGATGGTTCATACCCAGCCGACCGGCGATCGGAGCGTAAATCTCCAGCGTTTCCCGGGCGATGCGGCGACGCGATTCCGGACGCATGGCGCCGAGCGTGCGCATATTGTGCAGTCGATCGGCCAGTTTGATCATGATCACCCGCAGATCATTGGCCATGGCCAGGAACATTTTGCGGAAGTTTTCGGCCTGCGCCTCCAGTTTGGAGTTGAACTGAATCTGGGTCAGCTTGCTGACGCCATCGACCAGATCAGCGACCTCTGGCCCAAACCGGCTGCTGAGATGCTCCTTGTTATAGTGGGTGTCCTCGATGACATCGTGCAGCAAAGCCGCCTGCAAGGTTTCATGATCGAAACGGACATTAGCCAGAATGCGCGCCACCGCCAGGGGATGAAAAATGTAGGGTTCACCGCTTTTGCGATAAATGCCGGCGTGCGCCTCAGCGGCGAAATGACAAGCCTCGTACAGTTGCTCGACTTGGGCCGGTTCGAGGTATTCACTGGTGATGGCACACAGATCGTCGATGCGCAAATGCAAGTCATCCAGCCACGCTTCGTCGACAATCAACTGGCGACCAGGCTGGAGGTCGTTTCGCGGATCCCGCAACGGCGCGCTCATCACCCGCATTGTCCTGATACCTCAATCCGCTTCGTCGGACGGGTCAGCCAGTGGTGAGGACGCCGATTTAACCGGCGGAGTAGAGCTGCCGATCTTGTTTTTGAGCAGATGATCGAGCTTGCCTTCGGCCAGCTCGCGCAGCGCAACAACCGTCGGTTTGTCGTTTTCCCAGGGGACCAGTGCTTCCCGGCCCAGCGCCAGATCGCGGGCGCGGCGTGCGGCGACCAGCACCAGTTCAAAGCGGTTGTCCACGCGGCTAAGGCAGTCTTCAACAGTGATTCGAGCCATTCAGGCAGTTCTCCAAACCCGGCGGCGGGTGTGTGGCAGAGGGAATTCAGAACTGGATAGTTTAACTAAAAACAATCAGTTAAGACAAGAGTCGCTGTAAAAGTTCCCGCTGCCGTTCCATTTGGACGTTTCGGCGCTGACGCTGGGCAAGCAAAATAGCGCGCAAGGCGTTCAACGCAGTCGCAAAATCGTCATTAATCACCAAGTAGTCAAATTCGGCGTAATGCGATAACTCATCCAGCGCCGCCGCCATCCGCTGTTCGATGACCGCTGCGCTGTCCTGACTACGACTCGCCAGGCGCTGCCGCAAGGCTTCCCGCGAGGGCGGCAGAATGAAAATACCCAAACTGTCCGGCAGCAACGCCCGCACCTGCCGAGCGCCCTGCCAGTCGATTTCCAGAATCACATCCTGGCCAGAGGCTAACTGCGCCTGCACCGCCGCACGGCTGGTGCCATAGCAGTTGCCGAAAACCTGGGCATGTTCCAGAAAAGCATTCTCGGCGATCATCGTGGCAAAGGCAGCGGGGGAAGTGAAGTAATAATGCTCGCCGTCCCGTTCACTGGGGCGGGGCGGACGGGTGGTATGAGAAACAGACACGGCAACGCCAGGAGTGATCTCGACCAGACGTTTGACCAGGCTGGTTTTGCCAGCGCCGGAAGGGGCGGCAACGATGTAAAGAGTTCCGGGAGTCATAGAGCGCACAGGATGCCAAGTTTTAGGTAGAAGTTTGCATGGTGTCATGAATCCACCCAAGGGCAAAGACTGCCGGGCAGGCTGTTCAGTGCATGGAGAGTTGGCCAATAATTTTCGGGTGCGCGCCGCTATCCGGTCCTTGCTGATCCCTACTCGACCAGGATGTCCTTGACCCGCAGCTCCTGGCCGCTGGTGGGCCGCACCGGATAGCCGTCGCAGCGGGGACAGGGATCATAAAGCGCCGCCAGCGGCACAGTCTCGCTACAGGTCAGACAGCGCCCCTGACCGGGGATAATCAGGCACTCGATGCGCGCCCCCTCAGCTAACGAATCCCGTAGCGCCGCATCCAGAGCGAATTGCAACGCTGTGATTTCGACATTGGCCAACTCGCCGATTTCCAGTCGCACTTCCGTCACCCGGACCGCACCCTGGCGGCGGGCGGTTGTTTCGACGATATTCAGAATGGATTCGGCCAGCGCCATTTCATGCATGATCGACCGACCCGCTGCGCGCCAACCGCGCCCGCACCGTCGCCAGTTTCGCTTCCAGCCCCTGGACCTGTTCCGTCAGCGCCCTTTGTTGACCCTGCCGCACCCAATCCAGCCAGGCGTCCAGGCCGTCACCGGTTCGCGCCGACAGTTGCAGAATCTGCAAATCGGGATTCACCTGCCGCGCATAATCCAGGCACTGTTCCACATTGAAATCGACATACGGCAGTAAATCGATTTTGTTGAGCACCATCAACCGGGCGGCGGCGAACATATGAGCGTATTTCAGCGGCTTGTCCTCGCCCTCAGTCACAGACAGCACCACCACCTTATGCGTCTCGCCGAGATCAAAATCCGCCGGGCAGACCAGGTTGCCGACATTTTCGATAAACAGCACTCCGCCTTCCGGCAAGAGCAAGGTTTCCAGTGCGTGGCCGACCCCGTGCGCGTCGAGATGGCAACCCTTGCCGGTATTGATCTGCACGGCTGGCGCACCGGCGGCCTGAATGCGCTCGGCGTCGCGGGTGGTCTGCTGATCACCGCCAATCACCGCGATCGGGAATTCCGCACGCAGCGCCTGAACCGTCCGGGCCAGCAGCGTCGTTTTGCCGGAACCCGGACTGGAGACCAAATTCAGGACGAACACGCCCGAATCGACGAATCCTCGCCGGTTTTCCGCAGCGAATTCCGCATTTCTGGCCAGAATGTCCTGCTCAATGGACACCCACCGGCTGTTGGAGTGATCATGTTCGTGAGAATGATCGTGGGCGTCAGGGTGAAGGCTGGCGTCGTGGTCGCCGCAGCCGCAGGTTGCACACATCGCTTTACGCCTCGAAGGTCAACCGCCCTTCTCCCGGTGAGGGAGAAGGATGGGAAGTCAGGAAAACCACATTACGCCGCCAGCAACCATACGCCACTGGCCGCAATGGCCGCGCCGCCGACCCGCAATAAATGCATTGGCCAACCCTGCCGGGCTGCCAGCGCCAGGCCAATGCCGCTGGCGTGCAAGGTCGCCGTCGCCAGCATGAAACCCAGGCTGTACCACAACGCGCTGGCCTCCACAGCCATTTCCGCACCGTGGGCGTAACCATGGAACAGGGCGAACACGCCTACCAGCACCATGCTCGCCGCCAGCGGTAGGCGCGAAGCCAGCGCCACCAATAGGCCCAGAATCAGCACTGAACCGGCAATGCCCAGTTCCACATACGGCAGCGGCAGGCCCAGAAAACCCAGCGCCCCGCCCGCCACCATGGTCAGCACGAAGGTGAGCGGCACGAGCCACAGCGCACGCCCTCCCAGTTGCGCCGCCCACAGCCCGACCGCCACCATGGCCAAGATGTGGTCCAAGCCGCTGAAGGGGTGCGCCAGACCGGTAGCAAAATCCATGTGCGGCAGTCCCGATGTATGCGCCTGCGCCGCGCCGCTCACGCCCAGCAATGCTAAAACGATCCATCCCCATTTACCCAACGGTCTTTGCATCTGCGCGATCTCCTCAAGTGATGTTTCAATCCGCGCCTGGCCTCATCCGCCAGGCGAAAACCTGCCAGCGGATGAATCCGGGCCAAAGAACATTTGGCGCGACGTCCGCCCCAACAGACGCATTTATTGTAACCCAGAGCCAGCAACGCGGGGCTGCGCTTTGGCGTGAGTCGCTTTTGCATCCCGTTTCCGTCCCGGTTACTCTTGGATGCTAACGCAGAATGCTGATCCATCCCAGACCCCGCCCATCCGGTTGAGCGAACCTTCATGCCACTGCACACGCCCCTTTTGCGCATCGCCACCTGGAATGTCAATTCCTTGAAAGTGCGCCTGCCGCAGATCCTCGACTGGTTGCGCCAGCAACAGCCGGACATTCTGGCCTTGCAGGAAACCAA
>CAZDVY010000178.1:1537-4920 GCA_964508935.1 uncultured Candidatus Competibacteraceae bacterium | reverse complement strand
TGGCGCAACTTGGCGATTTGTCGGCCCGTCTCACTACCAAAGGGAAACTCCGGGCGAGTGTAGGCGGCGGCTCCCCAATAGCCGAAACCTTGATCCAGCCGCACGGTCCAGCATTCGCTCTCGTTCCAGAGCAATGTCAACTCGCGGGCATGGGACAGGTCACGGGACCGCGCTTCCTGCCAGGTCAATGTCGGCCAAGTCTCAGCAAACCAGGTTTCGACCACTTGCCGACGATCTCCGCTATCGCGCCAGTCGTGGAATAACCAGCGGGGCGTTTCCATGCCCAACCGATCCAGTTGGGCCGTTTCGATCTTGACCACCGCTGCCGGCGTCAAACCGCCGGGGTAACGGGCCAATCCTTCCAGTAGGCTGTGCAGCAGCAGAAACGCCAGCGGTGAGCGCAAGTAGCGGTCGGAATAACGCACCGATTGTAACGGCTCAGCCCCGTTCAGGCGTTTGGCTAATCCCGGAACCTGTTGTTCCAGCAAGCTCCAGGCGCGCTCGCCAAAGGTTGCGGAAGAACCGTCTAATTCGCGGTTAATCGTCAAGGCGATGACCCCCGGCGTGCTGGAGCGCAGCTCTGCCGGGTCGAGGCGTCGCCATGCTCCCGGTATCGGCGAAAGTGACTGCGTTTCAACCACCCGCACCAACGGCCCGCCCGCCTCGCCGCTACCCCAGGCCGGACCGGGAATGAGCGCATCGGGTTGACGGGCCGCCCAGCGCACCCGCTGATCGAGACCGCCCAGTTCCACCAACAGTGGCGCATCGGCAACCCGGTTCAGGTCAGGGGCGCGATAGAGTTCTGCGCCGGTATAGGCGATCAACGCGGCCAGTTCATCGCGCTGACTGTGCTTCAGCTTATTCAACGTCGCTGCCGGCGCGATCAAGCGCACGGCTGCGCCGGTTTGTCGCCAACGGGTCACAGCGTCGCGTAACCGCCAGGCCAGCGGCTCCCAATCCCGCGCCTTGCCGCCGAGATAAATGCGCAATTCATCGACATTTCGTTGCTGCCATTCCCGATTCAAGGCCAGCGGCAACGGCTCCATTTCCAGCCGGCTTGATGAACCAAAAACCCGCCATTCCTCCGGCAAGTCCAGCGCAGCCAGAAACGATTCGGACAGCAACGCGATGGCGGTATGGCGGTTCAGATCGGTGAGATGATGCTGGGTGTCGTGGGTCAGCAGGCAACCCTGACAGGCGGCGTCGCAACCGTGCGGACACTCCAGCGCGGCGCGGGCTTGACGCAACAGTTCCGGCAACCGGGCGGTGATTTGACCGACATAGCCTGCGCCGCCGGTCGCGGTGTCGTAGAGATAGACGGAATGGGCGGCTTGACGATGCGCGGCGCGACTGACCCCGACGGCAACGCCGACCTCTGTTTCTTCAATGCCCAGAGTTCCGCATAAAGCGCGGCGCAGGGCGACCGCCACCGTGTAGGCGGCGATCCTTTCAATCGGTTTGCCATCGGCGTCGTGCAGTTGCAATTCAAAAACTTCGGTGTGGGTAACAACGCCCAGCCGAACATTGCGCTGAATCGCCCAAGAGGCTTCATCATTGCCGGGACAGAGCTTTTCCGCGTCATTCAGGCGTCCGCCGCGCAGGCGCTTGTGACTCTTGAAGATTCCTGGCAATGCGCCTTGTTCATCCTCTGAATCCGCCAGTCCGCAGCGCAGACACAGCGCATAGCCTTGGTTATACAGGCCGGCGCTGTGATGGAACAGCGAACCGTGAGCGGCGCTCCGGTAACGACCTAACGCAGGGTTAGGTAAGGGCATCCAGTCGGTGCCGTCCAGCGCAATCAACGGATCGCGCACTGGAATATATTGGGGCAAAGAAATGTCGTTGTGCGGTTTATCGCGGATGTCCACGGCAAAGCCGGCGGGTTGAATGAAGCGATAGAGGGTTATTGAAGCGCCACCGCCCTTGCCGCAATAGGGACAATGCTCTGGCTGGGTCAGCCGGGTTCCATTGTGACCGCAGCGCTTGCATTGCCAGACCCATTGCAAGCTTTGAATTTCAGGCTCGGCTTCCGCTTCGGCGGGAATGTGCCAGTTCAGGGTCACGCCGCCGCTGCGATAAACCCGCCCGTCCAGCACCGTATCGGTGCCGGGGGCGTAGTCACGAATGGCGATAGCTAAATCGCGGCTGGGAAAACCGGCCCGGCGCGAGCGGTTATCTTCGCGCTCGTGATTGCGCAATCTGAGGTTTTCGAGGGTTGTGGTGATAAATGGCACCACGCCTGTAGGAAAACCATAGCCCGGCAGAAAACCCAGATTCGCCAGTTCGCCCAACAGATATTCGCCGCGCAGGCGCTGCAATTGAATCGCAATCGCTTGCTCCGGCTTGCTGTTGCCTTCACGAGTGGCCACGATGTTTTGCTGATCGAGCAGCGCCTCCAGTTCCCGCCGCCAGCGTTCAGCCGCCTGACCTATGGCTTGAGCGGTGCAATCCAACAGAGACGCCGCAGATCGACCCGCCAGCAGGGTGCGTTGCGTGAGCGCGGTTATTCCTTGAGCCATGCGTTCGGCGGTGCAGGGTTCCTCGCACCAGGCGGCGAAGCGGTCGCAAACCGCCGAAGTTTCCGCGTCAGCGGTTTCAAAGAACCAGCCGGTATGCAGGCGGCGGATGTCGGGGGTGCGGTCGCGCAGAAAAGCAGCCAGCGCCAAGGCGTTGAGATGGCGCTGAACAATCGGTTCGCTCTGCAAGGCGACTTGCGGCAAGCCGAGCCGGCTGACGAACGGCCATAACGGATTCTCAAAGACCGCTGCGCCTTGGGGAGTCGCTTTGCACAGGGTGAAACTGAGGGCGGCGGTTTCGCCCCGGCGTCCAGCGCGGCCCGCCCGTTGCAGAAAATTGGCCGGGTGCGGCGGGACATTATTCATGGCTACTGCGGTCAAACCGCCGATGTCTACGCCCATTTCCATGGTCGTTGAGCAACTCAACAGATTGATTTGACCGGATTTGAACGCCTTTTCACGGCGGGTGAGATCAATACCGGCAATCTGTGCGGAGTGCTCCATTGCTCGGAAATAGCGGCGATGCCGGGCGAGGCGGTCGCTGAGATCGGACCAAGCCCCCATCGCCCGCAATGCTTGTATTTGCGGATCAGTCTCCAGCCAGACATCGGCGGCTTCGGCAGCGCAGTTCAGCCAAAACGGATGAGGCAGCCGGGGCATGGCGACCGGTTGACACTGTGCCAAAGCATCCGACGCGGGGAGTGCGGGCAGATAAGGGGTGATTGCGCGGAACGTCACCGGCAACAATCGGCGGGTCATCGGACAAAACCAGGCCTCGCGCACCTCGGTCAATACCGCCTGCTTTTCCAGTTCCAGTTGAAAGCCGTTTTCGGTTTGGGAAAGCAGCGGGCGGATGCCGTCCCAAAT
>CAZDVY010000178.1:0-1437 GCA_964508935.1 uncultured Candidatus Competibacteraceae bacterium | reverse complement strand
TTAACCCCGCGTTGCTGCATAACTGCTGGCGGATTGGCTTTTTCCAAAGCCGGATAGCGCAACTGCACCAATCCCAAACCTTCCAGCGAGAACAGCCGCTTGGGACGCAGAAAGAATTCCCGCAACAGGCAGAGTTTCACCAACAGACGGTCGGACAACAGGCCAAAGGTCAGTTCCTTGAGCGCCGGCAACAACCAACGATGGAAGTCGTCGGCGATGAATAACTTGTTTTCCGCCTCTTCCCACGTCAACCGGCCCAAGGGCGGCGCTTGCAGATTCGCTAGTTTCTGGCGCTTTTTCTTGAGTTCATCGGCAAGAGATGAGTTGGTATGGGCGACTCTTTCCAGTGCTGCAATCAGTTTTTGTATTTCCGCAACTTCAACCTGATCGGCAGGCTGGGCGCTGGCGGTCAGGGAGTGATAGAGCAGACTCCGCACATAATCGCGCTCGCTTTCCTGTTGCAGCTTGACCGCGATTCGCGCCGTACCCTGGCGGCTGTCGGTGAAGGTGATCAACCGCCGCCCGTCCAGTGGCCGGGGTTCCGCGCCATCGGTCAGCGCGGGCATCGCTTCCAGCAGCGTCGGAATTGCTGTACCGAGCAAAAACGGCGCACCGATGCGCACCGGCTGGAATAACCCTCGATCTTGCTTCTCTTGCTTATTTCGGTCTTTCTTGCGACAGACCGGGCATTCCAAACCGTTCTCGCCGGGGATGCGCAGATGAATGGGAATCCCGGTTTGGCCTGACGGGTCGAGGCGACCATCGACCGCTAATCCCCAATTTCGCACATTGGCTTGGCCCAGCGCAGTCAATAAACGCGGCTTTTTCTCGGTGGCCGCAGTGGATTCCTCAGCGCCGTCCTCGTCGTCATCCTCCGTGAGTGGTTCCAGGCCCCGCTGAAACTCGTCTTCATTTTGGGCATATTCCCGTGGCTGCAACTTTTCCTGGCCCTGTTCCTCGACTTCAGCGGCGGACAAGTATTCGGCGCCGCATTCCCTGCATTGCACCAAGTCAAAAACCGGATATTGACAATGCGCGCAATGTTCCCGCCGCTCCAGAAACACCGCGCCAAACGGCCAATCCGCCTGATCCAGCGCCGTCCCGGTTCGCCCGGAACAGGCGCCATTCGCGCAAACCCATAACCCGTTGAGGGTGCGTTGGAACAGGTGGCCGCGCAGTGGCAGGAACGGTTCGCCCTGGTCATTGGTCGCCTGGGCGCAGAGATCGAGCCATTGCAAAGCCGCCCGCCGCGCCGGGCCATCAGCACGGCCTTGCAGCCTTTGAGCAAGCTGGCTCAAGCGGCTGGCTTGCTTGACCAGTTGATCCCGCATTGCACGGATGCGCTCATCACCCGCTAAAACCACGAAGCGTTGTTCAGGGGTCAAGGCGCGGACGCTGTTTAGATCCGGGCAGGGCTGATGGACGCCGGTCAACGCC
>CAZDVY010000177.1:0-4962 GCA_964508935.1 uncultured Candidatus Competibacteraceae bacterium | reverse complement strand
CGTTAGGCGGGACACTATTTTCATCGTCCCGTAGGTTCGATTGCCAAAAGGATGGCAACCCAACTGACGGGGCTCCCCTCGCCCGCAGACCGGAGAGTGAGAACCGACGAGGACCGCTTCATGATGACCGAATTCTTCTTCAAACTGCGCCAGGCCGGCATTCCGGTCAGTCTGACCGAATTTCTGACCTTGCTGGAGGCGCTTAACCAGCGGGTGACTGCGCACAGCGTCGAGGAATTTTATTACCTGGCGCGGGCGGCGCTGGTCAAGGACGAACGTCATTACGACCGTTTTGATCAGGTATTCGGTTCACACTTCAAGGGCGTGGCGACCGTGTTTGATGAAATGATCGGCGCGAAGGTCCCCCTGGAATGGCTGCATCGGCTGGCGGAACTGACCCTGAGCGACGAAGACAAGGCTCTGGTCGAGTCACTGGGCGGCTGGGAAAAACTCATGGAAACCTTCGCCCAGCGCATGGCTGAACAGGAGGGTCGTCATCAGGGCGGTAATAAATGGATTGGCACAGCCGGCACGTCGCCGTTCGGCGCTTACGGCTATAACCCGGAAGGCATCCGCATGGGGCAGGAAACCTCGCGCCATCGTCGGGCGGTTAAGGTCTGGGATCGCCGCGAGTTCCGCAATCTGGACGATACCGTGGAACTGGGCACCCGCAATATCAAGGTCGCGCTGCGCCGGTTACGCCGCTTTGCCCGCGAAGGCGCGGCCCAGGAACTCGACCTGGATGACACGATCCGCTCCACCGCCCGCAACGCCGGCTATCTCGATCTGAAAATGGTCCCGGAACGGCATAACGCAGTGAAAGTGCTGCTCTTCCTGGATGTCGGCGGCTCCATGGACGATCACATCCAGGCGTGTGAAGAACTGTTTTCAGCAGCGCGCGGCGAATTCAAGCATCTGGAATATTTCTATTTTCACAACATGGTTTATGAGGGCGTGTGGAAGGATAATCGCCGCCGCTACACCGAGAAGACCGACACGCTCACGGTCTTGCGCACCTTCGGCCCGGATTACAAACTGATCCTGGTCGGCGACGCCACCATGAGTCCCTATGAGGTCACCTATCCGGGCGGCAGCGTCGAGCATTTCAATCCCGAGGCCGGCGATGTGTGGATGCGCCGGTTGCTGGCGGCCTGGCCGCACGCCATCTGGCTGAATCCGCAGCATCAGAACCGCTGGAGTTATATCCCCTCGATCCAGATGGTGCGGGAGTTGATGGGCGACCACATGTATCCCCTGACTCTGGGAGGGCTGGAACAAGGGATTCGAGCCTTGCAACGGGCGCGCTGAGTCACTCTCCTGGCTCAGGATTCATCCTGGATCAGGACTTTCACGCCGCCAGTCTTGAGCTAACCAGCAGTGAATCTGGCCATACACCTCGCGGCTACCGAGCAGGTCGAAGTGGTTCAATCCGTAAAAAATTTCCTGGCGCGAAGCGGGAATGGACAACGTCAGCACCGCATTCTCATGCTGGCCGAGCGCACTTTTCACGGGAACCAGTCCGTCCCCTGGCAGATGCCAACCCGGGTTGCCGGCTGACTGTTGCGCGGTCGCCGCGATCACGAAGCACTGCACACTCTCGGGCAGCGGCACCTGCCGGCGTGGATCGTGCGGGTGTTCGCTGCCGTGTTGTTCCCAATCCTCATCCAGAATATTGCCATAGCGCAGGTCTTTGACCCCGGCGCTGCGAATTTTGCCCAACCGGGTGAACGGAGCCGTATAGGGGCTAATTCCTACGATCATGTTGACCCAGTTCCCGGCTCGCTCCAGCGGGGCGCCATGGTGGGGTGTCCCCAGACAGATGAGCTTTTTCAGGTGACGCAGCCACTGATAATCCGCCTGTTTGGCGTAATGACAGGCGCTGCGCGACACCAGACCGCCCATGCTGTGGCCGATGAGGACCAGTTCGCTGACGGGAACCGGCCATGCCTGAACCAGCCGTTCCAGAAGGGCGGCGAATTCCTGACCATTCGTGGAAATATGCTGGCCGCTGTTGTAATGCAGATAGAGCGGGATATATCCCAAATCCCGGGCCAGAAAAGCGCCGTGATCGTGCCCTTCGCGCCGCCATTCCAGATCGTTCATGCATAATCCATGCGCCAACACCAGCAATTTGCCATTCGCGTTCGAGAAGCGGGCGGCGAGCGCCGGTCGATCCAGTTCCAGTGGCCGTCCCTGCTGGCGCAGGCGCATGGGAATGGCCAGCGGATTCTGCGAGGCCACCAGATAGTCCCCCAGGACGCCATTGAGCGCCGCCAACAGCGCTTCACGGCGCGGTGAAGGAGCGTGGTGAATCAGCAGGGGCGTGAGAGGCGCCAATGCCGTATCAAGACTGAAGCCGACCAGCCGGGTGACGCCGCGCACACTGCGATAAACCAGTCCAGAGAGGCCGCGCGCCCGACCTGGGGGCGCGGCGCCGACAATGGGCGAAACGCGGGCAATATTGCGATGCATCTCTTCCACAATGTTCGTGACGCCCGCCACGGCAGCGACGATCAATTGGCTGACGCCGCGCAAATCAGCAACCGCTCCGGTTCCATGCGACGGAGCCGGATGCCCTGACGCGGCCTCCTGGCTTAATGGAGGCTTGGCCCAACCGTTCTTCATCGGCGACTCACAGAGGCGTTAATTGTTGCCCAACGCGCACTTCATCCGTCCAGACCTTGAAGTGGGTCAGCGTATTCGGGCCGAACGTATTGCTGAGGGCGACATCGGCGGCGTCGCGCCCCTGCGCGATCAGCACGCGGCCAATGCGTGGCGTGTTGTTTCGCGCATCAAAGGTATACCAGTGACCGCCCAGATAAGCCTCAAACCAGGCGGCGAAATCCATCGGACCATAAGGCGGCGGCGTGCCCATATCGCCCAGATAGCCGGTGCAGTAGCGGGCCGGGATATTCAGGCAACGGCAGAACGCGACGGCGAGATGGGCGTAATCACGGCAGACGCCGGTCTTTTCATGAAACACCTCCCAAGCTGTCCGGGTGGCGCGGGCGTATTCGTAACCAAACGTGATGTGTTGATGCACGAAATCACAGACCGCCTGGACGCGCGCCCACCCCAGCGGCGATGCGCCAAACAAATCCCAAGCCGTTTGCGAGAGCCGATCCGTTTCGCAATAACGGCTCCCTAAAAGGAACACCAGCGTCTCATTAGGCAAGTCTTGCACCGGAATCTGCGGGGCCGTCGGGGCGACGATATCGACCTTGCCGGAATCGTTCACGACCGCATCCGTGGACAGCCTGATTTGGCCTTTTGGCGCAACGATGCGGCTGCACCAGTTGCCGAAGGCGTCGCGATAGGCGGTGATGGGAACGGAGGGATGGGTGATGAGGTGGTCGGGAACGAGGATATCGGAGACGCGCGTAAAGTGGATATTGAGCGTCAGGATCATCGGCGTCGGTTGAGGACAGTCGTAGATCAGTTCGTAGCCAACCCGGATTTGCATAATGAGCCTTTTCAGTGAGGCGCTGTTGTTAGCGCGCACAGGCACACTACTGGATTAACGAAGGGTCAGCAACGAATGACGTGAGTGGATTCCCAAATGCTGGCCGGACGATCAACCGGCTAACGCTCGCCCGGCAGACTGCCGACCGTCTCCAGATTCAGCGCGGCGGCCAGCAACGTCTGGGTATAGGGATGCCGGGGATGGGTAAATACCTGTTGCGCCGGACCTTCTTCCACTACCCGGCCCTCTTTCATCACCAGCAAATGATGGGCCAGCGCCCGCACGACGCGCAAATCGTGGCTGATGAAGATATAGGCCAGCCGGTAACGGCGCTGCAAATCGCGTAATAAATCCACAATCTGCGCCTGCACCGACACATCCAGGGCGCTGGTTGGTTCGTCGAGAATCAGCAGGCGCGGTTGCAAAGCCAGGGCGCGGGCGATGGCGATGCGCTGACGCTGGCCGCCGGAAAATTCATGGGGGTAGCGATCCTGCATCGTCGGGTCCAGCCCGACTTCCTCCAGCGCCTGCGCAATCCGGGTGCGGCGGGTTTTCCGGTCGTTGGCCAGCCCATGAACCCGCAAGCCTTCCTCGATGATCTCACCGACCGACAAGCGCGGACTGAGCGACCCATAGGGGTCCTGAAACACGATCTGCATGGCCTGACGCAACGGGCGCAGCGTCTTGCCTGGCAGGTCATCAATGCGTTGACCGTCGAAGCGGATCGCGCCTTCACTGGATAACAAACGCAGCAGCGCCAGGCCCAGGGTGGTTTTGCCGGAACCGCTCTCGCCGACCACGCCCAGCGTCTGTCCTTCCCGCACCCGGACGCTGATTTCGTCCACCGCCGTGAGGCGCTTCAGCACCCGTCCAAAAATGCCCCGCTTGAGCGGAAACGCAACCGTCAGCGCATCGCTGGCCATCACCTCTGGCGCGTCGCTGACTTCTGACAGCGGTTCGCCTTTCGGCTCGGCGGCCAGTAGTTCCCGAGTATAGGGATGCTGCGGGCGGGCGAAAATCTCGGCGACCGCGCCGGTCTCCACGACCACGCCAGCTTGCATCACGCACACCCGATCCGCCATCTTGCGCACGATGCTCAGATCATGGGTAATAAACAGGATCGCCATGCCCAGTCGCGCCTGCAATTCCTTGAGCAGCTTGAGAATCTGCGCCTGAATCGTCACGTCCAGGGCGGTGGTCGGTTCGTCGGCGATCAAGATGTCGGGATCATTGGCTAAAGCCATGGCGATCATCACCCGCTGGCGCTGACCGCCGGACAGTTCGTGCGGCAGGGCGTTCAAGCGCTGTGCCGCATCCGGTAACCCGACCAGTTCCAGCAGTTCCACAATCCGCACCCGCAATCGGTTGCCGCGCAAGCCCTTGTGCAACAGCAACGTCTCGCCAATCTGCTTTTCGATGGAATGCAGGGGATTAAGCGAGGTCATCGGCTCCTGAAACACCATGGCGATCTGATTGCCGCGAATCTCGCGCAACCGGGC
>CAZDVY010000176.1:0-5019 GCA_964508935.1 uncultured Candidatus Competibacteraceae bacterium | reverse complement strand
GCCAGCGGCGGCGGTATAGCGGGTGCGACCCTCCGCCAGCGCACGCTGCCCGGCGGCGATGATCGGTTCGGCAGTCGGAAAATCCGGCTCGCCGATTTCCATGTGAATCATGGAACGGCCCGCCGCTTCCAGCTCCCGGGCTCGGGCCAGCAGCGCCATGACATGAAAGGGCGCAATGTCCGCCATGCGGCGGGCTAATACACCGCTCATATTCCGAATCGGCCCCCCCGGTTGTCGTCATCATCACGCAGGGTCAGATCGGCCAGGTTGGCGGATGATTTGCTGCCCGACTCCATCCCTTCCGACAGGCGGATCTGCAAGGCGACGTTGTTCTTGGAATCAGCGTTCTTGACCGCTTCATCCTTGGAAATTTTGCCTTCCTTATACAGTTTGAACAGCGCCTGGTCGAAGGTCTGCGTACCGGACTCGGTGGACTGCTCCATAGCGTCCTTGACGTAATCGATTTTGCCCTTTTGAATCAAATCAGCGATATAGGGCGTGTTCAGCAACACTTCCACCGCCGGAACCAGACCGCCGGTCAGCGAACGGATCAGTCGTTGCGAGATGATGGCGCGCAGGTTCAGCGACAGGTCCATCAACAACTGGGGTCGGGCGTCCTCTGGGAAGAAGTTGACGATGCGCTCCAGCGCGCCATTGGCGTTGTTCGCGTGCAAGGTGGACAGCACCAGGTGACCGGTTTCGGAGAAGGTCAACACATATTTCATCACCTCGCGTTCGCGGACTTCGCCGACCAGAATGACATCCGGCGCTTCGCGCATGGCGCTGCGCAGGGCGAATTCATAACTATGGGTGTCGATGCCAATCTCGCGCTGGGCCACCACCGATTTCTTGTGCTGGTGGGTAAACTCAATCGGGTCTTCGATAGTGATGATGTGGCCCGGCGAACTGGAATTGCGGTGATCAATCATCGCCGCCAGCGTCGTCGATTTACCTGAACCGGTCGCACCGACCAGCAACACCAGACCGCGCTTTTCCATGACGATCTGCCGCAACAGCGGCGGCAAGCCCAGTTCCTCCACCTGCGGGATGTCGCCCTTGATGTAGCGGATCACCATGGATACCTCCCCGCGCTGCTTGAACACATTGGCGCGGAACCGGCCCACCCCGTGCAGTGGAATGGCGAAATTCAGCTCCCATTCGTGTTCAAAGTCCTTGATTTGATCATCCTTCATGACCGAATAGGCAATTTCGCGCACCTGCCCCGGCCCCAGCACCTTGTTGCCGATGGGCCTGACGACGCCGCCGATTTTGATATTGACGGGAGCGCCGACGTGGAAAAACAGGTCAGAAGCGTTCTTGTCGACCATCAATTTGAGATAAGGGGTGATGTCCATGGAAAGCTCTTCCTCAGGCCAGCCGATTCAGACCATTCAGCGCCGCAACCCGGTACGCCTCGGCCATGGTGGGATAGTTGAACGTGGTGTTAACGAAATATTGAATCGTATTCGCTTCGCCCTGCTGAGCCATGATTGCCTGACCGATGTGGACGATTTCCGCGGCCTGGTCGCCGAAGCAGTGGATGCCGAGAATTTCCAGCGTGTCACGGTGGAACAGCAGCTTGAGAATCCCTACGGTGCGCCCGGTAATCTGGGCGCGCGCCAGGCTCTTGAAATAGGCGTGACCGACCTCGTAGGGGATGCGCGCCTCGGTCAATTCGCGCTCGGTGCGACCTACGGAACTGATCTCCGGTGAAGTGTAGATGCCAGTGGGGATGTAATCGACCAAGTGATGGTCGCAACTGCCCTGCACCAGGTGGGTCGCGGCGAAGCGGCCTTGGTCGTAGGCGGCGCTGGCCAAGCTGGGATAACCGATCAGGTCGCCGACCGCATAGATGTGGGGCAACACCGTGCGGTAGTTTTCATCCACCTTGACCTGGCCGCGATTGTTGGGCGTGATGCCCAAATCCTCCAGGCCCATGTTCGCGGTATTGCCGGTGCGGCCATTGGCCCACAGCAGCACATCGGCCTTGATGCGCTTGCCGGACTTGAAGGACATCGCCATACCATCCGGCAGACCTTCGACCTGCTCGTATTCCTCGTTATGGCGGATCATGACGCCCTGATCGCGCAAGTGATAGCTGAGGGCGTGGGCGATTTCATCATCCAGGAACGACAGCAACTGTGAACGAGTGTCCACCAAATCTACTTTGCAACCCATATTGCGGAAGATACTGGCGTATTCACAACCGATGACTCCGGCGCCATAGATGAGAATCGAGCGCGGGGTGGTCGACATACTGAGGATGGTGTCGCTGTCAAAAATACGCGGATGATTGAAGTCGATGTCACGGGGACGAAATGGGTGTGAACCGGAAGCGATCACGAACGCATCGGCGGTCAGGAAGATCGGCTCGGCGTGGCCGGAGCGAACTTCCAGGGTGTGGGCGTCGAGGAATTTGGCGTGGCCATGATAGAGTCGCACCCGGTTGCGCTCGTAGAAATCCCGGCGCATGGCGGTCTGGCGGGCGATTACCGATTCGGCGGAGCGGAGCAGATCGGGATAGGACAGTTTGAGGGTGTGACCCAAGGCGCTGCGGAAGACCGGGCTGGTGTTGAATTCCAGCATACGGTTAATCGAATGGCGCAGGGCCTTGGACGGGATGGTGCCCCAGTGGGTGCAACCGCCGCCCACCAGGTGGTGCTTTTCGATCACCGCGACCGATTTTCCGTCTTTGGCGGCTTTCATGGCGGCCCCTTCTCCTCCTGGGCCAGTGCCAATCACGATGACTTCATATTTTTGATCGTTCATGTCGCGCTCGTCGGTGGTTGTTCGATGACTAGTTTAAACCCTTTCAGAGAGGGCGCAAAAACCACCCGGCTCGTCCTTCATGGGCGAGCCGGATCAATTGCGGGGCAGTCAATAGCGCGAGGCAGCGAAAAGGTGAGGCGCGTCCCGGTGCGCTATTGACCGGAATTATTCCACCGTCACTGACTTGGCCAGATTGCGCGGCTGATCCACGTCGGTGCCTTTGAGAATGGCGACATGATAGGCCAGCAGTTGCAGGGGGATAGTAAACACGATAGGCGCAATCGATTCCGGCACAGCGCCCAACGACAACACATGGGTATCGACGCCGCTGAGGGGGGTATCCACTTCCCGGTCAGCGAACAGGAACAACACCCCGCCCCGCGCCCGCACTTCCTGAAGATTCGACAGCACCTTCTCCAGCAACCCATCCTTCGGCAACACACACACCACCGGCATATCGTTATCCACCAAGGCCAGTGGGCCGTGCTTGAGTTCGCCCGCCGGATAAGCTTCAGCGTGGATATAGGAAATTTCCTTCAGCTTGAGCGCTCCTTCCATGGCGATGGGATATTGCGGGCCGCGTCCCAGGAACAGGGCGTGATGTTTCTCGGCAAAATGCTCGGCCAGCCGCTCAATGGCGCTATCCAGCACCAACGCTTCTTCCAGTGCTTTCGGCAACCGCTCCAGATCGCGCACGCAAACCGCTTCCTCGACCTCGCTTAAGCCATGCTTCCGGCCCAGCCGCAACGTCAGCAACCGCAAGACGACCAGTTGAGTCGTAAATGCCTTGGTGGAAGCAACGCCGATTTCCCGTCCGGCGCGGGTGAGCAGAGTCAATGTTGATTCGCGCACCAGCGAGCTTTCGGCAACGTTGCAAATCGCCAGCGTGGCCAAATAGCCGCGCTCTTTGGCCGCTCGCAGGGCCGCCAAGGTATCCGCCGTTTCGCCCGACTGGGAAATACTGACGAACAGCGTCCCGGGCGGCGTCACCCCACGCCGATAGCGATACTCGCTGGCCACTTCGACCGTGCAGGAAACGCCCAGATTTTCCAGCCAGTAGCGGGCTACCATTCCGGCATGATAGCTGGTGCCGCAAGCGACGATATGCACACTCCGCGTCTGGTCCAATACGGGTCCTGCTTCCGGCCCAAAGCATTCATCCAGCAACCGGCCCTGATGGATGCGCCCCGCCAGCGTTTCGGCGACCACCGTCGGTTGTTCAAAAATTTCCTTGAGCATGAAATGCCGGTAGCCGCCCTTGCCCACCGCGCCACCCTGTTGCGCCGCGTAGGCCAAGGGCCGCTCCACGATCTCCCCCATGCGGCCGTAGATCGTGAAGCTCTCCCGCTGCACCTCGGCGATATCGCCTTCTTCCAGAAAAACAAAAGTCTGCGTGACCGGAGCCAGCGCGAACACGTCCGAAGCGATGAAGTGTTCTTCAATGCCGATGCCTAGTACCAGGGGACTGCCGGCCCGCGCCGCGATCAAACGCTCCGGGTCTTCACGACAGATCACCCCCAGGCTGTAAGCGCCAGTAAGCCGTGTTACGGCCTGCTGAACGGCGGTTAGCAAATGACCGGTTTGCCGCATCCGCTGGTCGATCAGATGGGCAACCACCTCGGTGTCGGTGTCGGATTCGAAAGAGTAGCCGGCAGCGATCAGCTCGTCCTTCAGTTCCCGGTAATTTTCGATGATGCCGTTATGCACTACGGCTACTGAATTATTGCTGACATGCGGATGAGCGTTGCGCTCGCAGGGTTCTCCATGAGTGGCCCAGCGGGTGTGGGCGATGCCCAACGGGCCGCGCACTGGCTCCTGTTGCAGGCGGTCAGTCAGCATTTGCACCTTGCCGACTGTGCGCAGTCGATGCAATTGATCATCCCGGCTGTCCAGGGTCACGATGCCTGCCGAATCATAGCCGCGATATTCCAGTCGCCGCAGTCCTTCCAGCAGGATGGGCGTCACATTACGTTCTGCGATGGCGCCAACGATTCCACACATGGCTGTTTTAACCTCCCAATACCAGTCGCCGGGTATGCCGGGCGATCACCAGTTCCTCGTTGGTGGGCAACACCCATACGGCGGTTCGGCTGCCGGCCTGGTCGATTCGTTGCGCATCGCGGGCATTGGCCGCCGGATTCATCTCAATGCCCAGCCAGGCGGAACGGGCGCAGACTTGCTCACGCACCGCCGCTGCGTGTTCGCCGATGCCGCCGGTGAACACCAGCGCATCCAGCCCGCCCAGCGCCG
>CAZDVY010000175.1:0-5040 GCA_964508935.1 uncultured Candidatus Competibacteraceae bacterium | reverse complement strand
TGATTTGACTGGTGCCGGAAAGAGGAATCGAACCTCCGACCTGCTAATTACGAATCAGCTGCTCTACCGACTGAGCTATTCCGGCGAATTTAGGGTGGACGATGATAGTCCACTCAGCCACTCATTGACAATAGTCGTCAGGTTTCCTTGAGGAACTGCCGGAGAGCCGGGAGATGGCGGCGGCTGACCTCCAACCGGTCGGGGATGTCGTGAAAAACCAGCGTTGTATTACCATCTGCCGCCCTCTCCAGCCCGGCAATGTGGATCGCTACCGCCAAAGCATTGCGGTGAACCCGCACCACCCGAACTCCCAGATCTTGTTCTAGAGTCTTCAATGCTTCTTCAATCAATGCCTCGCCATGACGATGGCGAACCGTGACGTATTTCTGATCGGCCTGGAAATAGAACACATCTGCCAGCGGGATCAATTCCAGGCGCTGACCAATCCGGGCGCATATATGAGAACGACCGCCAACGACGGGCTGATCAGCCGCCAATCGACTGAGTTGAGCGCGGTTGATGCGTCCGGCGCGAGCCAGCGCCTGCTCCAGCCGCTCTAGCCGCACCGGTTTGAGCAGATAAGCGATGGCGTAGGCATTGAACGCTTCCAGCGCATGCTCGCTGTAGGCGGTGGTGAAAACCACTGCGGGGGGTTCCTCTAGTTCGGCCAACTGGTGAGCGGTTTCCAGACCGCTCAAGCCGGGCATCTCAATATCCAACAGCACGATGTCGGGATTCAGCCGTTGCGTCAGGTGCAGCGCCTCAACGCCGGAGCCGGCTTCGCCACAGCAGACGTAGGTGCACAACCGATTCAGCAGCTCCCGCAACCGGGCGCGGGCCAGCGGCTCGTCATCGACAATCAGGATGCGCATTCCATCTCCTGCGTCAGCGGAATCGTGAACATGACCCGATAATGTCCAGCAGTTTCGACAATCTCCAGCGGCGGGGCCATGGGGTAGGCGAGCGCGAGCCGCTGACGAATATTATCCTGGGCGATATGCTGACCGTGCTGCAGATCATCAGCTTTCGGGCAGGGATTAGCGAGGATAAAGCATAGCGCAGCAGGTTGCCGGTCAATGCGCAGCGTCAGCGTTCCCCCTTCCGGCAATCGCTGCAAACCATGGCGAATGGCGTTTTCGACCAGGGGTTGCAGCACCAGCGGCGGCAAAGGCATGTCGAGTGGCAGGTTTTCAGCCAGTTGCCAGTCTACGTTCAGCCGCTCACCCATGCGCAGCCGTTCGATCGCCAGATAGCGGCGAGTCAATTCCAGCTCCTCGGCGAGGGAAATGGACGTTCGGTCGGTAAGGGCGGAACGCAGCAAATCCGCCAGGTCGAGCACCGCTTGTTCCGCCTGGTTGGGTTGCCTGGGAATCAGGCTGGCGATGGTGTTAAGAGTGTTAAACAGGAAGTGGGGATGGATGCGCGCCTGCAAGACGCGCAACCGGGTGCGGGATTCGGCTTCAATCTGCTGTTGCCACTGATGGTGGATATAGAAATAGCGCAGGGCGATCAGGGTGATGATACCGGCAATCGCCAGGTTGCGGGCGATGAACGCCAGCGAAGGAACGATCGGTTCCGGCGAGGGATTGAGAAACCCGCCACCGAGCAGCGAGAAGCCCAGCGTCACCATCTGTGTCAGGCCCAGCACGGCGCCGGTGGCGGCGGCAGGCCCCAGTTGGGCCAGCCAGCGCCGGCTGAGGCACAACACGGCGGCGGCGCCCAGCACCACCCATTGCACGAACAAAGAAATCAACGCCAGCCGGTTCCAAAAATCGCCCAGCCGGTCGGCTTCGCTGAGCGCCAGCACCAGCGCAAACAGTTCGGCCAGCAGGACGGTGAGAAAGACCGTGGCGTTGGCGCAGAAGTTGGGCAGAAAACCGGGCAATTATCGCAATTCCTTGGGCAGGGCGAATACGATATTTTCTTCCCGACCGACGCTTTCCGTAACTGCTGCTGCGCCCAGTTCCCGCAACCGGGCGATGACCTGCTCCACCAGCACCTCCGGGGCCGAGGCTCCCGCCGTCACACCGATGGCGGTTTTGCCGGCCAACCAATGCGGGTCGATGTCCTCCGGCCCATCAATGAGATACGCGGGCGTACCGGCTTTTTCCGCCAGTTCCCGCAGGCGGTTGGAATTGGAACTGTTGCGCGAGCCAACCACCAGTAGCAACTCGCAGTTGCGCGATAGATCTTTCACGGCATCCTGCCGGTTCTGCGTGGCGTAGCAAATATCATCCTTGCGCGGCCCCTCGATGGCGGGAAAGCGTTCGCGCAGGGCGGCGACAATCCGGGCCGTGTCATCAACCGATAGCGTGGTCTGGGTCACGTAGGCCAGATCGTCGGGATGGCGCACGGTGAGCGTCTGCACATCCTCGACCGTTTCCACCAAATACATCCGCCCGCCGGCGCTCTCGTCATACTGGCCCATGCTGCCCTCGACTTCGGGATGGCCGGCATGTCCGATCAGGATCACCTCGCGGCCAGCCTGGGCGTGACGGCTGACCTCGGTATGCACCTTGGTGACCAGGGGACAAGTGGCATCGAACACTTTTAATCCGCGCCGCGCCGCCTGTTCCCGAACGGCCTGCGCGACGCCGTGGGCGCTGAAAATTACCGTCGCCCCATCGGGGACTTCATCCAACTCCTCGACGAACACCGCGCCCCGCTGGCGCAGGTTGTCCACCACGAAGCGGTTATGCACGACTTCATGGCGGACATAGATCGGTGCGCCGAACCGGTCCAGCGCCCGCTCGACAATGCCGATGGCCCGGTCGACGCCGGCGCAGAACCCACGGGGATTGGCAAGATGAATGTGTGCGCTCATCGATTTCAGGCATCCGTCGGGGGTTGTTGCGGAGAAGGGGCGGCCTGCGACCGCAGGCTGTCAACGATCAGCAAGACTGCGCCGAGGGTGATTGCCGAATCAGCAATATTGAAAGCCGGCCAATACCAGCGGTCGTAATAAAGCTGGATGAAGTCGATCACCTGACCCAGCCAGAGTCGGTCGATCAGATTGCCGACCGCCCCGCCCAGAATCAGCGCCAGCGCCGCCGCCAGCCATCGCTCTCCCGGTTTCAACCGGGTCAGCCAGATCGTCAGGCCCACGCTGACTGCCGACCCCAGGCCGAGAAAGAACCAGCGTTGCCAGCCGCCGGCGTCCGCCAGAAAGCTGAAGGCCGCGCCGGTATTGTAGGTCAGCATCAGGTTGAACCCCGGCAGCACCGACACGGGCTGATGCATGACCAGCAGCGTCTCGGCAAGATATTTGGTCGCCTGATCCAGCACGACCACCAGCACGCTCAACCAGATCCAGGGTTTCAGCATGAAAGATTCCAGGTAATTAGCCGCATGACCGATTCGCACATCGACAGCCAGCCATCAGGCGAACCGTCGCTCTTCCCCCGCTCCGAACGCATTCTCCACGCAGCGCCCGCACAGTTCCGGGTGATCGGGATAATGGCCGACGTCGATCCGGTGATGCCAGCAGCGCACACATTTATCGTGGTCGCTGGTCATGGCTTCCAGCACCAGTGACTGACCGTTGACCTGCACGATCTCCGCATCGCTGGGCGCCTCGACCAGCGGATAAACATGAACGTAAGAGGTGATGAAGAAGAAACGCAGTTCATCGCCGATTCGGGTTAGGTCAGCCACCAGATCGCCATCGCAGTACAGATTCACTTCAGCATCCAGGCTGGAGCCGATGCCACCCTCGACCCGCAACCGCTCCAGCTTTTTGCTGACCACCTCGCGGACGTTAAGCAACCGCTCCCAGTACGCCGCATTGAAGGGGTCATCATCACTGACTGCGAACAGTCCTGCATACCAGGTCGTCAGGAACACCGAGGGGCTGTGTCCGCCGGGCAGGTTCCGCCAGATTTCCTCAGCGGTGAAGCTGAGAATCGGCGCCAGCCAGCGGGTCATCGCCTCGAGAATGTGGTACATCGCGGTCTGCGCCGAGCGCCGGGCCACACTATCCCGACCGGTGGTGTACTGACGATCCTTGATGATGTCGAGGTACAGACTGCCCATGTCCACCGAGCAGAAATTATGGATTTTCTGATAAATCAAATGGAACACATACTGATCGTAGGCTTCCACAATTTCATCTTGCAAGCGCCGGGCGCGATCTACCGCCCAGCGATCCAGCGCCAGCATCCGTTCGGGCGGCAATAAGTGCTGTGCCGGGTCAAAGCCGTTGAGATTGGCCAGCAGAAACCGGGCGGTGTTGCGCATCCGCCGATAGGAATCCGCCATGCGCTTGAGAATTTCGTCGGAAACGCCCATTTCGCCGCGATAATCCGTTGCCGCCGTCCACAGCCGCAACACATCAGCGCCCAGCGAGTTGAACACTTTTTGTGGCGCGACCACATTGCCCAATGATTTGGACATCTTGCGGCCTTGGGCGTCTACCGTGAACCCGTGGGTCAGCAAGCCCTTATAGGGCGCCACGCCGCGCATCGCCACCGAAGCCAGCAGTGAGGACTGGAACCAGCCGCGATGCTGGTCGGAGCCTTCCAGATAAAGATCAGCCGGAAAGTGCAATTCAGGGCGACGATCCAGCACGGCAAGATGCGTCGTGCCGGAATCGAACCAGACATCCAGCGTGTCAGACGCCTTGTCGTAATCGGCGGCTTCCGCGCCCAGCAATTCCGCCGCATCCAGTTCAAACCAGGCGTCGATGCCACCTTGTTCAATGCGCTGTGCGATCTGCTCCATCAATTCCTGGGTGCGCGGATGCAGTTCGCCGGTTTTTTTGCCAGTGAACAAGGTCATCGGTACGCCCCAATAGCGCTGGCGGGACACGCACCAGTCCGGGCGGTTGGCCACCATGCCCTGCAAACGCGCTTCGCCCCAATCCGGGGTAAACCGGAGTTTTTTGATCTCATCCAAAGCGCGCGCGCGCAAGCCGTGATGATCCATGCCGACAAACCATTGCGGAGTGGCGCGGAAGATGACCGGGGTTTTATGCCGCCAGCAGTGTGGATAGCTGTGCGTTAGCCGGGTCATCCGCAGCAACATGCCGTGCGCCTTGAGCGC
>CAZDVY010000174.1:0-5076 GCA_964508935.1 uncultured Candidatus Competibacteraceae bacterium | reverse complement strand
ACGTTTTCCCGCCGGGAGTGGCGCGATCAGGTCGCCGCATGGACGCGGGAGTGGTTGGCTGATGGCACAGATGGATCGGGTTTCAGCAGCACACTAAACAACACCAGGAAGTAAAGCAGCGCTAGGCGCGGCACATCCAGCAAACTGTCGAACAAGCCCACCAGCAGAAATCCCAACAACCCCGCTAATACCGCCAGCGCTAGCCGGTTACCGCGCCGCGCTTGCCGAAGCGACGCCAACAGGCCCAAAAACGTCAGTAGGCCGAACAATGTCAGCCCAATCCAGCCTTGATCGAACAACAGATTCAACCCGATATTCTTGATGTGCCACGGCAGATGATGTCGGTCGCTGGTGAAAAACCAGCGTGCGTTTCCTTGGCTGAGGCCGCCATTAGCGATGAGATCAGCGCCTGCCGCTAACTCCTGAAGCCGGATGTTATCTAGATCCAGCGTACCCCGGCTGGCGTTAGCGAGATTGAGCTGAACCGGGTGATAGGCGTACCAGGGACCGATAGCAAACTGGTCGGTTTTAAGAATGACCTCGAAATTACGCCAGTCCGGGTTGTTGATTCGCAGGGCGCGGCCGCTGCAATTGAAGGGATACAGCAACCATTTTTGGCAGAGCGCAACTTCCAGCTCGGCGTTGCCGGTGGGGCTGCGGGCGCGCAGCGACAGGGTGTAGAGGGTATTGGCCTGAGCGTTCACCCGCTGACTGACCCGCAACGCTTCGCCGTAACCGCGTGGGTGGCGAGGCCCACCGAGCCGCAGGAAAACATTATCCCCCTCGGTTTCATAGCGCAGGCTGCCCGGAAATTCGCCCGTCGGGTTCTTCCAAAAGTAGGTGACCGGAAATTTGCCGATTCCCATACCAAACAGCGCAGTCGGCCAGTCAGGGTTCATCATGTACAGGCCCGACTGCCAGTGCTGTATGCGATCCTGCCAATTCTGTTGTACTTGCGAGAAGCGTTCGCCCATTTGATAGTTGCCAACAACGGGAATACTGATGCCCAGCACTATCGCTAGGAAACCGATACTGGTCAGGGTGGGCCGCCCCCAGCGCCATAGTCGGGCCTGGACATTAACAGCGACCAACCCGAAGCTCAGACCAACAGCGGGAAGCGCATTGCGTAAGGCGGGCTGGCCTCCCCAATACTCGGCGATCAAAGCGGTTCCGAGAGCCATGCCCAAAAAACCGGCGATGCCCAGTGCAATACCCGTCTCTCTGCGTTTCAGCATGGTCAGCAGGATTCCCACGGCGCATACCAGCGCGGCCAGCGCGAATCCGACATAGACACCTTTGGGGAATAGCGACCAGAGCAGCAACTCACTGCCCGTTGTGATGCCGATGGCCCAACCGATCAGCGCTGCCTTGGGCAAAGGGCGTTGCGCTGTAGCAATGAACACCGCGCCAACGAGCAGCAAAATGGCTGCCGTTAGCGTTCGGTAGCCGCCAGTGGAGAACACTTGGGACAGGAGGTAAGTGCTCAGGAGCATGAGTGGAACCAGCGCCAGCAGCAAGCGCCAGCGCTTATCGCGCGAGCCGTTCAGCAAAAGGCCAAGCCCCATGACGATCACTGAGGCCGCAAAGCCCAGATACAGGCCACGAGAGAAAGTTGCCATCACCGCGTAAGCGCCTATACCGAGAAGGGCAACAGCCAAGGCTATGGTGAGTGGACGGGTCGCTTGAAACAGCCACCAGAAACTAAAGGGCAACAACAGCGCCAATGCGCCGTCCAGCGCCGCGCCGCCCGTATGTGTGGCTGAAAATGGCCCAGTAGCGCGATAGTCGCTGGAAAAATCCATCAGGCCAGGAAATGAAGCGCGTTCGATAATGACGACCAAGGCGACGCTAGCTAGGCTCAGCAACAGTCCTGGCAGCAAATAACGGTCGCGGTTTTCCACATTCAGGCTGCGGCGCAGCAGCGGCAACAGCAACAAGGCCCACAATACGCTCTTGGCGACCCGCAAGCTGTTGTAAGGGCTGTCATAATTAGCCAGTGCGTTGAAATCAGGAAGAGTCAACGGCAACATGCCTCGAATCAGACTGATGATCAGAGCCAAGGCATAAAGTGTTAGCACCAGTCCAGCCGAACATCCCAGCCGACAGACGGGTTGAATGCGAGCCAGTTGCAGGTAGCCCACGACCAGGGTGACGATCAGTAGAAAATCGGTTTCTTCGACAAAGAACCAACCGGTCCACGGCGCTGGATCAAAAATAGACAGAGCAATCGGCAGCGCCGCCAGCCATGATCCCGGCCAGCGCCACAACAGGATTGCATATCCGGTCAGGCCGAGGGCCAGCCACCAACCGCTGAATGGATAATGTCGGACGATAAGACCAACGCCGAGTAGCAGGGTGATCGCGACGATGGTCAGGAAACCCATGCTGAACAGGTTATAAGCAGTTGCAATCGGATGCGTTGCAGGGGCGGTCATAGCGGTTTTCTCTGAAACCAGGGCGGATGAATAACGAATCATGCGCGACAATCATTGTAATCAACCACAAAAGAGCAAGCGACCGCAATGCAACGAGGGATCATCGCACCCTACCCTACGTCCGCTGTGGTGGGGCTACGCGACCGGCCTGACTCTGGTAGCACTATTGGCGAGTGGCAGCATCGGGTACGTTCTCACCCATTATCCAGTGACGCTGCGGCAGTTGGCGCAACGCGGCCTTGAATGGTCGCAGATGAATCCGCCTTGGCTGATGGCGGCGCTGAAGCCGGGGCCACGTTACCGGGATCATGAGCTGGACGGCCAAGTGCGCTCCCGCCGCCCGCGAATTGTGTTGCCCGAACTGGCCGAATGGTCAGGTGAAGGCATATCAACCGTGCTGGCGATGCGCGAGGCGGGTTATCGTCAGCGTGGTTTGACTCCGCCCGGTGCGGCTTGCAGCGGCGGTGACATGCCTGCCCTGGCGGCCTGCTGGGTCAGCACCGGCGATCCGAAGTCGGCGCAACGATTATTAACCGTATTGCTCCAGTTTGCGCCAGCAGTTTCATCGGCGGAGAGCGGCGATCAAAGCGGCGTCTGCTGGGAAGCCGCGCTGGCCTACGATCTGCTGCACCGCTATCCAGGGTTGACCGCTGAGGATCAGCAGCGCATCGAGATTGTCCTGGAAAGTGTGCTGCGTAAAACGCTTGAGCAACTGGACGATGATAGCCCATCGCTATGGCACGGACGCAGCACTTTGGCCGCTGACGCCTGGCTGTGCGCCATTGTGCTCGATCCGACTAATGCAATACGGGAGCGGCTGATTGCGCGAGCGCAAGGCCATTTTCTCGAAACGATCAAGGCGCTGGAACTGACCGAAGGTTGGCCGGAAGGCTACAACTACTGGATTAACAGCCGAGCGTTTCTGATCGCTCTGGCGGGTTCGGCTTACCTGAACGGCTTGGAGTACAGTCGTCAAGCTGACCAAGTGCGCCGCGCCTTGCGCCGGGTTGGCTACTGGACGCTCTACGCCACCCGCCCGGATCACCGGATCGAAGCGTTAGGCGACGAAGGCCCGCGAGTGGATTTGAAGGATGAAACACGGCGGGTGATCGATCTCATTGCGCAGGCGACTCGCGATCCGGTTCTGGCCGCTTATTCCTCCTCTCTCGGCCAGATACACGGCGCGGAGAGCTACTACCGGGATTACCGCTGGGGCTTTCGGCTGTTCAACGATCCGAGCTTGGCGCCAGTACCGGGAGCCGATATCGCTGGCTTGTTCAGCGGCCTCCCCAGCGCTGAATTGTTCGGGCGCAACGCCCTGAATCTGGCCTACATTCATTCCGATTGGACTCCTGATGCGACCTTCATCAGTTTCCGAGCGGGCGATACCTTTACTCATCATGGTCATTATGACGCCGGCCATTTCAGCCTGTTCAAGGGCGCGCCGCTGGCGATTAACAGCAGCGCCTATGGCGGATTTTTCAGTCCCAACCGGCTGAATTACGCAATTCGCAGCATCGCCAAAAATACCCTGCTGATTTTGCGACCCGGCGAGAAGGTACAGCCTAACCGCTTTTTCGCCGACAACGTTGTGGATGGTGGCCAGCGAGTCGTACTGCCCACCGGTAGCGCGATTCGTGACGTTCAGCACTGGCTGGATAACCGGGACCAAGGTTTGCGTCTGGAAGGCGGGGAACTGGAGCGCTTCGAGCATCGCGAAGGAGATTACACCTATATCGCCGCCGATTTGACGGCTGCTTACAACACTCCGGCCCATGATGAAGGCGGCTGGGGAGGCAAGGTCGAACAGGTCCAGCGGCAACTATTGTATCTGCCAGATGAAGATCGCCTGCTGATCCGCGACCGGGTGCGGGCAGTCAAGGCTAACTTTGTCAAGAAATGGTTGCTGCACACGGTCGGACAACCACACGTTGAAGGTTTGCGGGTGCTCAAGGGTGATCGTGGCAACGGGATTCTGGAAAGCAATAGCGATATGGCGTTGGCGCAAAACGGGCGCGGCTGGCTGACTGTGCAGCGCATTTTGCCCCAAGACGCCGTCATTCGCTTGGTCGGCGGCCGGGATTATCAATATTACGTAGAAGCTGATGGTGATGATGCGCAACTGGATGGGGTAAGTTTTAATCAGGGCGCCAGTGCGCAGCCATGGTTCGACATCGGCATGTGGCGGTTGGAAATTCAGCCGGACGCACCTCGGCAAGAGGATGTGTTTCTGATGGCGCTGACCCCGGCGCTGGATGCGCCGCGCCGGGCGAAGGCGGCGCCCTTGCTACTGGAAGGCCGATCTGGAAACGGAGTGTTGACCGAAGCGTCTGCAACCGTGTTTCTGGATCAGCCGACGGGCGGTGAGTTGTGGTTGACGTTGCCAATGGCGACTCAAACGATTCGGGTGATTGGCTTGCCGCCATTGGCCCGCGTGAAATTGCAGTCGGAGAATGGGGCAACGCCGCCCGCTGAACAGACGGCGAGTAGCTGCGGGGTGGCGGTATTCAACTCATTGATGTGGCAGGGACGATTGAATCTGCGCTGGCCATAATGGGAATTGGTGCTGCCCAATGTGGCTCCAGAAACGCCGGAATCCGTTGTTCCAGCCAATATCCGCGTGGCCGATGGATGAAAATTC
>CAZDVY010000173.1:0-5122 GCA_964508935.1 uncultured Candidatus Competibacteraceae bacterium | reverse complement strand
CTAATACGACAAAACGCTGATCGACTTGCTTGAAGACTTGCGAATCAACGAATGATCGGCTAGATAGTGTTTGTTTCCCACTGTTAAGGAGCCGCCGATGGAAGCCGTCACCCTGTCCCCCAAGTATCAAATCGTGATTCCCCAGGCCGTGCGGGAAAAGTTGCAACTGAAAGCCGGCCAGAAATTTCAGGTGCTGACCTACGATGGACGCATCGAACTGGTGCCGGTGATGCCGATTGAATCATTTTATGGGATTCTCAAAGGCGTCGATCTGCCCTTCGAGCGCGAGAAGAAGGACCGCGAGCTATGAACGTGGTCGATTCGTCAGGCTGGATCGAATTTTTGACGGCAGGTCCAAACGGCCCGGCTTTCAAGGCAGTTATTCAGGAAACCGGCGCATTGATTGTGCCGGTCATCGTGATTTTTGAAGTCTTCAAGTACCTGCTCCGCACCCGTGGCGAAAAGGAAGCGCATAACGTGGTTGTCGCCATGCAGCAAAGCGCGGTGGTAGACATTGATACCTCGCTGGCGTTGGCCGCCGCCCGGATTTCCCGCGATCTCGGCCTGGCCATGGCGGATAGCCTGATTCTCGCCACCGCCCGCGCTCACGGCGCGACGCTGTGGACGCAGGATGATGATTTTGCCGGCTTACCCGACGTGCGCTACTTCGCAAAGGCGGGGAATTCTTGAAAGGAACGGTCAGAGTGCGCGCCGTCGCCGTTCCAGCCAGAACGTCAGCGCCAGCGCCCCGCCACCGGCGATCAGCAGACTCAGCAGCAAACCGAGATGCTCGGCGAGATGAGCGAAAAACAGCGTGTAAATCTGAATGATCAGAAAAGTGGCGCCATAGCCGGTCAACATGCGCATCGCCCATCGCGCCCCCAATCCAATCAGTACGATATTCAAACCCGCCCATAATCCGTTGAACAGCAACAGCTCAACGGTCTTGGGCGCAGACCACCCATTGCTGTCCAGATCAAAATTGCCAAACAGCGCCAGCAGCCACAGCGCCATTTCCGCAAAGAACAGCCCGCTCGACAGCCAGATTTTGCAAAATCCCCGATAGCGCGCCAGCAGCCCGCTTTCGCTCTGCTGGTGAATCACCGCGACCGCAATCATCACCAGGGCGGCCATCAGAAAGCGCAGCGGGTAATTCATGCCGAACCAGTACGCGCCCCACCCGGAAGCGTAGCCGGTGAAGCCGCCGAACCAGCAGAAAAACACTACGGCGCTGAGAACCAGCAACAACGCATTGCCCAGCGCGTAGCTCAGGCCGATTAGCACGATCAGATCCATCAGCAGCAGCGCCGGCCAGTTGCCGGAGCCGCTGGAATAGATCATCCCCAGAGTGAAGGTCAGGCCAATCAGCAGCAATCCGCCGAGCAACTCCAGACTTAGCGCGCTCCAGACTAAATGGGGACGGGTGTTTTTCAGCCATTGCCCGCCGCCGAAACTGGCCAACGTGACGATGCCCAACAGCACCGCCAGCTTTTCCAAAGTGAACTCAAACAGCGTGCGGCCCAGAATCACCAGCCCGGCCATGACGCTGACCGCGCCGAAAATCAGGAACCAGCGGCCCAGCGAACGCCAGTCCCAACCCTCGGTCGGATAGCGTTCGCTCAACTGCGCATGAATCGCTTCATCCAGCAACCCTTGACGCAGCAGTTCATCCAGTTCCCGGCGAACCCGGCGATTGCGGGAGGTCGGATTCATGACTGCAACTCCCCGGCAGTCCGGCCCCAGCGTTCGCAGGCGAAACCCAGCGCCATCGCCAGCGCTCCGCCGACCAGGAAAAAGACGCCGAGCGACAGCCGATCCCAGAAGTGTTCAAAAAAGCGCGTGTACAGATTAATCGCCAGAAACACGATGCCAAACCCGGTGAAGCGCGCATCGTGTAGCCGTGCGCCCACGACGATCTGGGCGACGCCGGCAGCAGTGAAAATCAACACCCAGTGCAGCGGCTGGCCGAACAGGGTCAGAAACCACAGCGACAGGTTCAGATACAACAGGCCGAAAATCAGATAGAGCGCCCCAAAGCCGGCGCATCGCTGCAAGGGACCGATTTCCAGCCGGCGCTCGTGCCAGAGACCCAGAAAAATAGCCGCTAGCGCGATGACCGCCATCAGACGTTCGTCCTGAATATGAGCGAGATACGCACCGCGCCCGGCGTAGGCGTGCCATGCGCCGAGACCGTGGAAAAACAGCAGCAGCGCCAGCAACAACGGCCAACGCAGCCAGTAGCGATACGCCGTCAAGCCCGCCAGCAGCCCGGTCAACAGCATCAGAACCGGAATCGCCCGATCCTCGCTGTCGCCGCCGGCAGCCAGATACAGCAGCATTAGCACCCCGAAGGCGGCGGCCAGACTGGCGGTGATCAGCACCGCGCCGGTAAAAGGATGACGTTGCTGCGGGTCGGTCGCCATGCGCACCCCCCAAAACCATAATCCCGCACCCGTCAGCGCCAGCAACAGCGCGGCGACCCCAGCGGATTCGGTCATCAGGGCGATGAACGCGAGTACCGCTAATCCAAGCTGGAAAAGGGCAAACAGGCCCAGCCATTTCAGCAACGCCGCCAGAAAACGCCCGTGCGTTTCGTAGCGTGGCAGCAGGGCGTCCCGCAGGGATTGACTGATCAGACCCTGTTGATGCCAGTCGATGACCTCGCGGGTCAGCAGGTCGCGGGTGAGGGAGCGCATAACCGGTTTTCCAGGAAGAAGGCGTCTCGCAAGTATAGGCGGCCCAGGTCGAAAGCGCGGTTGGGTGCGTTCCAGTGGATGATCCGGTATGCTGCATCCATGAACGAACCTGCTCCCAACGTCCTTATCGCCCGCCGTTTCCGTGGGTTTCTGCCGGTCATCATCGATGTCGAAACCGGCGGTCTCAACGCCGCCACCGACGCCTTACTGGAAATCGCGGCAGTCATCGTGCGCATGGATTGGCGGGGGAATCTGCGCCCGGCTGGCACACTGGCGCATCATGTCCAGGCGTTTCCCGGCGCGCGGTTGGACCCCGCATCGATGGCGGTGAATGGCATCGATCCCGATCATCCCTTCCGTTTCGCCGTGTCGGAAAGCGAAGCATTAAGCGACATTTTCCGCGAAGTGCGCCGGGAAGTGCGCGATACCGGTTGCCATCGCGCCATTCTGGTCGGCCATAACGCCTTTTTCGATCTGGCCTTTCTGAACGCGGCGGTGGCCCGCACCAAAATCAAACGCAGCCCGTTTCACCCGTTCAGCAATTTCGACACGGTGTCGCTGGCCGGTCTGGCGTATGGTCAGACCGTTCTGGCGCGGGCGCTCCAGGCGGCGGGCATTCCGTGGAATGAGCGCGAGGCGCACTCGGCGATTTACGACGCCGAGCGCACTGCCGAACTGTTTTGCCAGATCGTCAATCGCTGGAAGGACTTGGGCGGCTGGGCGCCGGCGGATGATTGATCAATCCGGCGCCGTGAGCAGGTAGGGGAGAGGCTCCAGATAGAGCGCCGGCCCACTGGCGTCGCCCAACTGCAATGCGCCCGGTTTCGCGTATTCAATCAGCACGACTGCCAGCAGCGCATAACCTCCGTCAGGATGTGGCGCAGCGTCCACAATCCGCCCGACGCTTTGGTTGGTGTCGGCTTGCGGCGAAAACAGCGCGTCACCGGGCCGGGGAGGCTGCGCGCTGCCCACTCGCGCCAGAACCATGCGTCGTTTCAACTTGCCGAGATAATGCATACGGGCGACGACTTCCTGCCCGGTGTAGCAGCCCTTCTGAAAGCTGATCCCGTCCAGTGCGTCGAGATTGATCATCTGCGGCACGAACGCTTCCACCGTTTCCGGGTAAATCGTCGGCAGGCCGGCGAGAATGTCCAGCAATCGCCACGGTTCCGCGTCAGTGAAGGTCACGTTCAAATCCAGTGCTTTCCACAGCGCCTGCATGACGGGCAAGGGACCGTGCAGCTCAAAACGCGGCGTGATTCCCGGTAGACGGATCAAGGTGACGCCCGGCCAGTCGCCACTCGTGTGCAGGACGCCGTTCAGCGCGGCGGGGAGCGCACCGAACCGGTCGCTTAATACGGCTTCAGCGCGCGGGCCGGCCACGCCAAACCTTGCCAGCCGGTGACTGGCATCTTCGAGCGTGGCCTTGGCCCGCAGCACATATTTGCGCAGCCGGGTGAGTGTTGCTTCCACCAGTTCCCGCGGCAATTCCAGATAGATCGCATCCTCGCGCCGGAACAGCCGGAAACAGGCCAGCGCCCGGCCCTTGGGCGAGCAGAACGCGCCGAGAATGCTTTGATCGAGCGTGACCTGTTGCACATCGCACGTCAACTGACCTTGCAGGAACAGATCGGCGTCAGAACCGTGCGCCGTAATCAGACCCCGTGGTGACAGATCGCTACAGATCGCGCCGTCGTGCAACGCCGCCTGACCACGGCGTATCGCCCGACTGTTGCTGACCTGTCCGCCGGATGGTTCGACAAAAGCGCTCCATTCTTCAATCATTGTCTTGAACTCCGTGAATTTTTGACCAAGATGCTGCTGAGTTGCTGTCTCTACAAAAAACTCCTGGCGGTTTCCGGGTTCGTTGCGTTCAGGAGCCTTGAGCGGCATAATAACCCAACAAAATGTAGTGACCGGAGCAGGCAAGTCGTTGTCATGGTGTTCTGCCTAAAACCCTCCGGCGGTCCCATCAATACCATCAATAAATGGGGCCAGGATGGTCAGCCACCGCCATCCTTTAACCCATAGCGAGTTGCCATGAACAAGAATGATGAACCGACGCGGCCCCCGCAGCCGTCTGTGACTCCAATCCCTCCCCAGGATGCAACCCCTTCCCAGAAACCCAGGGAATACGGCGGCCCGAAAGGCCCCGAACCCACCCGCTACGGTGATTGGGAAAAGGCCGGACGCTGCATCGATTTCTGATCCCCACCCGCCAGCGCCGTCCGAATTCCGGTTCCTGATCCCCGACTTTACCCGTTGTCAGATTTCCCGAAAATTCGTGCGGCATTTGGTATGCTTGGCACTGCACAAAACGAAGATTTATATCTGTTCGCCACTGCGTAACGAGGAGAAAAATATGTCCGCTAATAAACGGCCGCTGTCGCCGTTCATGATCGGCCCTTACTACAAGCCCCAAATGA
>CAZDVY010000172.1:0-5156 GCA_964508935.1 uncultured Candidatus Competibacteraceae bacterium | reverse complement strand
AATGCGCTCAGTGAGGTGAGAGTGTGAGTTCGCAAGTCGATAAATCTGTTGTTACCACGTCCGTCACCCTGCTCTCGGCGTTGGTGCTGCTGGCAGCCGTACTGTTCCTGGTTGCCGCTCTCATCGGCGTCGTCAACAGCATCGCCCCCGATGACGGCTCGCGCAAGCAAGCGGCAGTGCTTGACCGCATCCAGCCAGTGTCCCGGGTATCGACCGCCCTGCCCAAGCCAGCCGGTGAGGTAAAAATGACCGGTCAAGAGGTCTACAACAAGGTCTGCGCCGCCTGTCATGCCGCCGGGGTGTTGGGTGCGCCCAAGATCGGCGACAAGACGCTGTGGGAACCCCGGTTCGCCCAGGGACTGGATACGCTGGTCACTCACGCCGTGACCGGCATTCGCGCCATGCCCGCGAAAGGTGGCGATCCATCGTTGACCGAGACCCATATCAAAGATTCCATTATTTACATGTTGGGTGAAACGGGCATCAAGGTTGACGCAGCCCCGACTCCCACTGCAGAAGCAACGCCACCAGAAACTGCGCCCGCTCCGGCAGAGCCCGCTCCAGCGGAAGCTGCGGCCCCAACCGAAGCGGCTCCGGAAACTGCACCTGCTGCACCGCAATAATCCACAGTTTTTCATGATCGCAACTGAAGGGCCATCCTCCGGGATGGCCTTTCGTTTTTCAGGCGAACTGCCATGCGTCCCGATCTTCGTTATACCGAATCCCCACATCATGAGCGTCGTGACTGGGCGAACCTGCGCGCTTTGTTGCCCTATCTCTGGGAATATCGCGGTCGCGTGCTGCTGGCGCTTGGCTGCCTAGTATTTGCCAAGATCGCTAATATCGGGGTTCCGCTGGTGCTCAAGGGAATCGTCGATAGCCTTGACGCCCGGCAGGCAGTCGCCATTGCCTTGCCAACCATCCTGCTGCTGGCCTATGGCGCATTGAAATTGGGCAATGCGCTGTTCAGCGAGTTGCGCGACGTGCTGTTTGCCCGGGTGCGCTACCGGGCCATGCGTCGGCTGACGGTGCGCACCCTGGCGCACTTGCATGATTTATCGCTGCGCTTCCACCTGGAGCGGAAAACTGGGGCGATCAGCCGTGATTTGGAGCGGGGCGCGCGCAGCCTGAGTACTCTGCTGAATTATTTAGCCTTCAGCATTTTGCCGGTGTTGATTGAATTCCTGCTGGCGGCGGTGCTGCTGTTGGGCCGCTATCCACCAGTGTTCACAATGATCGTCTTCGGCAGCGTCGTCGCCTATGTCGCCTTCACTCTGGCGATCACCCACTGGCGGATGGAGCATCGCCATTTGATGAACCGGCTGGAATCACAGGCTAATAATGAAGCTATTGACAGCCTGATCAATTACGAAACGGTCAAGTACTTCGGCAATGAGGACTGGGAGTTGCGGCGCTGCGATGCGACTTTAGCCGAATGGGAGAACAGCGCGGTGTTGAGCCAGACGTCGATGTCGGCGCTCAATTTCGGCCAGGGCGCGATCATCGCGGTTGGCGTCACGCTGATCCTGTTCGCCGCCGCCGGGCAGGTCGCCGCCGGCCAGTTGACGCTGGGCGATTTGGTGCTGGTCAACGCGCTGCTGCTGCAATTGTTCATTCCGCTGAATTTTCTCGGCATCGTTTACCGGCAGATCAAGTACGCGCTGGCTGACATGGATGATTTGATCCGTCTATTCGAGCGAACCCCGGAAGTTCGCGATGCGCCGGACGCCGTTCCATTACAGGTGACGCAGGGTGAACTGCGGTTTGAGAACGTGGATTTTGGCTACCAGCCGGATCGGCAGATTTTGTTCGATGTCAGTTTTACCGTACCACCGGGGCGCAAGCTGGCGGTGGTCGGGGCCAGTGGAGCGGGGAAATCGACCCTGGCGCGGCTGCTGTTTCGGTTCTACGAAGTGAATAGCGGGCGTGTACTCATCGACGGACAGGATGTGCGCAACGCGACCCAGCAGAGTTTGCGGGCGGCGATTGGCATCGTTCCGCAGGACACCGTGCTGTTCAATGACACGCTGTATTACAACCTGGCCTACGCCCGGCCCGACGCCAGCCGCGAAGAGATTGCTGAAGCCGCCCGCATGGCGCAACTGCATGATTTCATTACCGTACTGCCCGCCGGTTACGACACAGTGGTGGGGGAGCGCGGGCTGAAGCTGTCGGGCGGCGAAAAACAGCGGGTGGCCATTGCCCGGGCCATTCTCAAGCGCCCGCGCATCCTGATTTTCGACGAGGCGACCTCGGCGCTGGACAGCCAGTCCGAACAGGCCATTTTGCAGGCATTACGCGCCGTGGCGACCGACCACACCACGCTGGTGATCGCCCACCGGCTATCCACGATTGTCGATGCCGACCAGATTCTGGTGCTGGAGCATGGCCGGGTGCGGGAACAGGGCAGTCACCGCGAATTGTTGCAACAGGGTGGCCTGTACGCCCAGATGTGGGCCTTGCAGCAACAGGAACAGGCGGTGCGCGCAGAGGAACAGTTGCTGGGGCTGGATTAGAGAAACTTATTCTGCAAGCGCCAGCAGCGCCCGTTCCGTTTCGCCAAGCATCACCCGCACCCCGGCCTGTTGGCGATGCAGCCAGGCCAGCCGCTCGTGTCGCTCGGTAAAATCCTCCTCATCGTCGGCAGCAACGCTTTCTAAAAGCGCGGTCAGTTCAACGACCGCCTCGTCCAGTTCATCGAGTTGTTCCAGCAGTTCACGCTGCCGGATACGTAGTTCGTGGAATATCGCCATCGCTTTACTCCGGCAAAAGCCGAGTACTCGTCATGTTTATAGCACTTCAACCCGATTATTTTACGGAGAGTCTTTAAAGAACACGCTAAGAAACTGTCTAAGAACCCCTCTCCCGGTGGGAGAGGGGCAGGGGTGAGGGTCTTTTTTCAATCAGTGAGCCGAATCGATGTTGCACAACAAACACCGTTTTGCAGGGTTTTCATACCGCTGGTGGCCCGCTAAGCCGTTGAAAAAGCTCCCTCACCCCCAACCCCTCTCCCGAGGGGAGAGGGGAGTTTTTAGACAGCTTCTAAGGAGTGCGCATTATGCAAGAAATCGCTACTGCAAGAAGCCTGGAAGCATAGAGCTTTTACACGGCCTCTGAGTTAATAGCAGTGGGGCAACACCCTGGGATGCCGGGGGAAAAGCTTGAGGGTGAGAGACCTGGGGTTTTTTGGGGACGTTCTGGTGTATGCTACGTTGCAATGCAACATTGACATCCCAAAGAGGGAACGGTCATGACTACCGCCATTCTTGTCGTCCCCACCGAGCAACGGGTTGGATTAACCACCGTCGCGCTCGGTCTGGTTCACGCACTCGACCGTCAGGGCATCCCAGTCGGTTTCTGCAAACCCATTAGCCAACCGCACGCTTCTGACACCGGCCCGGAACGCTCAACCCGCCTGGCGCGCATCGTGACCCGTCTGAATCCACCGGAACCGATCCCGGTCGCCGAGGCGGAAAGGCTGCTCGGTCACGATCAGGAAAACGTGCTGCTGGAGGAAGTGATCACTCGCTATGAACGGGCGGCGCAGAACGCCAGTGTCGTCATTGTCGAAGGTCTGGTCGATACCGAGGAGCAGCCCTACGGCACACACCTCAATGCCAAAATGGCCCAGGGTCTGGACGCCAGGGTGATTATCGTCGCCGTTCCTGGTCGCGATACCCCACGTCAGGTCGCCGATACTGTGGAAGTCGTCGCCCAGGCCTATGGTGGCATCCGCCATGAACGAATGCTCGGTTGCATCCTGAACTTGATGGATGCGCCGGTTGACCCCACGGGTCATATCCGCTTTGATTTCAGCCGCGCCGCCGATAACAGCAGCTCCAGTCATGAGGCGGAATTCCGCGCTGAGTGCACCCGCCATTGGCCTGAAACGTTCAAATTACTCGGCTGTATCCCCTGGCAGCGCGAATTGAGCGCGCCGCGCGTTCAGGACATCATGCAAATGATCGGCGCCCAGGTCCTCAACGAAGGCCAGATGAACCGGCGCGTCACCCATGTTGCCTTGGGTGCGCCCACCTTGGTCAACAGTTGTCGGGAACTGCGGTCCGGCGCCATGATGATCATCCCCGGCGACCGCGATGATCTGCTGCTGGCGACCTGCATGGCGGCGATGAGCGGCACCCAGGTGGCGGCAGTATTGTTGACCGGGGGTCTCAAGCCCGACCCGCGGGTCTGGAAATTATGCGGGCCGGGACTCGACACGGGATTGCCGGTGCTGACTATCGCCGCCAGCGCCCTGCAATCAGTGCTGTATCTGCCCTATATCAATCTGGAAGTCCCGCTCGATGACCGCGACCGGATGTTGCAGGCGGTGGAAGCCGTTGCTTCACACATTAGCCTGGACTGGAAGGAGCCGTTACTGACCACTCTCGAGGAACGGCGGCTCAGTCCGCCCGCGTTCCGGCACATGCTGGTGGAGCGCGCCCGCCAGGCCCATAAGCGTATTATCCTGCCCGAGGGCAATGAGCCGCGCACCATCGAGGCCGCCATGATCTGCCACCAGCGCGGCATCGCTCGCTGCATACTCATGGGTGACGCCGGACGGATGCGCCGGTTATCCGCTCGCCGCGGCATGATTATTCCCCCGGACATTGAGATCATCGATCCGACCCAGATCGACCCGCGCTATATCGACGCCATGGTGGAACTGCGCGGGCATAAGGGGCTAAACGCCGGTCTGGCGGAAGAACAACTGCATGATTCGGTGGTGCTGGGCACCATGATGCTGTATCTGGGCGAAGTGGACGGGCTGGTGTCCGGTGCAGTGCATACCACCGCCAACACCATTCGCCCGGCCCTGCAACTGATCAAGACTGCTCCCGGCGTGCAACTGGTGTCGTCGATCTTCTTTATGTGCTTGCCCGAACAGGTGCTGGTCTACGGCGATTGCGCCATTAACATCGATCCGAATGCCGAGGAACTGGCCGATATCGCTATTCAGAGCGCTGACTCCGCCCAGGCTTTCGGCATCACTCCGCGCGTGGCGATGCTGAGCTACAGCACTGGAGCCTCCGGCAGTGGCAGCGATGTAGAGAAGGTCAAGGCAGCCACCCGCATCGCCCGCGAACGGCGTCCGGATTTACTGATCGACGGCCCGTTGCAATACGACGCGGCGACCATCAAGGCGGTCGCGCAAA
>CAZDVY010000171.1:0-5185 GCA_964508935.1 uncultured Candidatus Competibacteraceae bacterium | reverse complement strand
GCGTCGGCTGGGATCAAGCCTGGACGATCACCAGCCAGGTCATGTCCTATACCAACCACACTCTGCTGCCCGAGGCGCTGGAACGTTGGTCGGTGCGACTGTTCCGGCAACTGCTGCCGCGCGTCCTGGATATCATCTATGAAATCAACGCCCGCTTCCTGGCTGAGGTCGCCCGCCGCTGGCCCGGCGACATCGACCGTCAGGGGCGCATGTCGCTGATTGAGGAAGGGTACGAGCAGCAGGTGCGCATGGCCTATCTGGCCATCGTCGGCAGCGTTTCGGTTAACGGCGTGGCGGCGTTGCATTCGGAACTGCTACAGCAAGGGCTATTCCGCGATTTCTACGAATTGTGGCCGGAGAAGTTCAACAACAAGACCAACGGCGTGACGCAACGGCGCTGGATGGCCGGCTGCAATCCGGGTCTGAATGCGCTAATCACCGACACGATCGGGCCGAACTGGATTACCAATCTCGATGAACTGCGCAAGCTGATTCCCTACGCCAAAGACGCCAAGTTCCGTGCGAAGTGGCGGCAGGTCAAGCACGACAACAAGGTGCGGCTGGCCACGTTGGTTGAGGCCGACTGCGGCGTCGTTTTCAACACCCAAGCGCTGTTCGACGTGCAGGTCAAGCGCATGCACGAGTACAAGCGCCAGTTGTTGAACATCCTGCATGTGATCCATCTCTACGACCGCATCAAGCGTGGTGATACCGCCAACTGGACGCCGCGCTGTGTGTTAATCGGCGGCAAGGCGGCGCCAGGCTATTACATGGCCAAGCAGATCATCAAGCTGACCAGTAACGTGGCCCGGGTCATCAACAACGATCCTGATGTGGGTGATCGACTAAAATTAGCGTTCCTGCCCAACTATCGGGTGTCGGCGATGGAAATTATCTGCCCCGGCACGGATCTGTCCGAACAGATTTCGACTGCCGGCAAGGAAGCGTCCGGCACCGGTAATATGAAATTCATGATGAATGGCGCGGTCACGATCGGCACACTGGATGGCGCCAACATCGAAATCCGCGAGGAATGCGGCGATGAGAATTTCTTCCTGTTTGGTCTGACCGCGCCGCAAGTCGAGGAACGACGGCAGAACTACAATCCGGTCGCCATTATTCATGATGATCCCGATATCACCCGGATCATGCATTTGCTGGAAAGCGCCCACTTCAACCAGTTTGAGCGGGGTATTTTTGATCCGATCCTGCATTCGCTGACCAGCCCGCATGATCCGTGGTTGACCATTGCCGATCTGCGCGCCTTCATCGATGCTCAGCATCAAGCCGCGCTGGCCTATCAGGATGAGGAGCGCTGGACGCAAATGAGCATTCTCAACACCGCCACCAGCGGCAAGTTCTCCACTGATCGCACCATGCGCGAGTACAACACAGAAATCTGGAAGCTCAAGCCGCTGCCGGAAATGCCGCTGGTCTAAATCCCGCCGAAATTTCGCCCCCCGTTATGGGGGGATTTTTTTGCACTGTTGAAAATGCCTATACTGAGTTCGATCGTTGTCAACCCGCTTAGGAGGCCCCGTCCGGGGAGGATGCATGGCTGAACAACATTACGATCTGCTGGTGATTGGCGGCGGCAGCGGCGGCCTGTCCGTTGCGGAGCAAGCAGCCCGTCACGGCGCCCGCTGTGCGCTCATCGAAGCCGGACGACTCGGCGGAACCTGTGTCAACGCCGGTTGCGTCCCCAAGAAAATCATGTGGTACGCCGCCCATCTCGCCCATGCGCTAGACGACGCCCCGGGCTATGGGTTTCGACTGGATTACTTTGGTTTTGACTGGCGAAAGCTGCAAGCCGCCCGCGACGCCTTCGTGCATAACATCAATGAGTGGTATCGCGGCTATTTGGCTGAGGCTGGCGTTGAGCTGATTCGCGGCTTTGGCCGGTTCGTGGACGCCCACACCCTGGACGTCAACAGCGACCGCTACACCGCCGATCACCTGGTGATCGCCACCGGTGGCCGGCCCCGGATTCCCGAACTGCCCGGCGCTGAATTCGGCGTCACCTCGGATGGTTTCTTTGAATTGCAGTCCTGTCCACCGCGAACCGCGATTGTTGGCAGTGGCTACATCGCCGTCGAACTGGCGGGGATGCTGCAAGCGCTGGGTTCCGAAGTCACGCTATTGATGCGCAAGGATCAGCTTCTGCGTCCCTTCGACGCTCTGCTTCGCGAGCAGTTGATGGAACGGCTGCGTGAGGATGGCATTACAATATTTACACACACCCAGGTTCGGGCAGTGGCGCGACGGGCCAACGGTGCGCTCAACCTGCATTGCGAGGGCCAGGCCGGCGTCCTGCATGTCGATGCCCTGATCTGGGCGATTGGCCGTATTCCGAACACCGACGCCCTGAATCTGCCCATGGCGGGAGTAGCGACCAATCCGAACGGTTCCATTCCTACCGATTCTTTCCAGAACACCAACGTCCCCGGTGTCTACGCCATCGGCGATGTAACCGAACGTTTCCATCTGACCCCGGTCGCGATTGCCGCGGGCCGTCGACTGGCAGACCGCCTGTTCGGCGGGCAACCGGAACGGCGCCTGCCCTATGAGAACATTCCCACCGTGGTATTCAGCCATCCCCCCATCGGCACCGTGGGTTTGACCGAAGAGGAAGCCCGGAGTCGGTTCGGCAGCACGGTCAAAATCTACCAGACACAATTTCGTCCGATGTACCATGCGTTCACCGCCCGCCAGCCCCAGACAGCGATGAAGCTGGTCTGCGTCGGCCCGGAGGAAAAGATCGTCGGTTGCCATCTCATTGGCGAAGGGGCCGATGAGATGTTGCAAGGCTTCGCGGTCGCTATCCGCATGGGTGCGACTAAATGCGATTTTGATAATACGGTAGCCATTCATCCCACCAGCGCTGAAGAACTGGTGACGATGCGTTGAGTTTTGGATTTTTCAGTGGCAGCGTCATGACCGATTTCTGGCGATGAGGTTTTATGTCCATTCGTTCTTTTGAGCAGCATACCCCGCGCATCCATCCCGCCGCTTATATCGATGAGACCGCCTTGGTTATCGGTGATGTCGAAATCGGCCAGGACAGTTCGATTTGGCCGATGAGCGTCGTCCGGGGCGATATTCAAAGCATCCGTATCGGTGAGCGCACCAGCATTCAGGACGGAACGATCATTCATGTCACCCATGACAGCCGCTTTTGTCCGGGCGGCCAGCCCACGCAGATCGGGAATGATGTCACGGTCGGTCATAAAGTCATTCTGCACGCCTGCACGATTGAGGATTACTGCCTGATCGGCATGGGCGCGATTGTGATGGACAAGGCCATTGTGCGTTCACGGGTGACGATTGGCGCGGGCAGCGTCGTTCCGTCAGGCAAGGTGCTGGACAGTGGATTTCTCTATGTCGGCAGTCCGGTCAAACCGGTGCGGCCCCTGAACGACCGTGAGTTGGAGTTTCTGGAATATTCGGCCCAGAATTACCGGCGCTTGAAGGAACGGCACCGTGCGATGAGCGGCAACGGTTAAGGGTGCAGCCGGTTAACCGCGCCCGGCGGTCAGCAGCGCCCAGCCGCCAAAACCGGCGATCAGTCCCCCGGAAATCCGGTTAATCCAGACTAAAGCGCCGGGCGTCAACCGCGCGCGCAACCATCCGACCCCGCCCGCCAGCAGCAGCCACCACAGCAGTGATCCGGTAAAAACGCCCAGCACGAGTAATCCCGCTGCGGCGAAGTCCCGGCCTTCGGCGGCGAGTCCCAACCCGGCGAAAATGCCCAGAAATGCCAGAATAGTCACCGGATTCGTTGCAGTCAGCGCCAGGGTGGACAGATAATCACCGGCCAATCCGGCGCGGGTCGGTGGCGCTGGCGCCTGTTCCACCGTCGGCGGCGTTCGCCCGGTCCGCCAGCCGAGATAGAGCAGAAACAGCCCGCCGACGATCTGCAATTCGGTCCGCCAGGCCAGCAGCCCTCCGGCCAGCGACACCAGCCCGAAGCCGGCGATGCAGCCATACAGGGCGTCAGCGCTGGCCGCACCCAGGCCGGACAGCACGCCGGACCAGCGTCCGCGCGTCAAGGTGCGCTGCATGCACAACAGGCCAATCGGCCCAACCGGCGCAGCAATAGCGAATCCGATGAGCATCCCTTTGAACCACAATAACATTTTGACCTCGCGTTATGCCCCATCGCGTTTCAGTTTATGATTACCAGAAGTGTTATTAGGTTAGGGGCTATTGTCCGTGCTATATAGCGCTCCTTTGCGAATTGTGGATTTCGTAGGAAGTGAGGACGACCTCACCGCTCCAACATGCATCGGGGACAACCCCAGCAACTATGAAAGGAAAAAGATGGCCTGGGTCATTCTTGTTATCGCCGGACTCTTTGAGGTCTGCTGGGCCATTGGCTTGAAATACACAGAAGGCTTCACCCGACTATGGCCTACTGTCGGAACTGTCCTGGCAATGGTTCTCAGCATTTGGTTGTTAGGCATTGCCATGAAATCACTTCCCGTAGGCACCGCTTATAGCGTTTGGGTAGGAGTTGGAGCCGTCGGAACTGTAATACTAGGCATCATCCTGTTCGGCGAGCCTGCGAACGCTGCCCGGGTCATCAGCGTTGCCCTCATCATTGCTGGCATCATCGGGCTTAAACTTGCGACACCGGCCTAACCCTGCGGTCGAGGGGACACCGAGAAAGCCTGGCAGGATGCGCATCGCCCACCTTCCACAGCGGTTGGCAATATGTCGCCGAAAGGCTTTTACACCAGCCGGTATCTCAAGAAATTCCTCTCAAGGGCCGTAGATGGGGGTGAGGAACGAACCCCAACCTAACATTGCGACCGAGGCTTCCAGGAAATTGCCATGTTCAGAAACTCCTGCACCTGCTCCCGATTGGGCAGCGCCGGAATCGCGCCACGTTCCAGGGTAGCCAACGCGCCGACCGCGTTGGCGAAGCGACACAGTTCATGTAAACGGGCTTCATCCTGGATGATCACCGGATCCGCAAGCACACCTTGCAACAGACCCGCGACGAAGCCATCGCCGGCGCCGGTCGCGTCAACGGCCTCGACGGCAAAACTCTCGACCGCGCCGGAAAACTCCGGGGTGAAATAGACGCAACCGGCCCGGCCCCGCGTCACCACCATCAGCTTCAGGTCATCGTGCCAGAGCGCCTGACGCGCCGCTTCCAGATCGCCCAGTCCGGTCAGAAATT
>CAZDVY010000170.1:4044-5193 GCA_964508935.1 uncultured Candidatus Competibacteraceae bacterium | reverse complement strand
TGTTCCTCCTGTTGCAGGGTTTGCCAGCGTTGATGCCATTGCCATTGCCGATCCAGCGCGGCTTTGCGCTGTTCCAGCAACGCGGTTTCGGCCTTGGCGGTCGCCAGGGCTTGTTCCAGCCCGGTGCGGGTGGCCGGGTCCAGCGGTTGTTGACCGGCGAGTTGCTCATTCAGCCGTTTTAGTTGTTCCTGTTCACGTTTGTCGCGTTCAAAAGCGCGCTTGGAAATGGCGGTGTAACTATCCAGCCCGCTCAGGGTTTCCAGCAGTTCGGCGCATTGATCTTTATCGGCTTTGAGAAAGGCGGCGAATTCGTTTTGCGCCAACAGCACGGCGCGAGTGAATTGTTCAAAGCTCAGGCCCAGCCGCTGGCGGATCGCTTGTTGAACTTCGGTTTTCAACCCACCGATGGGTTGTCCACTGTCCAGGGCGTACAGACGCAATTCGGTGCTTTGCAACTTGCCGCTGGCCTTGCCTCGGGCGCGGCGCACACTCCAGCGGGCGCGATAGGCAACGCCGTCATTGCCGATGAAATCGACCTCGGCGAAGCCTTCGCCGGCGCCGCGTCGCAACAGGTTGCGGGAATCCTGCGGGGTGAGGGTGTCCTCGCCGACATCGGGCAGGCTGACGCCTTTGCCGGTGGCGCGAGTCAGACGTGGCGTTTCATCGTAAAGCGCCAGACACAGGGCATCAAGCAAGGTGCTTTTGCCGGAGCCGGTCGAGCCGCAAATGGCGAACAGGCCAGCGGTATCAAGCGGACTTTGCTGAAAATGCAGCGCAAATTCCCCGGCCAGCGAGGCCAGGTTTTTACCGCGAATGGCGAGGATTCTCATGAATCGGCCTCCGCTGGAGCGTTGAGCAGTTCGGCGAAGGCGGCCAGCAGCGCGGCGCTGGGTTCGCTTTGATATTTGTTCTGGTAAAGCCTTTTGAAAAGGTCGTCCGGTTGCAGCCGACTCAGATCATCCAGCGATTGCAGGTCATAGGCGCGGGTCTGACCGGCGCGGTCGCCATAAGTGGTTTCAATGCGGGCGAGGCGCACCGATTTTTTCTCCAGCGCCGCATCAACTCGAGCGCGCAATCCCGGTTCCGGGGCGGTCAATCGCACCCGAACTTGCAGATAAGGTTGTTCTCCCAGGGGTAAATCGGGCAGGT
>CAZDVY010000170.1:2270-3944 GCA_964508935.1 uncultured Candidatus Competibacteraceae bacterium | reverse complement strand
GCGTAGGCAATGGCTGGATCGAAAGTATCCACCGGCAAGGCTTCAGCGCCGCCGATCACAATGCGCCGCTCGGAATCCTCGGAAGTTTGGCCGCCGTGCATGTGGCAATGACCCAGCGCCACGATGGCCTGACCGTTTTCCTGGCGTTGCAAGGCGTGATCCAGCGTTTCCCGGTAAAGCTGACGCACCCCTTCCAGATAGGCGTCGCCGTCGCTGGCGACTTTAGGGACATCGCCGGGGCGCAGAAAGGGAACTGCCAGACACCAGGCGGCAATCTCGCCTTGCCGGTTGTGCAGCGGCGCAATCAGTCGATCCAGTTCCAGATCGCCGGACGCGGCGCGGGCGCAACCCACAACCGTAACACCCAGCGTCTGGAGCAGTGATGCGGGCGCTTCCAGCCGTCCCGCTGAGTCGTGATTGCCGGCGATGATGACGATGTCGAGTGGCGGCATCCGACGCCGGGCTTCAGTGAGGAACTGGTAGAACTGGCGTTGAGCGTCAGCGGAAGGGTTCGGGTTATCGAAAACGTCGCCGGCGATCAGCAGGGCGTCGATCTGTTCGGTTTCCAGCGCGTCCAGCAGCCAGTTGAGAAAACATTGCTGTTCGTAACTGCGGTCGAAATCGTGCAGGGTCTGGCCCAGATGCCAGTCTGAAGTGTGCAGAAGGCGCATGGGGGGAGTGTTCCTTGTCGCAGAAAAGCGGATCAGATGCGGGGTTGATGTTATGGCAAATCGTGGTACAGCCGCGCCCCATTCGCGCACAGCCATTGTTTGGCGCGTTCCGTTTCCGGGCAGAGGCTTTGCACGGTCAGCCAGAATTTTTTCGAGTGATCGGGGATGGCCAGGTGAACGACTTCGTGAGTCACGAGATAGCGCAGTACGAACTCAGGGGCCATGATTAACCGCCAGTTGAAGGAGAGATTTTGGCGGGAGGAGCAGCTACCCCAGCGGGTGCGCTGATCCTTGATGTAGATGTTGCGCGGGGTGCGCTGGAGCTGGCCCGCCACGACCGCGACGTGTTGCTCAATGGCGATGCGCGCCTGTTTGCGCAGCCAGTTCTCCAGGCTCTTGACGGGCGGGGTGCGCGATGCGCAGTTGCGGATAATCTGTAAGCAGTCCTGCCCGAAAACGATCTTGGCCGGGCCTTGGCGGTGGACGTGGTTGATGACCTGAACCGATGTCAGCGTACCCCGATAGAGAATTTCGCCGCCTTCGTTGAGAGATGGACGTCGTATCGGATGCAGGCGTTCAACCCGTTCCAGTTGGCTGATAATCCAAACGTCATTGATGCGCAGGAACGCCTCAACCTCGCTGGCGGGCCGGGTAACAGGCTGCACGACTTCAACGCCCGCTGGCCCTACCCGCACTCGGAGCCGTTTCGCTGCTTTGGAGCAGATCAGCCGGTATTCCACCTGCCGCCCGGCCAAGCGAATGCTGCTCAAAATAGCTGTTTTCATCCGCGGTCCGTCTTGGTCAGTTCTTCGATGGCGGGTTTGAGAAACGGCGGATCAGCGGTGTCGAGGGCGAAGCCCAAACCGGCATAAGCCGGATTCCACGATTCGGCCAGCAGCGATTGTTCTACGCGCATCCGCCCGCCCCTGGAGGCGCTCCAGCCGGGCAGGAGCAATTGGTGGTCGTGCAGGTGCGCGATCATCTTCCGGGCGCAATCGGCCAG
>CAZDVY010000170.1:0-2170 GCA_964508935.1 uncultured Candidatus Competibacteraceae bacterium | reverse complement strand
GTGGCTTTCAGCGCCTCCCAGTCGATGATTGCTTCTTCGCGGATGTTTTCATCGAAGTTCAGCGCCTTTTCCAGATCGGCGAACACGCCGAAGAAATCCACCACCACGCCGGTGCGCTTGTTCATCGCTGGCAGCGGGCGATTGGTGCGGGCGATGGCTTGCAGCAGGGTGTGGTCGCGTAGCGGTTTGTCGAGATACAGGACCTGTTCGATAGGCGCATCAAACCCGGTCAACAGCCGGTCGCAGACGATGAGGATTTTCAGCGGTTGACGCCACTGGGTTCGATCATCGCCGTAGCGTTCCCGATTCCAAACTTCCCATTGCGCCGGGGTGAGCTTGAAGTAGTCGATCAAATCATCCTGTTTCTGCTTGCCGTAGTGGAAGCGTTCCAGGTCTGGATCGTCGTTCTGGCCTGCCGAGATGATCACGTCCGACCATTCCGGCGGCAGGCTGCGCGCCTTGAGCTTGGCGTCCAGCCCGTCCTTGAAACGGGCGCAGGCCAGGCGATCTACGCCGACCAGTTGCGCCTTGAAGCCGCTGGGGTCAGGCCAGGCCAGAAAGTGGGCCAGCATCTGGTCCAGCACAATGTTCACCCGGTCGGGATGGCGGGCCAGTTCCTTCCATTGCGAACGCTGGCGCTGGATCAGGTCCTTGGCCGCCTCGTCTTCCAGTTCCATCTCTTCGCACATCTGCTCGAAGCCGACATTGAGCGTTTTTTCATCGACGAGGAACGGCACTTTATCGCGCAGGTAATGCACTTCCAGGGTAGCCCCGTCCTTGATCGCCCGTTTGATGCCGTAATAGCTGAGGTAGCGCTCCTGCTGGCCGTTCACCACCGGGCCGAAATCCCGATGGGTGTTGGTCATCGTTCGGTCTATCGGGGTGCCGGTGAAGCCGAAGCGGAAGGCGTTCGGCAGTTTCACCCGCATCGTCATCGCGTAGCTGTCGGCGCTATTGCCTTTCTGCGAGCGGTGGCATTCGTCCACCAGGGTAATGAGATTATCGTCAGTCAGCGGGGGCAGATCGGCCATTTTCTGGAAGGATTGCACAGTGGTGACCAGGGCGCCGCGCCAGACGGTTTTGAGCTTGCGCTTCAGGTCTTCAACGCCCAGCGCCTTTTCCACGTTTGGATAATCGCAGGCGTCGAAGTCGTCAGCGATTTGGGTTTTCAGGTCGCGGCGATCCACCACGATGATCACGGTGGGGTTTTTCAGCGCCGGTTGTCGCCGTAATTTGTAGGCGGCGAAGATCATGGTCAGCGATTTGCCCGATCCTTGGGTGTGCCAGATCAGGCCGGTGCGATCTTGGGCGGTGACCGGTTGGCCGATCAACTTCAGCGTGCGATCTACCAGGTCGTTGACCGCCTCAAATTGTTGGTAACGGGCGATTTTCTTGATGGTCTTGCCGCGTTTGGTCTCGAATACGACGAAGTTTTGCAGGAAGTCGAGCAGGTGGCAGGGTTTCAGGCGCAGCAGATTCTTGACCGGGATTTCCAGCGGGTCATCGGCGTGATCGGCTTCCGGCGCGTTCCACCAGCCTTTTTGTTCAGGGTAGCGGGACCGCCACGGCCCCCAGCTATCGAGGTGTTGGGTGATGTCGTTCTGGCTGGCGTCGTGGAACAGCACGGTGCCGTAGCGGAATTCCTGCTCGTCCGCCGCCACGCAAAACACGTTGGGGGCCAGCAGCAGCGGCGCTTGACGCTGGTAGCGGTGCAGTTGCTGGACGGCTTCAGTCCAGTCTTTGCCACTGGCGAGATAGCTTTTGTATTCGGCGATGACCAGCGGGATGCCGTTGACCAGCAACACCGTGTCGGCGCGGCATTGTCGCGCACCTTGCACCCGGTATTGATGGGTGGCGGTGAAGTCGTTGAGGTATTGCTGGGCGGGGTCGAATTCGAGGAAGCGCACGGTTTTGGCCGGTTCACCGGGCGTCAAGACCACGGTTGCGCCGTCGCGCAGCAGGTCGAGAGTTGCGCGGTTGGCGGTGAGCTTATCCGGTTGGCTTAGGGTTTTGCGCAGCGCGTTGACGGCGAGTTGGGCTTGCGCTTCGGTGTGTACGTCGTCATTGATGCGCAGAAGGGCCTCAATCAACAGCGTTTCAACCAGCGGGTCGGTCAAGTCCCGGTTGAACGCCGCCATTGCCGCTTCGTCGCGGTAGGTCCAGCCCAGGC
>CAZDVY010000169.1:2982-5273 GCA_964508935.1 uncultured Candidatus Competibacteraceae bacterium | reverse complement strand
CGACCAGCGAGGAACTGGCGGCGGGTTTGTTGAACCTGCTCAGTTGGCCGATGACCTTTCTATCCGGGGTATGGTTTTCCCTGGAAGGAGTGCATCCATTCCTGCAGCAGTGTGCACAACTGGTGCCGCTGACCCACATCATCGATGCGGCGCGGGCGATCATGCTCGATGGCGCGGGCCTAAGCGATGTCTCCGGGCATCTGCTGGCGTTGACCGCCATGAGCTTGGGGTTCATGGCGATCGGGGCCTGGCTATTTCGGTGGGAATAAAAGCGGGTGGATGATAGGTCATGCCGCTCGCCACTGTCATAATGGGCGGCAGGCCTGTCTAATACTGATTCAGTCGGGCCATGCGTTCCTGGTAGCGAGCGCGTAAACAGCGTACTTCCGCGCCGCAACTGTTGCGGGCCTTCAACCAGGACCGCTGATCCTGCTGTACTCGATCCGCCTGCCGGGCAGGCAATTCATGAAGCAGGGAGCGGTACAAAACCGCCAGCTCCTCATCCAGCCGATTGAGGCCGGGATTGGCACACACCGCAATCTCAGCGGGGGTCGTCGCCTGGGTGCAGTCGTAACTGGCGGCCTGCGCCGCCACAGGCGACAGGCAGGCGCAGAGCAAGCATAAAGACAACCATCTGGACACGTTGAGTTCTCCTGATTTTGGCGCTTGTTCCAGGTTCAGCGATGCGTGCGCACCGGTTCCATAGCATGAGAGCTGACCATAGATTACCATCATGAACGAGTCGCCGCTTCCGGCGGTGATGACCCACCCCATTTCTGCAAGGGAGGCGATACTCATGAATCCCCTGTCCTATTACGACCCCGATGACCCCTATCCAGAGAGCGATGGCCAGCCGATGGCGGAGAATACCGAACAGTACGAATGGCTCGTCAAGATCAAGGAAAACCTGGAAATCCTCTTCGCTGACCGTGAGGATGTCTTCATCGCCGGGGATCTCCTGTGGTATCCCGTACCCGATCGGCAAATTTCTGGACCGATGGCCCCGGACGTCATGGTGGCGTTCGGGCGACCCAAGGGGAAACGCGGTTCCTACCGGCAGTGGGAAGAAGAAGGCATCGCGCCTCAGGTGGTCTTTGAGGTGCTGTCGCCCGCAAACAGCCGGATGGAGATGGCAAACAAGTTGCGCTTCTACGACCAGTATGGCGTGGAGGAATACTACATCTACGATCCGGAGCGCCATCATCTCGAAATCTGGTTGCGGCAAAGTGAACGCTTGCAGCGGGTCTCGCACCTGAAAAGCTGGATCAGTCCTTGGTTGGGCATCCGTTTCGTGCTCACGCCGGATACTCTCGAGATTTATGACCCGGAGGGTCGGCCTTTCCTCAATTCGGTGGAATTAGCCAGATTAGCGAAATCGGCATTGGCCCGCGCTGAACAGGAGGCTGCTCGGGCTGAACAGGAAGCTGCTCGGGCTGAACAGGAAGCTGCCCAGGCTGAACAGGAGGCTGCTCGGGCCCAACGACTGGCTGCGCGTCTGCGCACCCTGGGCGTCGACCCAAATCATCTGAAAGATTGAGGACAACTCCCATGTCGTGGTTGCACCGTAACCTCCAGATGCCGCGTCCCGAAGAAGCTCTGCCTGGCCGAACGACTCCCATGCCTGTCTCGGCGCGGCATTACGTCAATGATCACTCCCTGCAACCGCCATTTCCCACCGGTCTGGAACAGGCGTTGTTCGGGTTGGGCTGCTTCTGGGGCGCGGAACGTAAATTCTGGACCCAGCCCGGCGTCTATAGCACGGCGGTGGGTTACGCAGGTGGCTTTACGCCCAACCCAACCTATGAAGAAGTGTGCAGCGGCCGGACCGGACACGCTGAGGTGGTGCGGGTAATCTTCGCTCCAGCGGTGATCCGCTACGAGCATCTGCTCCGAATTTTCTGGGAAGCGCACGACCCGACCCAGGGGATGCGACAGGGCAATGATGTCGGGACACAATACCGTTCCGCCATTTACACCGATAACGATGCTCAGCGCGTTGCCGCTCTCGCCAGTCGCGACGTCTATCAGCAAGCGCTGACTGCGGCGGGCCACGGGCCAATCACTACGGAAATCGCCGATGCCTTATCGTTCTACTACGCTGAGAACTACCATCAGCAGTACCTAGCCAAAAATCCGGGGGGCTATTGTGGCTTGGGCGGTACGGGCATCCGTTATCCGCCAGGATTGGCGTCATGACGATCAGCAACCGCTTAGCCTCCACCCCTTGATCACTCAGGGCGTTGCCCTGGACCAAGATTAGCACGCCACGATCCCTGCCAAATTCGATATTT
>CAZDVY010000169.1:0-2882 GCA_964508935.1 uncultured Candidatus Competibacteraceae bacterium | reverse complement strand
TCGTATGCGCGGCTTGCTGATCGGCGCAGCCGTCGGCGATGCACTGGGTCTACCTGCCGAGGGATTGTCCCGCCGACGGATTTGGCGACGCTATAAGGGGCAATGGCGGCATCGGCTGGTGTTCGGGCGCGGCATGATCAGCGATGATACAGAACATACCGTCTTCGTCGCCCAAAGCCTAGTGCGCCATCCCGACTCACCGGAACGCTTTGCCCGTCGCCTGGGCTGGTGCCTGCGTGGCTGGCTGTGGTCACTGCCGGCGGGCATCGGCTTTGCTACCCTGCGGGCGATTGTGAAACTCTGGCTGGGCTTTCCACCGCAATACAGCGGTGTGTATTCCGCCGGCAACGGCCCGGCCATGCGGGTCGCAGTCATTGGCGCGTTCTTCGCTCACGATCCGCGACGACGGGCAGCTTATGTCGCTGTTTCGACACGCATCACACATACCGATCCCAAGGCGTTGACGGGCGCCGTCGCCATCGCCGAACTGGCTGCCTGGATTGTTCGCGATGCGTTGACGGAACGCCCGCCGCTGGACCCTTTTCTCGCTCTGCTGCGCGCCAGTGGCCCGGATGACTGCGATTGGCAAGCTCTGATCGACGCCATCGCCCAAGCTGCGCAGGATGATGCTACGGTTGGAGAACTGACGGAACGGTTGGGACTGGCGAAAGGGGTTACCGGCTATATCTATCACACGGTTCCCATTGCGGCCTACGCCTGGTTTCGCCACAGCAGCGATTATCGGCATGCGCTAACGGCAGTGCTGGATTGCGGCGGCGACACCGATACCGTTGGCGCGATAACTGGTGCATTGGCGGGCGCGACGGTGGGAGAAGCCGGTATTCCTGAAGAATGGCAATCAGGCATCGTTGACTGGCCGCGTTCTCCGCCTTTACTGCGAATGCTTGCTGATCGGTTAGCTACAGTTCAGACCACTCGCCAGCCGGCTGCTCCAGTCCGATACTGCTGGCCGGCCATCCCTCTGCGCAATCTGCTGTTTTTGCTGATCGTGCTGGCGCATGGCTTTCGGCGTTTGCTGCCGCCGTAATCAGTCCCGGCGAGTTGCGTAAATCTGGAATCGATCAAAAAGCTGGCGCGTTGTCTGGAATACATCGCCATTCACGAACTCATCCACCTACCGGAGTGGAACCACAACGACTGGTTCAAGGCATTGATGAGATGTCATCTGTCCCACTGTGGCTGATTTACGAGGAATTGAATCGTATGCCTTTTCCGCCGTCACCCGGCATCGAGTTTAAACCCACCAGGTACTTAACATGACCGCATTGAACTCGCTCAAGACATTCGACCCGGCGCATTTCACCCGCGTTCGCTGGTCGATTTACGCCATCCTGGCCGCCGCCTATATCCTGGTCTTTTTCCAACGGATCGCCCCGGCAGTAGTCTCTGCCGACCTCATGCGCGCCTTCGGAGCCACCGGAGCCGCGTTGGGGTCGCTGGCGGCTATGTATTATTACATCTATACCGCCATGCAGATTCCAGCCGGAGTACTGGCCGATACCCTGGGCGCCCGCATCTCGGTGACGCTGGGCAACGCCGTGTCCGGCATTGGCTCTATCCTGTTTGGCATGGCGGACACCTTCTGGGAGGCGTCGATAGGGCGCGCTCTGGTAGGACTGGGAGTCTCCGTCGTATTCGTCGGGCTGATGAAAAGCAACACGCTCTGGTTCCGCGACCGGGACTACGGATTCATCAGTGGCCTGACCCTGTTGCTGGGCAATGTCGGCGCCATCTCGGCAGCGGGTCCCCTGGCCGGGATGCTGACGATCTGGTCGTGGCGCACCGTGTTTGTCGCCCTGGGCGTCATTGCTTTGGCGCTGGCGGCGCTGGCGTGGATCAAAGTGCGCAACACGCCCGAAGAAGCGGGTTTCCCTTCCATCCGAGAAATGGAAGGCAAGGCCCGGCATGAAGGGCGGCAACAACACTGGTGGCATGATCTGCTGGGTGTGCTGGCCACGCGCCGGGTCTGGCCGGGGTTCTGGATCAATATGGGCATGACCGGCAGTCTGCTGGCTTTTCTTGGTCTGTGGGCGATCCCCTTTTTGCGCGATCTGCACGGTCTGGAGCGCTCGGCGGCTTCCGTGTACACCAGTATCGGCCTGGCCGGTTTTGCTGGCGGCGCATTAAGTTGTGGCTGGCTCTCTGACCGGATGGGATACCGCAAGCCACTGCTGATTGGCGGTACGCTGCTGTACGGGCTGGCCTGGTTAGGTATGGTCTCTCTATGGACGCCCGGCGTTGCCGGGATGGCCTGGTTTGCACTGATGGGGTTCAGTTGCGGGTCGTTTATCTTGACCTATGCCGGAGCCAAGGAGGTCGTAGTCCCCGCCCTGTCCGGCATGGCCATCGCCCTGGTGAACACCGGGCTCTTCCTGGGAGCGGCTATCGTTCAGCCGTTGTTTGGCTGGATAATGGACTTAAGCTGGAACGGCGCGATGACTAACGGCGTGCGCGTCTACAGTACTGCCGACTACCACACCGGATTTTTTCTGATACTGGGTTGCGTGGTTTTAGCCATCGTAGCCTCAACCTTCTTTCATGAGACCCGCTGCCGCAATATCGCCCTCGGTGATTGACGCCAGTTTTTAAATCCGCCATTACGGCCAGTACCGCGCCTTATTCGGGAAAATCCACCGCACTCCGCCCCGTGGGTCCGGCTGGTCGCCACGGTAGCGGGGAATCAGATGCACATGCAGATGCGATACCGTCTGCCCGGCCACCGGACCGTCATTGATCCCGATATTGAACCCGTCGGGATGAAACTCATCCAGCAACGCGGTTCGGGCGCGCACCAGCATCTGCCCGAGCTCCACCCATTCCACCATGGTCAGCCCAAACAGCGACGCGACATGCCGGCGCGG
>CAZDVY010000168.1:3912-5275 GCA_964508935.1 uncultured Candidatus Competibacteraceae bacterium | reverse complement strand
CCGATGCGGCAGCGGTGTTGGCGCTGTTGCGGGATTTTCTGTTCTGGCAGCCGACCGCCCCGGCGACGCCCCGCGCTTTGGCCGAAACCCTGGCTCCGTTGTGTCGTTTACTGCGCGTCGAGGTGCTGGCGGCGGTGCAGAATCCCGATTCGGGTCTCGCGGCGTTGGCGGTGGACTGGCGGCATTACCTGTTTCCCGACGCCGATGATGCGCAATTCGCCGATGCTTACGCGCAAACCTTGACCTATGCGCTGTTGCTGGCCCGCTGGTCCGGCGCGGTGGAATTGTCCACCACGCAGGCGACCAAGACCCTGCGTCCGCAACACGGTTTGCTGGCCGAGGCGCTGAAAATCCTGGCCGATGAGCAGGCGCGGACCGAGATCGAAACGCCGGCGAAGGTGTTGGAGCGAGTGATTGGCGCGGTGGACCCGGTGGCGCTGGCGGGTCAGTGGGTGGGCGGCGATCCCTGGTTGTATTTCTATGAGGATTTTCTGGCGGTCTATGACCCGAAAATGCGCAAGGATCGCGGCGTTTACTACACGCCGGTTCCCGTAGTACGGGCGCAAATTGCGCTGATCGGCGAACTGCTGGAAAGCCGGTTTCATGCCGAATTTTCCTTTGTCGATCCCCAAGTGGTCACGCTCGATCCGGCGGCGGGCACCGGCACCTACATTCTCGCGGCGCTGGATCATGCGCTGGAACGAGTTGCGGCGACGCAAGGGCCGGGGATGCGGGCGCAGGCGGCAACCATCGGGGCGCGCAATCTTCATGCGTTTGAGATTCTGGTCGGGCCGTATGCGGTCGCGCATTTGCGGTTAAGCCAGCGGGTGTTGGCGGAAGGCGGAACCTTGCCCGCCGACGGCGCGCACGTTTATCTCACCGATACGCTGGAACCGCCGACATCCACGCCGCCGGGACATTTGCCGTTGGCGTACCGGGCGTTGGGCGAGGAACATCGGCGAGCGCAGAAAGTGAAGGCTGATACGGCGGTGCTGGTGTGTCTGGGCAATCCGCCGTATGACCGGCAAGTATTGGACGCCGGGGATCACGGGCAAACGCGCAAGGGCGGCTGGATTCGTTATGGCGACGCGCATCAAGAAGGTGCAGGTTTGCTCAAGGATTTTATCGCGCCCTTGAATGCGCTCAGCTTGGGGCTTTATGCCAGGAATCTTTACAACGATTACGTCTATTTCTGGCGCTGGGCGCTGTGGAAGGTGTTTGAAAGCCAGTCGGGGCCGGGCGTCATCAGCTTTATTACCGCGTCTTCCTATTTGGCCGGTCCGGGATTCGCCGGAATGCGCCAACTCATGCGCCAGACGTTTGATGAACTGTGGGTTATTGATCTGGGAGGCGACAATCTGGG
>CAZDVY010000168.1:1780-3812 GCA_964508935.1 uncultured Candidatus Competibacteraceae bacterium | reverse complement strand
TGCTGGCGACGCCCGATTATGTCAAGACCTTCTGGGATGAACTGGCGCTGCCTGGCCCGCGTTTACCATTAACCCAGGATGCCGCGCTATTTGCTGAAGGCGCCGCATTAGGCCGACGGTTGATTTGGTTGCACACCTACGGCGAACGCTTTGTTCCACCCGGTGGAAAAATCGGCCACATTCCGCCGGGCGTGGCCCGTTGCCAAATCGGCACACCCTCCGACCCGGCGAGCTATCCCGACCGCTTCCACTACGATCCCGCCACGCAGGAACTGCATATCGGCAAAGGCGTATTTGCCCCGGTGCGGCGCGAAGTCTGGAGTTTCAGTCTGTCCGGCTTCGAGGTGGTGAAATCCTGGCTGGCCTATCGAATGCGCGACCGCTCCGGCAAGAAATCCTCGCCGCTGGACGACATTCGCCCGGAGCGCTGGATTTTCGACGGGGAGCTGCTAAACCTGTTGTGGGTGCTGGATCACACCGTCGATTTACAACCAACGCTGGCGGCGCTGCTGGAAAAAGTGCTGGCCAGTGAGTTGTTCACGGCGGCGGAGTTGCCCCAACCCGATGAAGCGCAACGCCGGGCCATAGTGGAAAAAGCGGAGAAAACGGAGTTATTTGATTGACATCCTCCCTGGCCTAAAGACCGGGGATTCCTCTGTAGAGCGTATGCTTGAATTTTAAGGTCAGCAGGCTATGGCATTCCGTTTCCTGAAATCCTTTTTGACTGCGCCCGCCGGCCCGCCGGGCAAATATGCCGATGCTGTGATCGAAGCCGCTATCGAGCGGGTGGTAGACGGCACCGATCCCCGGTTGCGCGCCGTGCGCCGCTACCGTCATAAGCTGTGGGACGCCGTGGCGCATTCGATCCAGTATACGGTGACGCTGATCAATCGCCTGCCGCCGCCCATCGATGCCAGCCATCGCAGTTTTACCAGCACCCCCCTGTTGCGAGCGGCGTTCGTTTCTCCCGAACATCTCCGCGAGACGCTGAGTTTCAGCAAATCCATGCACAATTATCAACACCAGAACCCCGGATTGTTGCCGGCGGATCTGTACGGACTGCTGGGCATGGAACGGGTTGAAAAAACAGTGCTGGGCATCGAGCGGCAGGGTGACATGATCCGCCGGGATGTACCGCAGACCACCGTCAACTTCCGCAATCACCGCTTTGCTTTCCCCGCCGAGAGTGAGCAAGGGACGCGCCAGGAATTGACCAAACGGGCGTTTGACTCGCTGATCGAAACGGCGTTGACGCAACTGACCGATACCCGCACCCGTCGGCAGGAGCTGGAACAACAACAACGTCAAATCCTGCAGAAAAAAGCCAGCGCCATGAAATCAGGGCAGATGGGACTCGGGCCACTGTTAGCCTCAACTCCGCTGAACCAGGCCGACGCCTCGACGCTCGAACGGCAACTGCTCGATATCCAGGAGGAACTGAAGCAGATTCGCGCCGATTCAGCGACCATCGAACATTTGCTGGAGCGGGTCATCACGACGTTGAGCAAACCGGAAAATTATCTACGGCTGGAGCGAGTCACGCTCACTCTGGATCACATGAATATCAGAGCATCGCCTGACTCGCCCCAAGTAGTTAACGCGCTGACGTTTGATGAAGTCCTTTTAGGCAAGGACGGCCACATGACCATGCTGCTGGTACGCTTTCCCAGCAGCGAACTGTTGCCGCAGCCGGATTTTTTCCAGGAAGCCCGGAAATTGCTGACGCCACGGTTGATGACTTGACCTGAAGCCTCAGACGCATCATCGCTCACGATCCCTGAACAATGACCCTGAGCAGTTCGGGTCCCTTGGCGTAGCCCACTTGGGCTTTCAAGACTGCGTTGGCTCTGATTTGATCCAGGATTTCCCACTCATTGGGCGTCCGGTTTTCGGCGCTCACCTTGACCATATTCGTAATCCATTCCCCTAGTTCGGTCAGTCCCGGCGGCGTGATCGAACTGACCGGTTGCGCGCTGCCGGCGATCACGCGAAATACCGGGTCTTTCTCCAAAAATTCTTTGATGGCGCTGGC
>CAZDVY010000168.1:0-1680 GCA_964508935.1 uncultured Candidatus Competibacteraceae bacterium | reverse complement strand
TTATTATCATCTAGTTAATCAATAAAATCAAGTATGATCCGACGCCAGTCGATGAGCATGGCGGGTCGTTTCCGGCAGCCGGTAGCGGGTGCAACAGGCCATCACATATTGCATCGCCGTAGCCAGACTAATGCGGTGGCCGGGCGAAATGTAGAGCGGTTTAACGCCGATCCGGGTCCGCAATACCGCGCCAATGATTGCTCCGTCCGCCCACAGCGGCGTCCACGCCCCGCGCTGATTCAGCGGTTCCTCGTGCGTCCCGCACAGCCGGGTCTTGGCGACGCCGATTGAGGGAATATCGGTCAGCAACCCCAGATGACTGGCTATGCCAAACCGGCGGGGATGGGCGATGCCCTGACCATCGCACAGCAACAAATCCGGCAGTTCCGGCAACTGTTCCAGCGCCTCCAGCACTGCCGGCAATTCGCGAAACGACAGCAGGCCCGGCAGATAGGGAAACGTCGTCGGGCGGCGGGCGATAGCGGTTTCCAGCAGCTCCAGTCCCGGATAACCCAACACCGCCACTGCTGCCCGGGTCACGGTTCCCCCGGCTTCGAAGCCGACATCCACTCCGGCAACCCGCTGCACCGGCGAAAGCCGATCTTCAAGAATCAAATGGGCGCGCAACTCCCGCTGCAAGGCGATAGCCTCGGTGGGACTGGGATTCCAGGGATGTGAGACACGTAATTTCATGCGATTAGTTTATTCACTCATCCGGCATGGTTAAACTGACAACCTTTTTTCGCTACCCCGATCCCGGATTCATCACCATGCAGCAACTCAAACTCGGCATCCCCAAGGGCAGTCTGGAAAGCTCAACCATCGCGCTGTTTGCCCAGGCCGGCTGGACCATCAGTCCGCACAGCCGTAACTATTTCCCAACCATCAACGATTCCGAAATCGGCTGCGCGCTGGTTCGCTCGCAGGAAATGGCCCCCTATGTCGCCCAGGGTACGCTGGACGCCGGTCTGACCGGGCTGGACTGGATTATGGAGACACAAGCCGATGTGGTGGAAATCGCTGAACTGAGCTATTCGAAAAGCTCGGACCAGCCCGCTCGCTGGGTGTTGATCGTGCGCGGCGACTCGCCAATTAATACCCTGGAAGATCTGGCTGGAAAACGCATCGCCACCGAACTGGTCGGCTTTACCCGCCGCACCCTGGCTGAACGGGGCATTGATGCTACTGTGGAATTTTCCTGGGGTGCGACGGAAGCGAAGGTCGTTGAAGGTCTGGTGGATGCCGCGGTGGAAATCACTGAAACCGGCAGCACCATCCGCGCCCATGGCCTGCGCATCGTCTGCGATTTGTTGCACACCACCACCCGCCTGATCGCCAACCGCACCGCGCTGGAGGATCCGTGGAAAAGAGCCAAGATCGAGCAGATCGCTCTGCTGACTCGCGCCGCGCTGGCCGCACGCCACAAAGTAGCGCTGAAAATGAACGTGCCAGCGACGCAACTGGACCCGGTGGTGCGCCTGCTGCCCAGCCTGCATGCGCCGACCGTCAGCCCGCTCTACGACCGGGACTGGCTGGCCCTGGAGACAGTGGTGGACAGTGACCGGGTACGCGATTTGCTCCCTCGCCTGATTGCTGCTGGCGCCCAGGGCATCCTCGAGTACGATCTAAAAAAAATGGTCTAATTGTTTCAAACCCGGTGAATACATTGCCGGCATCCCC
>CAZDVY010000167.1:0-5354 GCA_964508935.1 uncultured Candidatus Competibacteraceae bacterium | reverse complement strand
TGGGAGATTGACGGTTCTGGCGGCGCTGATCTGGATTGCGCTGGAGACGCCGCCCAACTGTTAGCTATTCTTCTCCAGCAGGTTTAAATTGAAATGCTTGAACCCCACAAGGAGATCAACCATGACTCTGGTAGAAACCATTTATCATCATAGCCTTCATCTGCCGGAACCCGCTGCCCGTGAAGTTCTGGATTTCATTCAATTCATGGAGCAACGCTATGGCGTAACGGCGGCGGATACGCTTCCGCAGACATTGACGCCTGAACAGAGAGCGGCTTATGCTCGTTTATCGCGTCTTCAAATTGATTGGGGGGGAAAACCGATTACCGACCGGGATGAAGCCAATGCCCGCTGAACAACGCGCATTCATTGATAGTAATGTTGTTCTTTATGCGCTTGGAACTGAAACTTCAAAACAACAAGCGGCTTGGCGCATTCTTTTTCAGTTTCCATTGATTTCAGTCCAAGTCTTGAATGAATGCAGCAATGTACTCATAAAAAAGCGAAAAATAGACAAATCGCTCGTGCGAAGCACATTGCAAGATATTCTAAAATTTGTCTCGGTTGAAGCCATGGGTATGCCGATAGTGGAAACCGCTTGGATTTTACTGGATCGCTACCGCTTTTCATACTTTGATAGCCTGATTCTAGCTTCTGCACTAACGGCTAATTGCCAGATTCTCTACTCGGAAGATTTACAACACGGTCAAGTTATTGACGGGCGATTGACAATTATTAACCCGTTTTTGCCTGACGACAGCCCATAAGCGCGATACTGGCAAAGTCATCCTTGAATATTAACAACCCCGGCACCATCACCGACCCGCCATGAAGAGCAACCAGCAACGCCGTCAAGAAATTAAGGCGCATCGGCTTCTTCGCGCTGAACGGCAAATCCAAATCCGCCGCGTCAACGCTCGACCAGTCAACCGTCCGGTAGGGACTGAACCGGTCACGCCCGCCCGGTTACGACCCACCACTAGCTACGGCATTCCGGATTTCGTCCAGCGTGGCTACTATCAAGATCGGCCTTTTCGCTGCAAGGGTTGCGGCGTTGAAGAAATCTGGACGGTGGCGCAACAGCGGTGGTGGTATGAAGAGGCTCAAGGCGATGTGTGGACGGTGGCGGTGCGCTGTCGCGCCTGTCGCCAGCGAGAACGGGCGCGCAAGACCGCGGCGCGGCGGGTCCACTGGGCAGGGATGGCGGCGAAGTCGGCCTCGGCGGGGCGTGAACCGTGAACCTCGTTCCGGCCCGAACGGGGGACGACATCGAAACCGCGCGGGCGCTGTTCCGCGACTATCAGCGGTTCTTGGGCGTCGATCTGGATTTTCAGGGCTTCGCGGAAGAACTCGTCACCCTGCCGGGCCGCTACGCGCCGCCGAGGGGTCGGTTGTTGCTGGCGCGAGATGGGGCGCACGCGGCGGGCTGTGTGGCGCTGCGCCCGCTGGAAGAGGAAGGCGTTTGCGAGATGAAACGGCTGTTTGTCCGGCCGGTGTATCGCGGTCGGGGGCTGGGGCGTCTCCTGGCAGCGCGAATGGTGAGCGAGGCGACGGCGTTGGGCTACGCCCTCATGCGGCTGGATACCCTGGACACGCTGGACGAGGCGATGCGCCTTTACCGCTCGCTGGGTTTCCGGCGCCGCCCGCCCTACTACGCCAACCCGCTGCCGGGCGTGGTGTATTGGGAGCGGACGCTGGCGGACCCACCGCTCGCCGCCAACGAGCCAGACGACTCACCTCCCGGTCCCGTTGGAGCAATGCCATGAAGACCCTCGGTCTGCTCGGCGGCATGAGCTGGGAATCCACTGTGCCGTACTACCGGATCATCAACGAGACCGTCCGGGAATGTCTGGGCGGGCTGCATTCCGCCCGGCTGATCCTCTACAGCGTCGATTTCCACGACATCGAGCGTCGGCAACAGGCCGGGGCGTGGGATGAAGCCGGGCGAATACTGGCGGACGTTGCCCGCGCCCTGGAAGCCGCCGGAGCCGAGGGGCTGGCGCTGTGTACCAACACCATGCATAAGGTGGCGCCAGCGATTGAATCAGCTGTGACGATTCCCTTGCTGCACATCGCTGATCCCACCGCGGCGGCGGTGAAAGCGGCGGGCCTGCACGCGGTGGGCCTGCTCGGCACTCGATTCACGATGGAACAGGATTTCTACCGGGGCCGGTTGATGGAACAGCACGGTCTGACGGTGATCATTCCCGACCCCGCCGATCGGGCGATCGTTCACCGCGTCATTTATGAGGAACTGTGTCAGGGCGACCTCCGGCCCGAATCGCGGGCGCAATACCGGGCGATCATGCAACGGCTAATTGAGGCCGGGGCCGAAGGGATCATCCTGGGCTGTACCGAGATTGCCCTGCTGGTCGGGCCGGACGATGCGCCAGTTCCCCTGTTTGACACAACCCGCCTGCATGCCCGTTCGGCGGCGCGCTGGGCGATGCAGCGGCGATGGCGCTGATGAGCGGCATGGCCGATCTTGCAGTGTAATGGCTTCACCCGCGTTCACTCTCCCGGGGCACCGCCTGCCCGTTCACGCGGCAGGCGTTCTGATGACCCAGCGCTACCGCGACCGGGGCGATGGCGTCATCCAGGACCTCCACACCTCTCTGTATTGGCTGCGCCAGCCATTAAGACCGGTGACAACCGAGTCAAAGCAACGCCGGTTCTGGTAGTTGGCTGGGCGCTGGCTGCGCCGCCTGATCGGGCGCGATGTGGCCGACCCTGCCATGACCCGCCAAGCCGGCTATACTTGGGAGGAAGCGCTACAAGCCGCCGAAGCGTTCAACCAGGCGGGCGGCGGCGGCGGGTATCAGGACTGGCGATTGCCCAACCGGGGCGAACTCAAAACTCTGCGGGATCGCCCACACGGTCCCGCTGCGTTTCCCGTGGCGGTAGTGTTCTCGACGTGGATATGAGGCTTCACAATCATTTGATTATGTTTAATTTTATCCGTTATATATCCACGTCTGGAGCACTACCCCTGAATGATCTGCGCTTCCTCGTCCTCACATCCGCCCAACGCCCGCTCCAGTGGCCGGATGCCCCGCACCCGTCAGCCCCCAAGTTGTTCGCACTCGTTGTAAAATGGCGCGCAAACTCCGCATAAGCCGAAACCGCGCTGTATCCACCCAAGATTCGAGACACCATCGAGCGAATACTGTCATGCCGATCAGGGTCCACCGCTTCTCCCGTCGCGGACTGCTCAAATGGATCGCGGGTTCGGCGGCTATCGGCGCCCTGTCCTTCCTCTATTACCGTTACCGGCTCCCGATACGGCATCTTGGGCCGCCCACCATCATACCTCGCTCGGAATGGGGCGCGGAGCAACCTGACCCCAACCTCCAAAACGAGGATGGCCCCGAAGTATTCAACACCGTGGTCGTGCATCATTCCGCCATGCCGCTCTCCGAAAGCCCGTGCGATATTCAATACATGCACATGCACCGGGCGGATAAAGGGATCGAGAGTTGGCTCGCGGCGGCGGGTATCGGTTATCGTTCGCTCGTTGAGTTGGGCAATGTGTTTCTCGATTTCCCCGACTGGCAGCCCCGTTACCAGCAGTTGCTGGTTGCGGCGGGTGGCTTGTTGACCGAACGACTCCACGGCATCCCGGGACCGATTTGCTTACTCTGCGCTGAGAAGCACGTTGCGGACTGCCATCGGCTTCAGATTGCTGAATACCTCGCCATACACTCCGGAGTCACCGTCCACCACTTGGAATAACCCCATCCGGCGATGCATCCGACGCGGGGCCGCGCCCGCCTTTCGCTCCCGCGCTCGCCGGTCACTCTCAAGCGTCGCCTAGCGCAACCTTGCGCCTATTGAGATGGAAAAAATCCCCTGCGAAGCCTGTGGCGCCTTGATTTTGCCGACCACCGCCCAAAACACCGGCGGTTTCTGCATGCCGTGCAAAAAAGCCCGCCGGCTGCGTGAAGACGATCTCTACAGCGGAGGGGACGGCGCCTCGGTGGAGACCGCAATCGTTATCAATACCGTCAACCCGTCCCTCGGCGTTGAGGCGGAGTACGTGTACATCGGAAAGCAGTGTGGCATTCGGCAGGTGGACTGGGCACTGGAACTCCAGCGCCTGCAACACCACGCGGGTCAACCCTATGACGTCCTGAACATCCGGTTGCGTATGGGTGAAGTGAGAACTTTTTACTTTGACCTCTCGACCTTCCACGCCAGATGACAGAGATCTCCATCGATCGGCTGGATCCCACGCGCTCCGCGCAGCGGAGTCGCCTGTTCAGGATAGCGGCCGCGTGTGGAATGGATGAGGCTTTTCTCGAATCGTTGCTTTGCCTCAGCAGATCTCTGCGTTCTGGCGCCCCATCGAGGAGGACGGCGTAGCGATGAAAACCTTGATCGTCTCTTGTCTTGAGCAGGTTCCGCATTTGGTGGAACGGTTTCATCCCGACCGTTTGCTCTCGATCGCAGCGGTCCCGGAAACGCCGGGCTACATGAATCCATCGCAACACCGCGTGCTGAACTTCGCGGACATCGATACCCCGACCCGGACGAATCTCCGCTTCGCCGCCCAGCCCGAGGACATCGAGGTGATCCGGTCGCTCAAAGACGACCAAACGGTGCTGATCAACTGCCGGCTCGGGTAGCGCCGGTCACCGACCGCGGCCCTTATTTTGTTATGGGAATTGTATCCCGGCCGCGAACAGGAATGGGTGGAGCGGATCCACGCCCAGGCCCCCTATGTCGAATTCAATCGGTGGATGTTAAGGCTCGCTGATCCCCAACGGGCCTCCCGGGTCCCGAATCGTCCACGGGTACTACCGCCCAAGGGCTGTTTCTTGGTGCTGGAACCCGATGCCATGGACGGATCCAAGGACCCGAGATCGGAGTGAGTGCGCAAGCCCCCATTGACGGCAGGGTCAAAGTCGGGGTTTCCAGCTTTCATATCATTGAAGTATAACAAATTTTAGTGCTGCTCAATTTTCGCATGGATCACCGTAAAGCGCGAGACGAACGGTCGCTGACGGTGTCAGGGTGTGACGTCTGCAGAGACGTTCCCGATAGGCTCTCTGTTGACAGGTGCGGGAACAATAGAGTTTGGTACGGCGTTGCGCCGTGAGAGGCTGACCGCAGACGCGACAGATCGCCGAGGGTGGTTGAGCTTCGGCGGCGCGGTGGACGCTTCGTTCCCGTTGCGCGTGCGCTTTGCAGGCTTCACAGGTCTTCATCCGGCCGTCGTGCGCAATGAAGGTGCGCCCGCATCCACAAGGAACGATGCGGTACTTCGTCACTTTCTGGGTGGGGCGGGTCCGGCCCCAGGCATCGACCGAGGTCTGGGGCTGGTACAGCCGGCCGCCGTGGCCGACGATCAGGGT
>CAZDVY010000166.1:0-5461 GCA_964508935.1 uncultured Candidatus Competibacteraceae bacterium | reverse complement strand
ATGCGTCCGCCCTCCGCGTTGCGCTGGGCGGTCGGGGGTACATCCAGCAGCGTGTAGCGGCCGTTCACCTCGAACAGCCGAATCTGGCGGGCAAAGGCTTGGGGGTTTTGCCAGGGCTGGTTGTCGTAGTTCTCTTCGGCCAAGGCGACGCGGCCTTGATCCAGATCCACCGCCACGACGACCGCGACATGGCCGTGACGCCATTCGGGATCGGCCCGGTCGGGGTAATAAACCAGCAAATCCCCGCGCCGGGGCGGACGCCGGGCGGTGCCGTTGATGGAGCGGGCCAAGGGAAACGGTTGTTGGGTTTCCAGATTTGTCCCTTCGGTTAGGTACAGAATCTCGTAGGCGCTGTCGATGCTGCCAAAGGTGATGCCCCGGTTTTTCATCCACCACTTGCGGGCGTATTCGACGCACTGGTAGGTCACGCCGATGTACTGGAGGCGATCCTGCTTGGGGTCTTCCGCGTGTACCGAGACGACGCCGGATGCGCGGTCGAGAAAGGAATATTCCGGGCGAATGCAGGTCGAGACACAATTGGAACGGCCCTCTGCGCCGTTGGCGATGCCCAGCACTGCGCCAAACGGCGTGACGCAAGGACCGTCGCAGGCGCGCTTCCCTTCGGCGAACAGCCGATCACTTTCCTCCTGGGAAAAAGCCGGTGGTTTGGGCAGAAGGCCAAAACCGTCGGTGTGCGGTAAATCTACGCCAACAACGCTGGAGAATGCGGGTGGGGGCGCAGCATCCGGGGCGGCGCTGCCCGCGTCGGTTCGGGCGGAAACCAATCCAGCCGGGAGAAGCAGGTTAAACAACAGCGCCAAGGCGATGCCCGATGCGCTCATCCAATCCCTGCTATTGATTTGTTGGTGCCGCGACATCTCGTTTACTCCCGGTTTTTGTCCCGAAATTGCGGGCCTCTGCCAGCAGGGCGGCTGTTTTCTACGCGGTCCACGCTTGCAGTTCGATGATATTGCCTTCGGGATCAGCGACGTAACACCAGGTCACTTTCGCGCCGGTGGCAACTTCCAGGGTCACGATCTCGCCGATGGCTCGACCGCCCCGTTGGAGAACCGCTTTTCGTGCGTCCGCCACGTCCGCCACGGAAAACGCGATATGTCCCAAGCCGGGACGATCCACGGCGGTCGTGCCGCGCTCTGGCCGCGTGTCGTAACTGAAAATCTCCAGCGTGGGGCCAGCCGCTCCGTAACCGGGCAAGCGTAGATGGACGCCACGCAGATGAGCGCCAGGAATACCGGTGCCGGCTTCCAGTTGTTCGCCCCGAAAGTCGCGTTCCGGCGGGACGGGGACGCAACCGAAGAGTTGCTGGTAAAAGTCGCTCAACGCCCGCCAGTCGTCGGCGATCAGATTGGTATGGACGTATTTGGCGTCGATCATCGCGCCGTCTCTCCCGGGTTGCTTAGGTCCACGACTCAGTTCCCGGCGCACAATCCTTTGGGCGTCCAGCCGCTGGCGGGAATCTTCCAGGGTTGGGCCGAGTCGTGCAGCACGAGTACGATGGAGCGGCGGGTCTCGGCGCCGATGCTGGTGAGTTGCATCGGCTGGCCGCCTGCGATCAGGAGCGGTTCGCCGCCCGCGTGACCAACCCGTTTGCCTTGGGGTGTCTCGACGCACACCTCGCCCGAAAGAAGGTACAGCGCCTCGGCTCCGGCAAGCTGGTGGACATCGGTTTGAAAACCGGGTGGCGTTGCCGCGTGCAAGTAGGTCACGGTCATGTTCGCGCCGCTCGCCCCGAGCGGGAGTGGGCCGATGATGGCGACGCGGTCGCCGCCAGCGGGCCGCCATTCCGCTTCGGCCAAGGTCAACAGCCACACGCGGTCGAAGACCTCCACCACCGTACCTCGCACGCCCTTGACGGCATCGGCTGCGGCGCGGGTCGGGTAAGTATCCAAGTGCCAGTAGAGCGGCGCTTGTGGCAGTTTGCCCAATTCGATGACTGCCAGGGGTTGAGCGCCCGGACGTTTAGCCTGGGCGAGCGCCACATCGCCGCTGGCCAGCGCCAAGACCAAACAGGCGACCAGATTCACCGAAAACCAGACACGCCTTAATCGCGCCATCGGACTTCTCATATTTCCTGCTGATTCAGCGTTTGGTGTAAAAATCTCTCGGTGACTTTTACCTGGGAGCGGTTGATTTGGCTGAAGTTTCGGCCAATTAGCGTCGTCAATAACCCATGGTTGTTTCATAAACATCATGACCTCCAACAGGTGTTGGTAATAGCAACTCCCCCTCGTTTCCATCAATAATTCGATTGCCAACAGGATGTTAGGTGGAAAAGGACGCTAAACGCCATCCCGTTTGAAAAAGGTGTAGGACAGCGTGACGGTGCGCACTTCTGGCGGCAGCGCCGGATCGATGCGGAATGTGACCGGCATGTTTCGCGCCTCCCCCGGCTGAAACGGCTGCTGGACAAAGCAGAAACATTCGATTTTCTGGAAATGCTGCGCTGCCAGGCCCGGTGCGACGCTGGGAATCGCCTGACCGACCAGGGGCTGGCCGGTCAGGTTGCGGGCGTGGAACTGCGTCTGGTAGTACTGGCCGGGATGAACCACCATCCGGGTGACCTGCGGGGCGAATTCCCAGGGCGCATTCACATTCAGGCTGGCGACAAACTCCACGGTCACCAGCCGGGTTTCATCCACCGCCATCGGCTCCACGGTCGCGGCCTGCCCCGCTGTCTTGCCGTTCAGGCCGGTGATTGCGCAGAACACGTCATACAGCGGGACCAGCGCAAAGCCGAAACCGAACATGGCGACTGTGACCAACAGCAACCGGCGCAGCAAGCGACGATGGGCCTGCTGGAGCGATGCGCTCTCCGAGGCCGTGGGAAGTGATGACGGTGGATGATCCACGATGACTGGCCTTTGCCCTACTCGTGGGCGATGGACTTTTCGGTAAACAGATAATCCCGCAGTTCGTGATCGAAAGCCGGGTCTTTGCGGCGAATCCATTCCAGCACCATCGCCGCGTGCTCTTTTTCCTCATCGCGGTTATGCGCCAGGATCGCCTTCAATGCCGGATCTTTGCAGGCATCCACCCGCTGGTTATACCAATCCACGGCTTCCAGTTCCTCCATGAGCGAAATGATCGCCCGATGCATGTCTCGCGTCGCGTCGGACAATTCATTGATCGGTTCGTGATAGCCTTCATTCGCCATGACAGTTGCTCCTCGGTTGCGCGTCCGCAGCCGGACGCTCGGTTTCAGGTCAATCCACCCGTGGGGCGGTCTGGAAGGTGTGATACGGCGCCGGCGAAGGCACCGTCCACTCCAGACCTTTGGCCCCTTCCCATACTTGGTCAGTAGCCGGCTCACCGCCGCGAATGGTCTGAACGACATTGTAAAGGAAGAGCAGTTGCGAAAACCCGAACAGGAACGCGCCGAGCGTGGAAATCATGTTGAACTCGGTGAATTGCAGGGCGTAATCCGGGATGCGGCGCGGCATCCCGGCCAGTCCCAGGAAGTGTTGCGGGAAGAACAGGACGTTCACCCCGATCACCGACAGCCAGAAATGCAGCCGGCCCAGTTTTTCGTTGACCTGATGTCCGGTCCACTTCGGCAGCCAGTAATACACTGCCGCCATGATCGAAAACACCGCGCCCGGCACCAGCACATAGTGGAAATGGGCGACCACGAAATAGGTGTCGTGATACTGGAAATCGGCGGGTGCGATAGCCAGCATCAGCCCGGAAAAGCCGCCGATGGTGAACAGAATCACGAAAGCGATGGCGAACAGCATCGGCGTCTCAAAAGTCATCGCGCCCCGCCACATGGTCGCCACCCAGTTAAACACCTTCACCCCGGTCGGCACGGCGATCAGCATGGTGCTGTACATGAAGAACAATTCGCCGGTCAGCGGCATGCCCACGGTGAACATGTGATGCGCCCAGACGATGAACGACAGAAATGCGATGGAGGCAGTGGCGTAGACCATCGAGCTGTAGCCAAACAGCGGCTTGCGGGCGAAGGTCGGGATGATCTGTGAGATGATGCCGAACGCCGGCAAAATCATGATGTAGACCTCGGGATGACCGAAGAACCAGAAAATATGCTGGAACATCACCGGGTCGCCACCGCCGCCGGCGTTGAAAAAGCTGGTGCCGAAATATTTGTCGGTCAGCAGCATGGTGACTGCCCCGGCCAGCACCGGCATTACTGCAATCAACAGGAACGCGGTAATCAGCCAGGTCCACACGAACAGCGGCATTTTCATCAGGGTCATGCCCGGCGCCCGCATATTGAGAATGGTGGCGATGACGTTGATTGCGCCCATGATCGAGGAGACACCCATCATGTGGATGGCCAGGATCACGAACGGGAAAGCCTCGCCGGTTTGCAACACCAGGGGCGGATAGAGCGTCCAACCGCCGGCGGGTCCGCCGCCGGGCATAAACAGGGTGGACAGCAGCAAGGTGAAGGCAAACGGCATGATCCAGAATGACCAATTATTCATGCGTGGCAACGCCATATCCGGAGCGCCAATCATCATCGGCACCAGCCAGTTGGCCAGCCCAACAAAAGCGGGCATCACCGCCCCGAAGATCATCGCCAATGCGTGCAGGGTGGTGAGCTGATTAAAAAAATGTGGATCGACGATTTGCAGCCCCGGCATGAACAGCTCGGCGCGAATCAGCAACGCCATGGCCCCGCCGACGAAGAACATCGCCAGCGAGAACAGCAGGTACAGGGTGCCGATATCTTTGTGGTTGGTAGTGAACAACCAGCGGCCCAGACCACCCGGTGGACCGGCGTGTTCGGCGTGTTCCAGAGATGACGAGGAGTAGGCGGTGTTCATTGGCAAGCTTCGGGTTTTAGTCTACAGGCTGGCGGTTTGCCCGTGCGCGCTGGCGGCGGTCGGGCTGGCGGTCTTCATCTTCGTCAACCATGCCTGAAATTCGGCTTCGGGCAACGCTTCGACGACGATAGGCATGAAGGCGTGATCCTTGCCGCACAGTTCCGCGCACTGACCGCGATAGACGCCGGGCTGGTCAATCTGTGTCCAGGATTCATTGATGAAGCCGGGAATGGCGTCGCGTTTCCAGCCCAGCGCCGGCACCCACCAGGAATGAATGACGTCGGCAGCGGTGGTCAGAATACGGATTTTCTGGCCGACGGGCAGCACCAGCCGCCGGTCCACTTCCAGCAGATAGTGCTCGTGCTTATGCTCATGGTTATGAATTTGCGCCTGCGGCGTGGCGAGGGTGCTGAAGAACCCGACCCCTTCATCCAGGTAGTCGTAATGCCAGCGCCATTGGTAGCCGGTCACTTTGATGGTCAGTTCCGCATCCCGCGCATCCGCCATGCGGATCAGGGTTTTGGTTGCGGGAACCGCCATGGCGATCAGAATGGCCATCGGCACAATCGTCCACAGCACTTCAACCAGGGTGCTCTCGTGGAACTGGGCCGGCACGGCGCCGCGCGATTTGCGGTGATGATAGATGGACC
>CAZDVY010000165.1:0-5465 GCA_964508935.1 uncultured Candidatus Competibacteraceae bacterium | reverse complement strand
CAGCGTCGCGCAATTCTTCTCTTCTCTTCTCTTCTCTTCTCTTCTCTTCTCTTCTTGTATATTCACCAACCTGTTGTAGATTGCTCCCTATTCTGATTCCTACCCAAAAATTCCAGCCGATAGAAATCAATAGTAACAAAGTAAATTCCGGCATCCAATAGCCATAGAACGCGGTCGACGCCAAGAAAAGCCATGCCGCAGCGCCACGCTCTGAGTAATGCCCCAAGGCGAAAAAACCCGCGAAGACCATGGGTAAATAGAAGAATGCAAAGATGGCGCTGGTGAAAAGCATGTAGGTTCGGCAATCAATCTTGTTCTTAATTATTGGAGCGTTCCAGGAAGACGCAGTGTGGAATTACTCACTCCTCATCGCCAATCTGGTATTCCTTGATACGACGTTTCAGCGTCGATAGCGGAATACCGAGCTCCCGGGCAACCGCCGCTTTGTTATGCCGGTTCCGCTCCATCGCCTCGACAATCATCTGCCGCTCCATCTCCTTGAGATGAGTGCGAGCATCCGCTCCGCCGGGTTTGGGAATCGATACCGGTTCAGCAGGCACGGGCGATGGCACGGGCGATGGGAGGGGCGCGGCGACCGGAAACGCCGGCGCCGGCGCCAGCGCGACCTTGGGCAACCGCAAGTCTTCGGGGTGAATTTCCCGGTCGCCACACATCACCGCGGCCCGTTCCAGCACGTTGCGCAACTCCCGCACATTGCCGGGCCAGGGATAGCTTTGCAACGCCGCCATGGCCGCCGCCGAAATCCGGTCATTCAATTGCAACTGCTGACACAAATGTCGGGCAATCAACGGAATATCCTCACGAATTTCCCGCAGCGACGGCAATTCAATCGGCACCACTGACAGGCGATAGAACAGATCGGCGCGGAAAGCGCCAGTGCGCACCATGGCCGCCAGATCCCGGTGGGTGGCGGTGATCACCCGCACGTCCACCCGGCTCGATTTATCGGAACCGATGGGCGTGACCTCGCGGGTTTCCAGCACCCGCAGCAGGCGCGGCTGCAAATCCAGCGGCAATTCGCCAATTTCATCGATGAACAGGGTGCCGGTATGGGCCTGGCGGAATGCGCCCTCGCGCGAACCGGTCGCCCCCGTGAACGCGCCTTTGATGTGGCCAAACAAATCGTTGCGCACCATCTCCGCATCGGCGACCGAGGCGTCGAACACCATGAACGGTCCTGACCGCCCCGAAAAGGTGTGCAGGGTGCGGGCGACCAGTTCCTTGCCGGAGCCGGATTCGCCATGCAGGTGAACGGTGGTCGGGGTCGGGGCTACTGCCCGAATCAGACCGTATAATTCCCGCATCCGTTCGCTCGATCCTACCAGTTCGCCCAAATGATCCTGACGCGGCACGGCGACTTTCCGTTCTTCGGTGCGCTGGCGGATCAATAGGTTCGAATAACCCAACCGGCATTCGGCATCAGGCGGAATATAGGCTTCAGTGATGCGCACATCATTGATGAACGTGCCGTTGGTGGAGCCGAGATCGCGCAGCAACAAGCCATTCGGGGTCATGCGGATTTCGGCATGCCGCCGCGAAACAGCCCGGTCGGTTAACACCAGATCGTTGTCAGGCGAGGTGCCGATCCGCACGTTGGGCAGACCGAGGCTCATTTCCAGCCCGGCGTCCGCGCCGGCGACTACCCGCAATTCAATCGCCTCGAACTGAACCCGCAATCGGTATGGGGAAGCTGCGACGATGATTTCAGTCCCATCGCCGGAAAAAGTGGATGAAGCCATGCTGTCACCGGGAAAGTCGTAAATGAAATGATTCTATATCAGTTTCGCCTGGTTTTTGGTTCAGGCCCGTTAAAACCATGATGGGTCATTGTGCGCCGCTTCTCTCGACGCCTTTCCCTGGCTTGACTACACTTGATCAAACCCTAACAAAACCGTGGAAAACCGCCATGCGCCGAGTCGTCTTCAATCAGAAAGGGGGAGTGGGCAAATCCACCATCGCCTGTAATTTGGCCGCCATCAGCGCCGCGCGGGGTCGCCGGACTTTGCTGGTCGATCTGGATCCGCAAGCCAACGCCTCCCGCTATCTACTTGGTCCGGCGCTGGAGGAGCAGAAGAAAACCCTGGCCCACTTTTTCGACGATATTCTGGCCTATAAGGTCTTTGGCGCCAAACCGGTCGATTATGTTGTGCCGACCCGCTTTCCCCATCTCGGCGTATTGCCGTCCGATCCCCGCCTGGAAGATCTTCAGGTCAAGCTGGAATCGCGCTACAAGATGTACAAGCTGCGCGAGGCGCTGGAAACGTTGAAGGATTTTGACGAGATCTTCATCGACACGCCGCCGGCGCTGAATTTCTTTACCCGTTCGGCGCTGATCGCCGCTGACACCTGCTTGATTCCCTTCGACTGCGATGATTTCTCGCGCCGCGCCTTGTACACGCTGATGGACAGCGTCCGTGAAATTCAATCCGATCACAATCGCAGCCTGCGCGTGGAAGGCATCGTGGTCAATCACTATCAGGCCCGCGCCAATTTGCCGGTGCGGATGGTTGAGGAATTACGCGCTGAAGGATTGCCAATGTTGGAGGCCTTCCTGTCGGCGTCGATTAAAATCCGTGAATCCCACGCTCAGGCGCTGCCGATGATTCACCTCGATCCCCGGCACAAGCTCAGTCGGGAATTTGAGGCCCTGTACAACCTGCTGGCGGCGTGAGCCAGTCCCTCCGCCACCTACGCTGTGAGGTTTTGTCATGCTCAATCCTCCTGATCCGGCCACTGTGGCCTGCATTGTCGACATCCTGCGCCGCACCCGCCGGTTGCTGTTCATCACCGGCGCTGGCATTTCCGCTGACTCCGGTTTGCCGACCTATCGCGGTATCGGCGGCTTGTACAACAACCAGGCGACTGAGGAAAACTTCTCGATTGAAACCGCGCTGTCCGGGTCCATGCTGGAAGCAAATCCGGCTATTACCTGGAAATATCTTCATCAGATTGAAAACGCCTGCCGGGGAGCGCGGTTCAATGACGCGCACGCCATCATCGCCGAGTGGCAGGACTGTTTTGAAGTTTGTGTGCTGACCCAGAATATTGACGGGTTTCATCGCGACGCCGGCAGCCGCAATCTGATTGAGATGCACGGTGACATTCACGATGTATTCTGCACCCGTTGCGATTATGCAGTGACGGTGCCGGACTACAGCGAACTGGAGATGCCGCCATCCTGCCCGCGCTGTCATGCGCTGGTCCGGCCACGGGTGGTGTTGTTTGGCGAGGTGCTGCCATCCGGGGCGATTCAGCATCTTTATCGGGAACTCGATCAGGGCTTTGATCTGGTGTTCAGCATCGGCACCACCAGCGTCTTTCCCTATATCGCCGGGCCGGTCGTACAGGCCAGCCAGATGGGCGTTCCTACCGTGGAAATCAATCCTACTGACACGAACGTCACCCGCTTCGTGGACTATAAACTGGCTTCCGGCGCGGCGGCCAGTTTACGAGCTTTGCGTAAGGCGTTGAACAACGCCGCTTAATGCGCGACATCACGCTTGGCATTGATCTGTTGGCGGGAGCAGATTGAATGTCATGCTCGAAAAGTTCGGTCCTGTAAGTTTTCCATGATCACGAGGACGCTGAAATCGCCACGATCCTCACTGCCGTAACCATCAATCCTCCACTGCCCAACCGATTGAGCTTCTATCCATTGACTATCAGGACGGTATCTACAGAACGCCGGGATTTTCTGCTAGGGTTGTTTTAACGTATCCGCTTGTTCAAAGGAACCTCTCCACCATGGCCTGCGATTTCCTCTCCCTCGCCGCTCCTGGCGTCCGTATCCTGCAGCCCTATCAACCTGGCAAGCCGGAAAGCGAGTTGCGCCGGGAATACGGTCTGAGCGATATCGTAAAGCTGGCGTCCAATGAGAATCCGCTTGGCCCCAGCCCCCGGGCGCTCGCCGCTGTGCGCGAGGCGTTGAGTGGGCTGGCCCGTTATCCCGATGGCAACGGCTTTGAACTCAAATCCGCCCTGTCGGCCAAGTTGGGCCTGTCGATGGCGATGCTGACCCTGGGCAATGGTTCCAATGACGTACTGGAGCTGGTCGCACGGGCGTTCCTGACCCCGAAATATGAAGCAGTGTTTGCCGAACACGCTTTCGCCGTTTATCCCATCGTCACCCAGGCGATTGGCGCGATGGCCCGCGTCGCCAAGGCGTATCCCGCCGATCACCCGATGCCGCGTGGCCACGATCCGGCGGCGATGCTGGCGCTGGTCAATGGCCGCACCCGGGTCGTCTTCATCGCCAATCCCAACAATCCGACCGGCACTTGGCTGAAAACAGCGGAGCTGGAAGCGTTTCTGGCGTCCGTGCCTGAGCAGGTCATCGTCGTGGTGGACGAAGCGTATGGCGAATATGTTGAACCGGAAGCGGATTGTCCCAATGCCTTGCGCTGGATTGACCGATTCCCCAATCTCATCGTCACTCGCACCTTTTCCAAAGCGTATGGACTGGCGGGATTGCGGGTCGGTTACGCCGTTTCCCATCCCCAGGTCGCTGATCTGTTGAACCGGGTCCGCCAGCCCTTCAATGTCAACAGCCTTGCGCTGGTCGCAGCAGCGGCAGCGCTGGATGATACCGACCATTTGGAGCAGAGCCGGGCGCTGAATCAGGCGGGAATGAAACAATGGCAGGACGCTTGTCGCCAGTGGTCTTTACGCTGGCTCCCTTCGGTCGGCAATTTCCTGTGCGTGGACGTGGGGCGGTCCGGGCGCGAGGTCTTTCTGGAACTGCTCAAGCGCGGCGTTATCGTTCGTCCGGTGGACAACTACGGATTGCCTGACTATCTGCGCATCAGCATCGGTACGGAAGCGGAAAACGCCCGTTGCATCGCGGCGCTGGGCGACGTACTCAAGGGCTGATATGGCAACGATGCAACCTTTAATCCGGCGGTTGTGCATCATCGGCGTCGGGCTGATTGGCGGTTCGCTGGCCCGCGCCTTGCGGGCGGCGGATGAAGTCGGCGAAGTAGTCGGCGGTGGGCGCGGTGAAAATAATTTGCGAGCGGCAGTGCGTCTGGGGGTGATCGACCGTTACCATACCGATCTGACGCAGGCGGTGGCTGGCGCGGATGTGGTGATGGTTGCGGTGCCGCTGGGGGCGATGGAGACGGTGTTGCGCGTCATCGTTCCTCATCTAGCCGTCGAGGCCGTGTTGACCGACGCCGGCAGCGCCAAAGGCAGCGTGGTGGCCGATGTCGAGCGCGTCTATGGCTATATCCCGCCCCACTTCGTTCCCGGCCATCCTATCGCAGGCACTGAGAAGAGTGGCGTCGAAGCATCCTTCGCCACGCTGTTCCAGCGGCGACGGGTGATTCTGACTCCACTGGCGGAAACGTCTGCCGCTGCGCACCAACTCATTCGGCGCATGTGGGAGCGGACGGGCGCTGAAGTGGTGGATATGGGCGTGCGTCATCATGATGCGGTGCTGGCCGCGA
>CAZDVY010000164.1:0-5483 GCA_964508935.1 uncultured Candidatus Competibacteraceae bacterium | reverse complement strand
TATCATACCAGCTACTCCCGCGTCGTTCTGGCTGATATTTCCATTTCAACAGGTGCATCATTACAATCACTAAATGACTTCCTGTCGCATCGCGCTGGCTTCTTCCCATCGTTTCGATTTCCTCAATCAGATGTTCCACATCCAGCGCTGACAACGCGCCTTGTCGTAATAACTCAGCCTGTTGCTGTGTCCATTGATAAAAGTCAGTGTCGTAGGTGCTCATAGCGTTTTTCTCCCATCTTGCTTGGTTTAGATCAGCGGTAATCACCGTCTGGATGTTGTTGAAATGGGCATGAAGGTCCATTCGTCGCCCATTTCAACAGATTGAACAGGCTAACCTTCTCTGAAGGTGTGTCGTCTCAATGCCTAAAATGCCGCATTCCGGTAAAGACCATGGTCATATTATGCTCATCAGCAGCGGCGATCACTTCGCTGTCGCGCATCGAACCGCCCGGCTGAATGACGGCGGTAATTCCCAATTCCGCTGCTAAATCAAGGCCATCACGGAACGGGAAAAAGGCGTCGGAACCCAAGGCCGCGCCGCGCAAATCCAGTTTCGCCTCTTCAGCCTTCATCGCGGCAATCCGGGCGGAGAAGACCCGGCTCATTTGCCCCGCGCCGACGCCGAGAATCATGCCGTCCCGGCCATAGACAATCGCGTTGGACTTGACGAATTTCACCACCTGCCAAGTGAACAGCAAATCCGCCAGTTCTTGCGGGGTAGGCTGGCGCTGAGTCACGACTTTCAAATCCGCCTCGGCGACCTGGCCTAAATCCCGGTCCTGCACCAGCAAGCCGCCGGTGACGCGCTTGTAATCCCAGCCTGGCGCCCGCTCACTGCTCCAATAACCCGAGGCCAGCACCCGCACGTTCTGCTTGCTGGCGGTCGCCGCCAGCGCGTCCGGCGCAACGTCCGGGGCGATGATCACTTCGACAAACTGGCGGTCGATAATGGCCTTGGCGGTCGCTGCGTCCAGCGGCTGATTGAAGGCGATGATCCCGCCAAACGCCGAAGTCGGATCGGCCTGATAGGCGCGGTCATAGGCTTCGAGGAGGGTTGAACCGACTGCCACGCCGCAGGGATTGGCGTGCTTGACAATGACGCAGGCCGGCGCGGTGAAGCTCTTGACGCATTCCAGCGCCGCGTCCGTGTCGGCGACGTTGTTGTAGGACAGCTCCTTGCCCTGCAACTGGCGGGCGGTGGCGATGCAGGCTTCCGCCGGTTGCGGTTCCACATAAAACGCCGCGCCCTGATGGGGATTTTCGCCGTAGCGCATGTCCTGGGTTTTCTGGAATTGCACGCTGTAGGTGCGCGGGAATGGGTCGCGCCCGCCCTCAGCCTGGATGGAGCCGAGATAGTTGGCAATCGCGCCGTCATAGCGGGCGGTGTGTTCGAACACTTTCACCGCCAGATCAAAACGGGTGGCGTCGCTGACTGCGCCGTTCTGGGTGCGCATTTCCTCCAGCACCCGCGTATAGTCGCCAGCGTCCACCACCACCGTGACCGCTGCATGATTCTTGGCCGCCGCCCGCAGCATGGTCGGTCCGCCAATATCAATATTTTCAATGGCGCGCGCCAGCGTACAGTCGGGCTTGGCGACGGTGGCTTCAAAGGGATAGAGGTTCACCACCAGCAGGTCGATAGGCGGGATGCCATGTTTCATCATCGCCGCGTCATCTTGGCCACGCCGGCCCAGCAGGCCGCCATGAATGCGGGGATGCAGGGTCTTGAGCCGGCCGTCCATCATTTCGGGAAAGCCGGTGTAATCGGCGACTTCAATCACCGGGATGCCATGTTCCATCAGCAGCTTGGCGGTGCCACCAGTGGAGAGCAGTTCCACGCCCAAATCATGCAGGGCGCGGGCGAAATCGACGACGCCGGTTTTGTCGGAAACACTGAGCAGAGCGCGGCGGATCGGCGGCGCGGAGGTCGTATTCATGCGAAAGTCCGTCTGGAAGGAGATTAATGTTCAACCGGGCAGCTTGCGGGTTCAGGGCGTATCTGCCGATGAGGTGCCTTATTCAGGCATGGGGCCGAAATACAGGTCGTAAAATCGATCCTTTTCAGCGTCGTACTGCATCAGTTCGCCGTTTTCCAGATCGTAGTACCAACCGTACAGATTTAGAACGCTGTCCTCGACCCGTTGCCGGATAAACGGGAACGTCATGAGATTGGTCAGAGACGCGCGAACACCCGCTCGTTCACAGGCGCGTTGTTTGAACTCACGACTGGCGTTTGGCCAGCGCCGGAGGACTTCATCGCGGGCGGGCGCGGCAATACGGACCCAGGGCGCGATATACCCTTCACCTTCATCATTCTCACCATAGCCATCCAAGAGTGCGGTGATACCGCCGCAGTGCGAATGGCCGAGCACAATGATGTTGCGCACTTGTAAATTGCAGACGGCGAATTCGACAGCAGCGCTGGTGCCATGATAGCGGCCACCGGTTTCATAAGGAGGAATCAAGTTGGCGACGTTGCGCACGACGAACAAGTCGCCAGGCGCAGAGTCGGTCAGGATGGCGGGGTCGACGCGCGAGTCGCTGCAACCGATCAGCAGGGTGGAGGGCGTTTGCCCCTGCATGGCCAACCGGTTGAAGATTTCCCGGTTGGGTTCAAAGCTTTTGACGCGGAAGCGTTGAAAACCTTGCAATAACTCATTGATTTCAGGCATGTGGACAGACTCCGGTAAGCGGGATGAACGCACCATTATATAGGCAACCAGGCCCGTGGAATCCATGACGTTGGTGATCCAAACGTTTTTCCATGTTCGAACCGCGTCAAAAAACCGGTGATCGACGGCAAGAACCAATTGAGGCTTCCGCACAATGCCCCGAACTGAACAGCCATCGGTACCCGGTTAACTTATAAATTATAATAAATTAAAATAATAACTTAAATTTTATTTGAGAATTATTCTCGTTTATATTATGCTACTTCCAGTGCGTGAAAGCGGCTGCCCATGTTTTAATGTATTTAATAAGTGACGATTTTGATGATCAGCCGTCGACATCCGGTTTACTTTGCAACAAAAGGGGCATGAACATGAGCCAAACACTGGATCAAGACACGGTAATCCGCGTGTTAAACCAGCTTCTTGAACTGAAGCGGGCGGGTGGGGAAATACAGTGGGCGCTGGGCCAGACCCAGACTATCGAAGAGGGCGCCTGAATGAATGCTTATACCGATCTGGAACGCCGGGCATTTGCGTTAGGTCAAGCGGTCGGTCTGGGGTTCATCCAGCCCCTCAGCCTGATGCGGCCCGGCAGTGTAGGCCGCATCTTGACGGTAAGCGGCAGCAGCGTCAGTGATCGCGATGTCGAGCGTGGCCTGCTGGAAATGGGTTTTGTCGAGGGCGCATGCGTTGAAGTGCTGCACCACGGCTTTTGGCGACGCGACCCGCTGGCGGTGCGGATCAACCAGACGATGACCGTGGCGTTGCGACGCTGCGAAGCCAGCGCGGTGTTGGTCGGGCCACTGCTCGACCCGGCAGTGGGCGCAACTTCGGTTTCCAACCAGGAGCGCGACCCCTCATGACCACCGGAGTTCTGACCGCAGAGAACGCCCGCAGGGTGCAGATTGCGCTGGTCGGACCACCCAACTGCGGCAAGACCACGCTGTTCAATACCCTGACCGGCGGGCGGCAAAAGACCGCCAACTACCCCGGCGTGACCGTCGAGCGGAAAAGCGGGCGGTTGCGGACACCGGTCGGTCATACCGTCGAACTGCTTGACCTGCCCGGTAGTTACAGCCTGCGCGCCCGCAGTCCCGACGAGGCGATTACCCGCGATGTGGTGCTGGGGCGGCAGGCGCAGGAAGGGTTGCCGGATGCCGTGGTCTGCGTGACCGACGCCACCAATCTGGGCCAGCATCTGCGGCTGTTGCTGGAACTGCGCCAGTTGGGCCGCCCGCTGATTCTGGCGCTCAACATGATGGACATTGCCGAAAAGCGCGGTTGCCAGATCAGCATTGAAACGCTGTCCAGGCAACTAGGGATTCCGGTCGTGACCACCGTAGCGATGCGCAAAAACGGCGTGCAGGACCTGCTCGGCGAGATCGATGCGCTGCTGAATCAGACTCCGGCGATCACGGGAACCGCCACTACCGAGGATTGGCAGGAGCCCTCGCCGGACGCGATTCGCGCCTATCACCAGGAAGTCGAGCGCCTGCTGCGGGAAGCGGTTATTCAGGAAGCTGCGCCGGAACGGTTAACCCGGCAACTGGATCGGGTGGTGCTGCATCCAGTGGTGGGCCCGCTGATTCTGCTCGGTATTCTGTTCCTGATGTTCCAGGCGGTGTTCAGTTGGGCGGAAGCGCCCATGGACTGGATCGACGGCGGCATGGTCAGCTTGCAACAGTGGCTTGCCGAACACATGGAAGACAGCCTGCTCAAGAGCCTGGTGGTGGACGGGATCATCGCCGGCATCGGCGGGGTAGTGATCTTTCTGCCGCAAATTCTGATTTTGTTCCTGTTTATCCTGCTGTTGGAAGATTTTGGCTACATGACCCGCGCCGCGTTTCTCATGGATCGGCTGATGAGCGGGGTTGGCCTGAACGGTCGCGCCTTTATCCCGTTACTGTCCAGCTTTGCCTGTGCCGTGCCCGGCATTATGGCTACCCGCGCCATTTCCCATCCGCTGGATCGGTTGACCACTATTCTGATCGCCCCGCTGATGACCTGTTCGGCGCGGCTGCCGGTCTATGTCCTGCTGATCGCCGCGTTTATTCCCAATACGACGGTGTGGGGCGGAATCGGCTTGCAAGGGCTGGTCATGTTCGGGTTGTACGCTGTCGGCATCGTCGGCGCGCTGATCGCGGCGGGCGTGTTGCGGCTGACCCTGTTGCGCGGCGGTCGGCAGCCGTTGTTGATGGAACTGCCCAGCTACAAATGGCCGAATCCGACCAACGTGCTGCTGGGCCTGCTGGATCGCGCCAGGATTTTTCTGCGAAGGATCGGCACGGTCATTTTGAGTGTGTTGATCGTGTTGTGGTTTCTCTCGACCTTTCCCGCGCCGCCGGCTGGCGCGACAGAGCCAGCAATTTATTACAGCTTTGCCGGGATGATCGGGCGCGGGCTGGAACCACTGCTGGCGCCGATTGGCTTCAACTGGCAGATCGCCATCGCCCTGGTGCCGGGATTGGCGGCGCGGGAAGTAGCGGTCGCGGCGCTCGGTACGGTGTACGCCCTGAGCGGCGATGAAGGCGCCGTGACCGAGGCGCTGACGGCGACGCTGGCGCACGACTGGACGCTGGCGACAGCGCTGGCGTTGCTGGCCTGGTATGTGTTCGCTCCGCAATGTCTGGCGACCCTGGCCGCTGCCCGCCGGGAAACTAACTCCTGGCGCTGGCCGGCGTTCATGTTCGTTTATCTGATAACGCTGGCCTATGTCGCGGCCTTTGTGACCTATCGGGTCGCACTGGCTCTGGGAGGCGGCTGATATGTGGCAGGACGGATTGGCGTTATTGATCGTGGTGATTGCGG
>CAZDVY010000163.1:0-5627 GCA_964508935.1 uncultured Candidatus Competibacteraceae bacterium | reverse complement strand
ACGGTCGTCACCGACCCCAGTTCCGCCTCCAGCGCGGGTGGTTCCGGCAGTACGACGTTCATGAACCGCCAGCAGCAAGTCGCCGAGTTCGCCAACGTCAATCTGGACCGGATTAAGCAGGATATGTCCGCCGGCCAGGGCGAATATCTGGCCTCACTGGCGACCCTGCTCGGTGTCGAAGCAGCGCGTCAGCCGGAATTTTTCACGTTTACCCAAGCAAAATTTACTGTGCTGTTCCCCAGCGACCAGACCACTGCCGCCGAAATGCTGACGACGTTGAACCGGGCAATGCAGGCGGACCCCCGCTTTGGTCAACGGCTGGCGTTGAACTGATTATTCCAGTTCTTTCTCTCATCGGCGTTCTGCTGTTGGGAACATTGTTTCCGACCATGAACGCCTTTGCAGATTCCGCTTATCTGACCGAATTATTAACCCGCGCTGACACCGCTGACCTGGCGGCGCGGCGCGAGTGGCAAGCGTTGCTGCATTACCGGCCCGTCGCTAACGGCGAAGATGTGGTCAGCGACGCCGACGATCCGCGCTTTTTCCTCTCCCCGATCGGTAAAACTGATCCCCGTGCTGAACTGGCCGCGACGCTGCGCGCCTTCTTCACCGACGAGACAGTCGGCGGCGATCCTCAACCGGCCCAGTGCGCCTTCGTCGCCCGTTACCGCTGGTTGAAGGTGGAGCTGGACTTTGATGACCGTCGCTTGCCTCCGCGGACCTGTGAACGTTTCCAGCACTGGTTCCGGGAACTGAACGCCGAAACGGCCACCCTGATCTTCGCCTCGGCCTATCTCAACAATCCCGCCTCGCTGTTTGGCCACACCTTGCTGCGCCTTGATCAGCGCGGCCAGAACGAGCAAACCCGGCTGTTGGCCTACGCCATCAACTACGCCGCTGACGATTCCGACAGCAATGTCTTCATGTACGCTGTAGACGGCGTCGCTGGCGGATTCAAGGGTCGCTTCGACATCCAGCCTTACTACAAACTGGTGCGCGCCTACAGCGATCTGGAAAGCCGCGATCTCTGGGAATACCGGCTGAATCTTCGTCCACCGCAACTGCAACGGCTCATCGAGCATGTTTGGGAATTGCGCAGCATCGAATTTGACTACTACTTTTTCCGGGAGAACTGCGCCTGGCAATTGCTGACCCTGCTGGAAGTCGCCGATCCCGACTTGCGGTTGAGCGATGCTTTTACATTGTGGACGCTGCCAGCGGACACGATCCGCCAGATGGTCGAACAGCCGGGGCTGGTCGGCGAAGCGGTCGCTCGGCCAGCGCGTGGTACGGCTATCCAGCGCCGTTACCCCGCATTGACCGCCAGTGAACAATCGCTGGCGCGGCGGTTGTGGCAAGATCCCAGTCTGGCTGCCGCGCCGGAATTGGCCCAACTGGCTCCAGAACGACAAGCCCTGCTGCTGGAACTGGCGCTGGATCAACGCCAGCATCAACGGGCCAGTCGAAGCGAAAAGGGCGTCGAGCCGTCGCCGGACGCCGGCGCGCATCGTCTGTTGACCGCCCGTCAGACCATCGCCGTTTCCGCCGCGCCAGTGTCCATCGAACCCTTCGCCACCCGCCCGGAAACCGGCCATGCCTCACAACGACTGGGCTTCGGGTTGGGCCAGCGGGACGGGGCGGCATTCGTGGAATGGACCGCACGGGCCGGTGTTCACGATCTGCTGGAACCCGACACCGGTTACACTCCGGACGCCCAGATTGAGCTGTTGAGCATCGCGGTGCGCCATTACCCAGAGCGCGACGGACTGGCGCTGGATCGGTTGACCGTGCTCGACATCACCTCGCTGTCGCCATTGAATGCGCTGACGCTGCGTCCGACCTGGCGCATTCACGCCGGCTGGGCGCCGATTCCCCATGCGGATGAGCCGAATCGCGTGGCTTTCAATCTCAGCGGCGGGTTGGGACTGGCGGCGGAAACAACCTGGCCGTGGCGGACCGTGTGGTTTGGGTGGCCGGGGCTGGAACTGGATTACGGCGCGGATTTGGCTGACGATCACCGCGCCGGGCCGAGCCTGACCGTCGGGGCATTGTTGCAACCGACCGCTGAGTGGAAAGCGCTGGCCAGCGCGACCTGGCTGGATTACCGGAGCGGCGAACAGGACGCCGGGCTGCGAGCAGTGATCACGCAGAACCTGGCGTTGAAGCGGAATTTGTCGTTGCGCATGGACGGGCGCTACTGGCAGGGTGTTGCCGAATTCAGCCTGGGACTGCACACCTATTTCTGACTGAACCTTATACGTTGAAAACCTATGACCGAAGCGTCCGCCCTGACCCCGAAAATCGCCTGGATCTTCGGCAGCATGATCCTGTACTGGGCTTACTGCATCGTCTGGGGCGTAATCGGCGCCCGACGGGCGCATACGGCGGCGGACTTTTTTCTGGCCGGGGGCAAGCTGTCGCCGACGCTGTTCACGCTAGCGGCGACAGCCGTTTGTTTCTCCGGCTGGACGTTCATCGGCCATCCCGGTCTGACCTACACGGAAGGCTGGCAATACGCCTACGCTTCGTTCTATGCGCTGACCATCCCGCTCGCAGGCATCCTGTTTCTCAAGCGGCAATGGTTGTTGAGCCGGCGTTATGGCTTCACCACGCCGGGGGCCATGCTGGCCTGGTATTTCCGTTCTGACCTGCTGCGGTTGCTGGTGGTGGGTGTGGCGCTGTTTTTCTCGGTTCCCTATCTCGGCTTGCAACTGCGCGCCGCCGGATTTTTATTCAATGTCCTGACCGATGGGTTGCTGGGTGTGGAATTTGGCATGTGGGTGCTGGCCAGCGTCGTCGTCAGTTACGTTGCCTCAGGCGGATTGCGCACCGTGGCCTGGGTGGGCGCGTTGCAAATGCTGTTGCTGGCGGCGGGCATCGTCGCCATCGGCCTGTTGACGCTTCATTATATCGGCGGATGGGATCGGCTGATCGCCGGGGTGATCGCCCTGGCCCAGGATGATCCTCGTCGGACCCCCGACGGCTACAGTCACTATCTGGCGATTCCCGGCGCGATCCAGTGGGTGCACGACGGCTCGCAAGCTATTGGCGGAGCGTGGACCGGGACCATGGTGCTCACCTATCTGATCGGCCTGATGGGCATTCAGGCATCACCAGCTTTCTCGATGCTGGCGCTGGCCAGCCGCCGCCCGGCATTCGCCGCCCAGCAGGTTTGGGCTTCCGCTTTTGTGATCGGGCTGATCCTGATCGCATTCACCGCCATTCAGGGCGTCGGCGGGCATTTTCTCGGCGCGGACCGGGCGTTCATGAACGCCCATCCCGATCTGGTCCATCCGGTGATGGTCGAAGAACTGCAACATCAAGATCTGCTCGACCGGCCAGGCGGGCGCGACTTGCTGACGCCGCAGTTAATCAATCTGCTGGGCCAGGCCGCGCCGTGGCTGGTCGGGTTACTGGCCATTGCAGCGCTGGCGGCTATGGAATCGACGGCTTCCTGTTATATGGCGACAGCGGGCGGCATGATCGCCTGGGATGTGTTTCAGCGCTTCCTGTGGCCCGGCGCCGACGACCACACACTGAAATTCATCGGACGCATGGGCGTGGTGGGTATCGTGATCTTGGCGCTGTTGGTCGCCAGTGCGTCTGGCGAGGCGCTGGCGTTGCTGGGCGGGTTGGCGGTGTCCTATGGTCTGCAAATGGTTCCAGCGCTGACGGCGGTTTGTTATTGGCCGTTTCTGACCCGGCAGGGCGTTACGACGGGCCTGTTGCTGGGGCTGGTCGCCGTCACATTGACCGAAGCGGCGGGATTGCGCTGGTTCGGCATCACCGGCTGGGGTCGTTGGCCGCTGACCATTCATGCCGCCGCCTGGGGTCTGCTGGCCAATTTCGGAGCTGCCATTGTGATATCGGCTTTAACCCATGATGACGCCGAGCGCAAGATAGAATGTCATCGCTGGCTGGCGGAACGGACGGCGTTGCCGGAGCGCAAGCGCCGCTGGGTATGGCCCATTGTCAGCCTGATTGGGTTATGGCTGTTGATCGCCGCAGGTCCCGGCGCGGTCATCGGCAATACCCTGTTCGGTGATCCCGACGCGCCGACGACCTGGTTATTCGGCATTCCCTCGATCTGGGCCTGGCAAATCGGCGGATGGGCGGTTGGCGTCGGCCTGCTGGCGTTGCTGGCGTATTTTTTGGAATTGAGCGTCGCTACGGCTGCCGATACCGAATCAGCGAAATTCGAGCGTGTCGGCTAAATCAACGCAAGTCCGGAGGAATGGAGTAGGCCGGCCAGCAGCGGCGTTCGTGGAGTGGCTTCGTCGCTCCGGGTGAGATCTCTATTGATAGTGCTGCCAGATTGCGAGGCCGCCGCCAATGACCAGCGCGGCCAGCAGAATGGCGAAGGCGATTTTCCACGGGCTGTAGGGTCGCTCGCCCTGCACTTCGCCAGTGCGGCCATTTACTACAAAGCGGTAAATCTTGTCCCGGAAGCGGAACACTGACATCCAGATCGGCAGCAGGATGTGCTTGAAACGGATTTCGCCATAGCGGGTATCCATCGCGTGGATGCGCTGATGGTCACCGCCGATGTCGCGCTCGATATCCCGGCAGATGGTGATCGCCATGATTTCCCGGGCGCGTTCGAAGCCCTGTTCCAGCTCGACCTGATACATCTCGCTGCGGAAACCGCTCAAATACGCTTCCTGATAAGGCGTCAGATTCGCCAAATCCCAAGGCTCCAGTCGTTCGGTAATCTCCCGTGGCAATGAGCGACTGGCCAGCACCAGCACGTCATCGAAGAACCGGGAGACCTGCCCGGACGCCGGTCGCCAGCGAATTTTGGTGACGATGCGGGTGCGCGTGACGACCTTGCCGTTTTCCATCGCCTGGTAGGTTTCCTGAACCTGATAGTTATCGCCGCGTTCACCTTGGTAGCGGGTGGCCGTGTCGGCGTCATAGGTCCAGTAGGGGACATACATGCCGGTCAGGCGGGCGTCATTGCGGGCATAGTCTTTGAGCTTGCCGGGCGCGAACCACAGGCTGCCAAGCCATTGGCGGAACGTTGAACGGGCCTGGTCGCGGGTGATCGTGAACGGGAGCAGGGCTTGGGGCAGCAACTCGCGATGTTGTTCGGTTTTCGCCACGACTGGCGCGCCGCAAAACGGACATTCCCCGGCGTGAGCAGCGGCGTCGAAGCTGTAGGAAGCACCGCAGGACTCGCAATGAATCGCGATGCTTTCACGGGTGGCAACGGCGTTCGTCAGTTCACGCAGCGTCTGTCGGAAATCCTGCTCCACCATCGGCGCGTGAGTAGCGACGATAGAATTCTCATGACCGCAATGACTGCAACGGAGAACCTCGGCGCCGGGCGCATATTCGAGTGAAGCGCCGCATTGCGCACAGGGGAATCGACGGGGTTCCGAGAAGCTATCAGGGGAGAAGGTTCCGGGTTCTTGCGACATGGCGTCAGTTCCTTGAATTTTCGGCGAAGTGTAGCAGGTTCAGCGTCGCGTACTCTGAGGCCGGCGTTTACAACAATTTTACGCGGTCTCTAAAGCTTCCTTCCTATACTGTTGTGGCATTTCCTTCAATCAGGAGGTTTTTCATGACAGCCCGCACCTTGATGCGCTCCAGCCTGGTGAAGCTGCGCACGACCGACACCGTCG
>CAZDVY010000162.1:3784-5662 GCA_964508935.1 uncultured Candidatus Competibacteraceae bacterium | reverse complement strand
GGCGCATGTGCTGGTCCGGCTGGACGCCGGCGGGACGCCCATCATCGCCCGCATCACCCGCCGTTCTCTGGATCAACTTGACGTAGCGCCCGGCAAACCGATGTGGGCGCAGATCAAGGCGGTGGCGCTGCTCGGATGAGGACTATTCCCCCGACTGCAACAGCGATCCCCGTTCCCGCGCCTTGTGGATCGTGGCCAGGAACACGCCAATACCCAGGCCAAGATAGACGATGTTGAACAACAGGGCGTAGAGCAGATAATCCAGCCGGAACTGATGATCCAGCAACACCGCCCGCATCCCCTCAAACACGTAACTGGCCGGCAGTATCCAGGCCAGCGGTTGCAGCCAGCCAGGCAAGGTGGCGACGGGATAATAAATGCCGCAGAGAGGAGCCAGCGCAAAAATTGCCGCCCAGGCAATGCTCTCGGCGCCCATGCCGTAGCGCAACACCAGCGCCGATACCAGCAAGCCAATCGCCCAGCCCATCAGCAGCAGGTTGAGAAAAAAGCCGATCAACGGCGGCCCCAGCGTGAACAGGTTGAAGCCATAAAACGGAATCGCCAGCAGCACGGCAATGCCCACACCGATCAAAGTGCGCACCAGACTGATCGACATCAGCGCGATGATCAGCTCAATCGGTTGCAGCGGGCTGATCAGCAACTGCGCCAGATTGCGCGCGTGCATTTCCTCAAAGAACACCACGGACAGCCCCAACTGGCTGCGAAACAGCACATCCCACAGTAAGACACCCGATAGCAATAAGCCCGCCGCCTGATGCAACACGCTGCTGTGGGTCATCAAATACTGGGTGATAAAGCCCCACAGGATCATTTGCACCGTCGGCCAATAGGCCAGCTCGATAATGCGAATCCGCGAACTGCGCAGCAGGTAGAGATAGCGCAGCGCCAACGCGCCAATGCGATACAGAGAAATGCCGTTCATTCCAGAACCTCGCCGCTTTGGATTCCCCGGGCGATGTCGAGAAACACTTCTTCCATATCCTTGCGCCCGTAGCGGTGAATCAGTTCACGCGGCGCGCCCGTCGCGACGATTTGGCCGGCCCGCAACATGATCACTTGATCACACAGCCGTTCGACTTCACTCATATTGTGCGAGGCCAGCAACAGGGTCGCGCCGCTGCGCCGCTGGTAGTCGGTCAGAATGCCGCGCATCCGGTCGGCGGTGTCGGGATCAAGTGAAGCGGTCGGCTCGTCCAGCAGCAGGATTTCTGGCTCGTTCAACAACGCCTTGGCCAGCGCCACGCGGGTTTTCTGACCGGCGGACAGGCTGCCGTAAGGACGCTGGAAAAAGGCGGCAATGTCCAAATCCCGGCCCAATACGGCTAATCGTTCAGCGACGCGGCGCACCCCGTACAGCCGGGCGTAAACGGTCAGGTTTTCCACCACGGTCAACCGTTGCGGCAGATCGACATAGGGCGAGGAGAAATTCATGCGCGGCAGCACCCGCTGACGGTGGCGCGGCACGGCTTCGCCGAGAATATCAATCTGACCGCTCGTCGGCAGCAGCAAGCCCAACAGCATGGCGATGGTCGTGGTCTTGCCAGCGCCGTTGCCGCCCAGCAGGGCGCAGGTCGCGCCGCGAGCGACGGTAAAACTGATTCCGTCTACGGCCCGCACCGGCCCGTAATGCTTGCTGAGGTCTTGAACGAGGATGACGGTGGATTCGGTCACTTCAGCTCGCCGCCCGCGCCAACCGTGGCAAATCCCCTTCCAGCCCCATCGCCCGGCGGGCAATGAGATTCTTGAGCGGCCCGACGGTATCGGTCAGATTCAAGCCGACGTTACGCAGCAGGCGCACCGGCAGCAGCGGATTGCCGAAGAGTCGTTTGAAACCGTCCATCACGCCCAGCATCAACA
>CAZDVY010000162.1:0-3684 GCA_964508935.1 uncultured Candidatus Competibacteraceae bacterium | reverse complement strand
CGCCGGTCGAAGGCATCCGCCAGCGCCTCGGCGAAGGCGGATTCATTCAAAGCCAGCAGCGCCTCGGCCTGCTCCGGCGTCGTGGACCAGACGATGGAGCAACGCCCGTCGTGCAGCGGCAGAAAGGCCAACGGCCCGGTCGGCAGGAAGCGCTGCCAGGCGGTTTCCTGATGCGGTTCCGCTGTGCGGACATGGCCGACTACCGCCTTTTGATCGTAATTCCAGCCGCTGGCAGCGATGTCGGCCAAGTCCCGAACTTTCGACTGCGCGCCATCCGCGCCCACCAGCAGCCGGGTGGTCAATTCGCGGCCATCACTCAACTGCACCCGCCAGCCGTTCTCCGCCAGCGGCTGCGCCGTGTCCAGCGTCGCCGGGCAGAGCAGTGCAACCGCCGATAATTGCCGCGCCCGTTCCAGCAGGGCGTACTGAATGACCCGATTTTCAATGATCCAGCCCAGCAGGGGTTCGCCAAGGTCGGCGCTGTCGAAATGAATCTGCCCGAAACCCGCCGCGTCCCAGACCCGCATATCCCGGAACGGACTGACCCGCCACGCCGTCATCCCGTCCCAAGCGCCAATGGCGGCGAAAATGCGTTGCGAGGCGCGGTGGATCGCGGATACCCGAATATCGGGTTCTACCGTCGGACGGATGCGGTCTGGCAACGCGCCTTCCAGCAGGGCGATGCGTAAATCCGCCGCGCCCAATGCGCCGGCCAGCGCCGCGCCCACCATGCCGCCGCCAGCGATAATGAGGTCGTAATCGGTTTTGCTGTAGTTCATGCGAAACCTCGGTTCACGCCGTCAGCGCCAGCCCCCGCGCCAGTTTCGGCAACCGCCCGTACAGTCCCATGGTCTGCCGGGCGAACTCGTGCTTGAGCGGCGGCAACCCATCGAACGCCAGCAAGCCCAGCGCACGGGCGATGCGCACCGGCTCCAGCGGATTGGCGAAGAGTCGATTCAGGGCGTCGGTGAAAGCGATGGTTCGCCGCTGATCCCAGCGCCGCCAGTCAGCGTAACGCTGAAGAACGGTCAAATCGCCGAAGTCCTCGCCGCCACGCCACGCTTCGGCCACCACTTCCGCCAGCGCCGCCGCGTCGCGGATGCCGAGATTGAAGCCCTGGCCAGCGATGGGATGCAGGGTGTGCGCGGCGTTACCGATAATGGCGACCCGGTGACGGGCATGTTCGCGGGCTTTCAGCAGGAACAAGGGATAGGCTTGTCGGCGACCGACCCGCTGAAATGGGCCGAGCCGGTCGCCGAAACGCTCTTGCAGCAAGGCTATGAATCTGGCGTCGTCCAGCGCCATGACCGCCGCTGTGTCGACAGCATTCACTGTGCAAACGACCGCGCACCGGTTCTCGCTCATTGGCAGCAACGCGATTGGCCCGTCCTGGGTAAAGCGCTCGTAGGCGGTATTTTCATGAGGCAGCGTCGGGGTGACGTTGGCGATGACCGCCTGTTGGCCATAGTCCCAGCGCAGGGCGGCGACGCCCAGTTGTTCCCGCACCGACGATTGTGCGCCATCGGCGGCGACCAATAATCGGCTGTGCAGTTGAACCGTGCGGTTATCGCCGCAGCGGAGGGCGACACGGACCGCTTCCGGTTCAATAGCCACTGTTTCCAGCCGGGCCGGACAGAGTAATTCTACACCACGCAGGTTCGGCAATTTCGTCAACAGCGCCGCGCCCACCTGCCGCGCCTCGACCACATAGCCCAGCGCCTCCACGCCCTCCTCGCGGGCGTTCAGATGGGCGAACCCCGGACTGCCGCGTTCGGAAATATGAATGCGCTGAATCGGTGCCGCTGTCGCGGCCAGCGCTTCCCAAAGACCCAGCGTCTGGAAAATGCGCCGCGTCCCCTGGGCCAGGGCCAGCGTGCGGTCATCGTAGCCGGGATGCGCACTGACCGTCAGCGGTGCTGCTTCGACCAGTCCGATGCGCAGCCCCAGACCGTCCAGCGCACAGGCCAGACTGGCGCCGACCAGGCCGCCGCCGATGATCACAAGGTCATAATCTGTTTGAATCATGGTAAGTGACGAGTGGTTGATCTTTGGTTTCAGCGCCGCATCAAAGCCTCGACATCGCCAACCGCCTTGGGCGCGGCGGCAGTCAGCACTTCCGGTTCTCCGTCCGTAACCAGCACGTCGTCTTCGATGCGGACGCCGATCCGCTGCCAGCATTCATCAATCTCGGTTTCAAGCGGAATGCCCAGCCGCGCCCAGCCGGCGTCGACGATCTTGCCACCCGCCGGAATGTACAGGCCGGGTTCAATGGTCGTCACCATGCCCGGTTCAAACACCCGCCAGTCCTCGCCGGTTTTGTAATCGCCGACATCATGCACGTCCATGCCCAGCCAGTGGCCGGTGCGGTGCATGTAGAACGCCTTGTGCTGTTCCGCCTTGATCAATTCGTCCACATCGCCCTGCAACAGACCGAGCGCGACCAGTCCTTCAGTCAGCGCGCGAACCGCCGCGTCATGTGGTTCATTGAAATGCCGACCGGGCCGCACCTGGTCAATCGCCGCTTGCTGCGCCGCCAACACCAGTTCATAAATCGCCCGTTGCTCGCCGGAAAAGCGGCCATTGACCGGAAAGGTGCGGGTGATGTCGGAAGCGTAGCCGTCCACTTCCGCGCCGGCGTCGATCAGCAGCACATCGCCGTCCCGCAGTTCCGCATTGTTTTCCGTGTAATGCAGGATGCAACTGTTATCGCCGCCAGCGACAATGGCCGGATAAGACCAGCCCGCGCCGTTGCTCAGGAAGGTGTGGAAAATTTCGGCCTCGATCTGGTATTCCATCATCCCTGGCTGACAAGTCTGCATCGCCCGGCGGTGGGCTTCGCAAGCGATCCGGGCCGATTCGCGCATCACAGCGATTTCTTCAGGTTCCTTGCGCAGGCGCATCGGGTGCAAGAGATGCTCCAGCGCGATAAAGGTTGCCGGCGCATGTACGCCCGTCCGTGCTTTGGCGCGGGTCTGATTGATCCAGACCATCACCTGCTGGTCGAAATCCGGGCGGCAGCCCATGGCGTAAAACACCCGTTCCCGATTTTCCAGCAAGGGCAGCAGAATCTTATCCAGTTCCGTCATGGAATGGGCGTTATCAGCGCCATAGCGCTCCACCGCACCTTGTGGACCGGCACGGCGGCCATGCCAGATTTCCATTTGCGGGTCGCGCTCGCGGCAGAACAGGAGAAACTCCTGTTCAGCGCCAGGAATCAGCACGGCCAGCGCTTCCGGTTCCGGAAAGCCGGTCAGGTAATAAAAATCGCTGTCCTGACGGTAGGGATAGTGAACATCCCGATTGCGGGGCATGGACGGCGCAGCGGGCAATAGCGCGACCGAATTTGGCCCCATGCGCTCCATCAGCGCCCGGCGACGGCGGGCAAAAACAGCGGCGGGAATGGCGCGAGCACGCATCGGCGAAGATTCCAGGTTAGTGCAAACGGGGTAGAGACGGCGCGGCAGCCTGCTGAATATCCTGCTGAATCATCAACAGACCGACCCGCAAATATTCGACCACTTCGGCATAGGCGGTTTCATCGGTCTCGCCGGTTTCATCCGCGTCGAAACCAATTTGGGCGATGTCCGTGACATCATCCAAAAATTCCCAGCTTTCCTCGGACAAAACACCGCGCAGTTCTGTTTCGCTCAATCCCAGCCCGTACAGCAGGCCATGACACCAGCG
>CAZDVY010000161.1:0-5731 GCA_964508935.1 uncultured Candidatus Competibacteraceae bacterium | reverse complement strand
TGCGGCCCTTGAGATCGGCCAGGGTCTTGATCGGCCCGTTTTTCAGCACCACCAGTGAATTCAATGGCGTGGCGACCAGTGTACCGATGCGTTTGATTGGCAGGCCCGCGTTGACATGGATATGCACCTGCGGCTGGTAGCTGATAGCCAGATCGACCTTGCCGGCGGCGGCCAGTTTGGGGGGATCGTTCGGATCCGCCGGGGTTTGCAGTTCAACATGCAGACCTTGTGCGGTGAAAAAACCTTTTTCCTGAGCGACGACCAGCGCCGCGTGATCAGGATTCACGAACCAGTCAAGCATGACTGTCAGTTTCTGCGGGTCGGTCTTAGGCGGTTCGCCGGCCCAGGCCATCGCCAGGGTCATCAGGAGCAACAGAATAGTGCTGAAGGTTTTTTTTGAAAGAATCACAGCTTACTCCGTTCAGTCGATGTCGGAATTTTCCGGATTGGGGGAATGCCAGGGCAATAACCGTTTGAAACTGGCGTCTACTGTAAAATAAAGGCCGACGGCCAGCGCGGCCAGCATCAAGAGCGCAGCAAATAATAAATCAATCTGCATTCGACTATTAGCATGAAGCATCAGGTAGCCCAGCCCGGCGCTGGAGCCAACCCATTCGCCGAGAACGGCGCCAATCGGCGCCACAGCAGCAGCGACTCGCAACCCCGAACCGAGCGCCGGGAGGGCGGCGGGTATGACGATATGCCGCAACACCGCCCAGCGCCGGCCTGTCGGGGCCATGACCCGCGCCAAATCCAGCCAGCCACGCGGGGTGTGGCGCAGACCGTCGTAGAAATTGGCGGTGACGGGAAAATAGATGATCAGCGTCGCCATAGCAATTTTCGACGCCAGACCGTAGCCCAGCCACAAGACTAACAGTGGAGCAATGGCGAATACCGGAATGGCCTGGGAAGCGATCAACACCGGTAACAACCAGCGCCGCGCCCGCCGTGAGTAACCCAAGGCTAGCGCGCTGACACAACCGAGCAGCGTTCCCAGCAGCATCCCGAGGATAATCTCCAGCGCGGTAACGCCAGCATGGTTAAGGAGCAAGCGACTGTCCCGCCAGAGCCGGGCCATGACCGCCCATGGATCGGGCAATAAGTAGGGTGGCGGTTCACCGAGCGTGACGATCAGTTGCCAGACCAGCAGCAAGCCGCCCATCGTCAGCAAGATGCGTCCTACTCTGCTCACACGGCCTCCAGTAAGCGCAGGATCATCCGGTAGGCGTCCTGCACCGCCGGATCGCCGGGGTCGCGCGGTGGGACGCCCGGCAAATCAGGAAGCGCGGATAACGTCGCTGGGCGACCGTTCATGATCAGAATATGATCCCCCATGCGCAACGCCTCTAGCGGGTCGTGAGTGACCAACAACACGGTTCGCCCGGCCAGCAATTGAGCAGACAAGGCTTGCAAGCGTAGTCGGGTCAGGGCGTCCAGGCCGGAAAACGGCTCGTCCATCAACACCACCGGACGGTCTTCCATCAGAGTACGGGCCAGCGCTGCCCGCTGCCGCATCCCGCCGGATAATGTGTCGGGTCGGGTAAAAGCAGCATCGGCCAAACCAACTTGTTCCAATAAATCGAGCGCCTGCTGCTGATCCACCTTTTCACCCCGCAACCGGTGGCCGAGAGTGATGTTATCCAGCACGTTCAGCCAGGGCAGTAATAAATCCTGTTGCGCCATATAGGCGACCCGTCCACTGAGCGATTGACCATCGCCGCCGCGCAGTTCGCCGCTGATCCCGGGGGATGTTAGCCCGGCCAGCAACCGCAGCAGACTGCTCTTGCCAATCCCGCTGGGACCGAGCAAACCGGTAACACTGCCGCCTGCCAGTTTCAGATCGAGTCCGTCGAACAGCGCCAGGCCGGAATAAATCAGCCGGGCAGCACGCAGGCTGACTGCTAACGGAAGAGGCTTCGTTGCTTTGAATGTGGACCGGGTAGGCAAAGTAGATGGGATCATTACGCCATTTTAATATCAAAGGGAAATAAACATATAGATATTCATTCCTTTTGGATTTATCAACGGGCTGCTAATTTATAAAAAGATAGTCAGGTATTCAGGCCATATATTTCCTAATCACTCGCCAGAACAACAAGGAAACTTCGCGATGACCCGGCCCCAGGAGCAGACCCTTTTTCAACCCAGCGCCGAGCCGCCCGAGTTCGAGTTGGACGCCATGAACCGCGAACTGGAAACGCAGAGCGCCGAAAAGCGGGTGGCGTGGGCGTTGGAGAGCTTTTCCGGGCGGATCGTCATGACCTCCAGTTTTGGCGCTCAATCAGCGGTCTGTCTGCACCTGGTCACTCAACAGTGTCCGAATATTCCAGTCGTGCTGATCGATACCGGCTATTTGTTCCCGGAAACTTACCAGTTTATCGACGAATTATCCGAACGGCTGTCCCTGAACCTCCGCATCTATCGCGCTCCGCTCAGCGCGGCCTGGCAGGAAGCCCGTTATGGCAAACTCTGGGAACAGGGTTTGGATGGCTTGGAGCGCTACAACCATTTGAACAAGGTCGAGCCGATGCAGCGGGCGTTGCGCGATCTCGGCGCGGGAGCCTGGATTTCCGGGCTGCGGCGGCAGCAGGCCAAGAGCCGCCAGCATCTCGACGTGCTGCTGTTGCGCAATGGTCGTTGTAAAATCCACCCGATCATCGACTGGACCGACCGCGATATCTACCGCTATCTGAGCAAACATGCGCTGCCCTATCATCCGCTGTGGGAGCAGGGTTATGTTTCCATCGGCGATGTACATACCACCCGCCGACTGGTGGACGGTATGAACCCGGAAGATACCCGGTTCTTTGGCCTCAAGCGCGAGTGCGGTTTACACGAGCATGTTTGAACCGCGTCGGCGGCGGCCTTGATTCCTGTATTGGAGGCTAAAGCCGTTGGCGTGTCCCTATCCGCGTGAACTGGAAGAAACTCTGCCCTTGCCGGACGGCTCCACTCTGCAAATCCGCCCGGTGCGTCCGGAAGACGCTCCCGCTTTTATCGCCGGTTTCGCCCGCTTGTCACGTGAAGAGGTGCGGATGCGCTTCATGCATATCGTCAAGGAGTTGACCGACGCTGAGGCGGCCCGGCTGACGCAGATTGATTACGACCAGGAAATGGCGCTGGTGGCGCTCCGACAGCGCCCAAACAAAGCGCCGGAGGGGTGCGGCGTGGCGCGGTTGATCAGCGAGCCGAATCGGCAGCGCGCCGAGTTCGCTATCATTCTGCTGCAGGAAGCAACCGGCATCGGTCTGAGCAGCCTGTTGTTGCGCCGGCTGATCGGTTACGCCCGTGATCAGGGTCTGCGGGAGATTTACGGGGAAATCCTGCGGGAGAACGAGCCGATGTTGGAATTATGCCGGGCGATGGGCTTCACCCTGCGCGTTTGCCCGGAGGACGCTGGGGTGATGATCGCCACGTTGGCGCTGACATAATCGTTCGCTCCCATGCCTCAACGGCATGAGAGCGCAGGGAGGCTTTAGTAGCGATAGCGCGGTGGTATGACCCCGGATACGCAGCAGCGATCACGCCGAGGCGGCGTGACTGCGTCCTTGAGCAGACAGCGTGGCCGTGAACCATACAGGGTATAGGGTTTGACGTAAGTCCAGGAGCGGCAATAGCGGTTATTGAAACAGGCGTCGCGGCAGGCTTCCGGCGCTGCGACGCGCAGGTTGAACGAGCGGAATGTGGCGCCCGGACGCACGGTGTTCCATTGCATGGCTTCCGCTTGCGTCTGTATGCCAAACGCCATGACCAGTCCGGCCATTCCGAACAGCAGGCTTTTCTTCATGGGTCTCTCCTGATTGCGTGGGATCTGCTAAAGATCACGCTCAATCTAAAATCGTCGCCATGAATCCGCCCTGAATCGCCAGCGCTTCAGACCTTGCCGGTATTCGTCGCCGGTTCGCTGCCCGACAGGTCCTGCCCCGATTCCATCCATGCCCGAAACCGGGTCAATAGCCACAGGCCCGGCACAGTAGCGGCCATGCAGAACAGGAAGAAACCTTCCCAGCCCAGCCATTCAGCCAGATAGCCGGTCGGGGTGTTGACGATGACTCGCGGAATACCCATCAGACTGCTCAACAGGGCGTACTGGGTGGCGGTGAATTTACGGTTGGTCAGCGTGGCCATGAACGCAACGTAGGCGGTGGTCGCCATACCGCTGAACAGGTTTTCACTGGAAACGGCCAGCGCGAGGCCGGGCAGACTGTGGCCGAGCCGGGCGAGAATGACGAAGCCGATCAGGCCGATGGCCTGCAACACGCCGAAGGTCCACAGCGAGCGGTACAGACCCATTCGCAGGATCAGCACCCCACCGAGCAGTCCGCCGATCACCGTCGCCCAGAAACCAAACAGCTTGACCACGGTGCCGATCTCGGTCTTGGTGAACTCCAAGTCCAGATAGAACGGCGTGGTCATCTGGCTGGCCATCATCTCGCCAACCTTGTACAGCAGCACAAACAGCAGGATCAGCACCGCATCCTGACGGGAAAAATACTCAGCGAAAGGTTGCACCACCGCTTCACGCAGCGTCCGGGGCGAACCGGCGGCGACTAACGGTTCCACACAGAGAAGGGTGGTGATCAGGCCGGGCAGCATGGCCGCCGCCATCACCCAGTACACCGCCTGGAACGGGATGAAATCGGCCAGGATCAACCCGCCGCCGGAGGACAGCAACATGCCGATGCGGTAGCCGTTGACATACAGCGATGCGCCCAGACCCTGCTCATCGTCGGCCAGCGACTCACGGCGGTAAGCGTCGATGACGATATCCTGGGAGGCGGAGAAGAATGCGGTCAGAAACGCCGCCAGCGTCACCAGCGGCAGGCTTTGCGTCGGATCGGTCAGCCCCAGACTGGCGATGGCCGCAATCAGCGTCACCTGGATCAGCAGCAGCCAGCCGCGCCGCCGACCCATCCCGGATAGCGGGGTAAAACGATCCAGCAGCGGCGCCCAGAGAAATTTCAGGGTGTACGGCAGGCCGACCAGGGCGAACAGGCCAATCGTGCCCAAATCCACCCCGGCCTCTTTCAGCCAGGCTTGCAGCACCGAGCCGGTGGCCAAAAGCAGTGGCAGGCCGGAGGAAAAACCCATCAGCAGTGCGGTCAACATCCGCCCGCTGAAGAAGATGCGCAGGATGTCGCGGGTGGAGCGGTGGCGGGCATCAGAAGGCATGGTCGTAGTCCATGATCAGGGGCGCATGGTCGGAAAAGCGCTGCTCCCGGTAAATGGCGGCGGCGCGCACTTTATCCGCCAGTCCCGGCGTGATGATCTGATAATCAATCCGCCAACCGACATTTTTGGCCCAGGCTTGGCCGCGATGCGACCACCAGGTGTATTGATCGGATTCGGGATTCACCACCCGGAAGGCGTCCACCCAGCCCAGCGGGCCGAATAACTCATCCAGCCAGGCCCGCTCTTCCGGCAGAAAACCCGAATAATTCTGATTGGCCCGCCAGTTTTTCAGGTCGATTTCCTTATGCGCGATATTCCAGTCGCCGCACAGAATATAGTCACGCCCGCTGGCTCGCATCGCCCGCAGCGGTTCGGCCAGTCGCGCCATAAAATCGAATTTCACCGCCTGCCGCTCCGGGCTGGAAGAGCCGGAAGGCAGATACAGCGAAACCACGCTGAGATGACCAAATTGCGCCTCCAGCCAGCGCCCTTCCGTGTCGCATTCCGGCCAGCCCAGCCCGATTCGCACTTCATCCGGTTCACGGTGGGCGTACAACGC
>CAZDVY010000160.1:0-5748 GCA_964508935.1 uncultured Candidatus Competibacteraceae bacterium | reverse complement strand
CCCTGACCGCGATTGCGGCAGAACCGATTCTGATTCGCTTCTCCCATGTCGTCGCCGAGCAGACGCCTAAAGGCATCGGTGCCCATCGTTTCAAGCAACTGACTGAAGAAAAACTGGCCGGGAAAGTAAAAGTCGAGGTCTTTCCCAACGCCCAACTCTACGATGATGATAAAGTTTTCAGTGCCCTGCTCAATAATGACGTGCAGCTTGCAGCGCCATCTCTGTCCAAATTCAGCATCGTCACCAAAGCCTTGCAAGTCTATGACCTACCTTTTCTGTTCAGCGATCTGTCTGCCGTCGAACGCTTCCAGAACAGTGAGACCGGTCAACGCCTGTTGCGCTCGCTGGACGGCAAGGGCATTAAAGGACTAGGTTACTGGCCCAACGGAATGCGGGTGATCTCCGCCAACCGGCCGCTGCATACCCCCGCGGATTTGCAGAAACTAGCGATCCGCATTGAGCCTTCCAGAGTCATCGAGACGCAATATCAGCGATTGGGCGCTATCCCGGTCAAACTGCCATTCACCGATGTCCGCGACGCCTTGCGCCGGGAACTGGTCGAGGGACAGGAAAATGCCTGGAGCAATATCTATTCCCAGCGTTTCCAGACCCTGCAAACCTATGTGACTGAGACCCAGCACAGTTTCCTCGGCTACATGGTTATCGCCAACAAGACTTTCTGGGAGGGATTGCCCGCCGACATTCGCCGCGAACTGGAAACGATCCTGGCGCAGGTGACCAATGAGGTTAAGGCGCAGGCTCTTGAACAGGCAGATCGGGACCGGCAGGCCATCATCAATCAGGACCATGTCAAGATCATCACACTCACCGATCAGGAAAAGGAATTGTGGCGTCAGGCCATGACCCCGGTGTGGACGCTATTTACTTCCCAGATCGACCCGGCGGTCATTGCCGCTGCTCAGGCGGCTAACGCCAGCAATTAATCATCACCGTTCGGACCCCCTTGATCACCCAGGGCAACGCCCTGGGCTGCCGACGTGAATGTTGTTAAGCCGTTTTGGCTTACCGGCGATGAAACCGCTCTGGAGCTGGATTATTTTTTTGGAGGTCATTAACCTGCCCAGCTCACATCCAAGCACTGAACCCATCCCCATGCCTTACGATTTTGATTCCCTCCCTGCCCGCCGCCATACCGACAGCCTGAAATGGCAGCGTTACGGCAGCGCCCTGCCGCTATGGGTCGCAGATATGGACTTTCCCGCCCCGGAGCCGGTTTTAACCGCTCTTCGCGAACGCATTGCGCATGGCATATTCGGTTATGGCGCGCCGCCGGATGCATTGACTGAAACGCTGTGCGCCCGGATGGCCGATCGCTATCGCTGGACGGTGACGCCGGAGCAGATCGTTTATCTGCCGGGACTGGTCTGCGGGCTGAACGTCGTCTGCCGGGCCATCGGCGAACCGGGCGACGAAGTGCTGGTGCAGACGCCGGTCTATCCACCCTTCCTGTCAGCGCCGGGCCATCAGGAGCGGCGCCTGGTTACGGCTGAATTGACCGCAGAATGCCGCGACGGGCGGCTTTACTACACATTCGACGATGCCGCCTTTACCGCAAGGATAGGTCCGCGCACCCGGCTGTTCATGCTCTGCCATCCGCATAACCCGGTCGGTCGGGCGTTTACGGTGGAAGAACTGACCCGACTGGCCACGCTCTGCGAACGTCATGATCTCACCGTCTGCTCCGACGAGATTCACTGCGACCTGTTGCTGGATGGGCGACGGCATACGCCCCTCGCCGCGCTGAACCCGGACATCGCCCGGCGCTGCATCACACTGATGGCTCCCAGCAAGACCTTCAACATCCCCGGTCTGGGGGCCAGTTTCGCCATTATCCAGAACCCGGAATTGCGCCAGCGCTGCAAGCAGGCGTTGCGTGGCATCGTCCCGGATGTCAATATTCTCGGACTGGTCGCGGCACAGGCGGCTTATCAACACGGCGACGACTGGCTGCAAGAACTCCTGGGCTATCTGGCCGCCAATCGGGATTTTATGGTGGATTTTGTCAGCCGTTACCTGCCGGGCGTCCGTATGACGGTCCCGGAAGCGACTTATCTGGCCTGGCTGGACTGCCGGGAAGCCAGCATTTCCGGCAATCCTCATGCGTTCTTTTTGCAACAGGGAGGGGTCGCGTTGAATGACGGGGTGACGTTCGGGCCGGGTGGCGAAGGTTTTGTGCGCTTGAATTTTGGCTGCTCGCGGACGTTGTTGACCGAAGGTTTGGAACGGATGCGGGCGACGCTTTAGTGATCGAACTCAGTGCGGTTAGCAAGACCTTCCATCAGGGTCGGCCCAATGAATTCCGGGCGCTTTGTGAAGTTAACCTGACGCTGGAGCGCGGCGGCGTGACAGTTTTCAAGGGGCCGAGCGGTTCCGGTAAAACCACGCTGCTCACCTTGATCGGCGCACTGTCCCGTCCCACCAGTGGGCGAATCAGCCTCGATGGGCGATTGCTCTCCAACCTGCCGGAGCGGTTTTTAACCGACGTGCGACGGCATACTTTCGGCTTTGTCTTTCAGCAATTCAATCTGATTCGCGGACTGACCGTGCTGGAAAACGTCATGTTGCCGGCCTATCCGCTGGGTCGGCCCTATCGGGAATTAATCAGTGCCGCCCGCGCCTTGCTGGAACAATTCGGCCTGGGCGGAAAAGCCGTCAGTCAGGTCGAATGGCTGTCCGGCGGCGAAGCGCAGCGCACTGCCCTGGCCCGCGCCCTGATCAATGATCCGACGGTGATCATCGCCGACGAGCCGACGGCGCATCTCGACAGCGCCCGGTCCCGCGAAGTGCTGGCGCTGCTGGGCGCACTGGCGGCGCAGGGCCGGACCGTGTTCATCAGCAGTCACGATCCGCTGGTGTTCGAGGCGATTTCAGTCAACCGGCTCATCGAATTGCAGGATGGGCGGATCGTTGCGGATTCGCCATGCTGATTACTCCCGCCATTGTCGCCCTGCAACTCATCGCGCTCTGTGTCGTCGGCGCGGTGCTGCTGGCCGGCGGCTTTGCCTGGCGCATTTTGCGCCATTGGGACATTTACAGCGGCAGTGAATTGCAGGTGCGGCTGGAGCGGCAAACCTATCTGATTTCCACCCTGCTCGGCTTCGCCCTGGGCGCAGAATTGTTGTCGCTGCTGCTGTTCGTCCACACCGCCGAAAATCTGTCCAGCCAGTTCGTTGGGGCGATGTGCGCGACCGGAGTATTGAATATCAACGCTTTCGGTTTCCCGACATTGTTGCTGAAAATGACAATCTTTTTTCTGGCGGCACTGTGGTTGTCACTGAACCGGGTGGACAACCAGGGGTATGACTATCCGCTGGTGCGGGTGAAATATGGGTTGCTGCTGATGGCGATTGCACCGCTGACCGTGCTGGAAAGCGCGGCGCAAACGGCTTTCTTTCTCGGTCTGGAGCCGGAGGTCATCACCTCCTGCTGCGGTTCGCTGTTCAGTGCCGACAGCCAGGGCGTCGCGGCGGAACTGGCGGGATGGCCAGCGCGCCCGGCCATGGTGCTGTTTTACGGCGTGGCGGCAGGGCTGCTAATCGTCGGGCTGGCGTTTCGCCGCTGGCCGGGACTGGGGCCGTTGTTCGCCGCCGGCAGCGTGCTCACTTTTGGCATTGCCCTCGCTGCCATCATCGCCTTCCTGTCGCTGTATGTGTATGAGAACCCCAATCATCATTGTCCGTTTTGCCTGCTGAAAGCCGGCCATGATTACGTCGGCTATGCGCTGTACATTCCGCTGTTCGCCGCCGCCGCCGCCGGATTGAGCGCCGGATTCATCGCCCCCTTTCGCCGAATGACCAGCTTGCAAACCGTCATTCCGCGTGAAATTCAGTGGTTGACCGGGCTGGCGCTGGCCGGTTTTGGATGGTTTTATGCGGTAGCGACGGTGTTGATGCTGCGGTCCCATTTGATTTTACTCAATTAGGTTTATTCATGACTGATGTGCGATTCCTTCCCTGTTTCCTGCTGCTTGCCCTGCTGGCTGCCTGTAGCCAGGAATTGCCCGCGATTAAAAACGGCACCCCCGCTCCTGCATTCACCCTAGAGCGGCTGGACGGCGTCAGCATTCGCTTCCCGGAACAGTATCAGGGCCGGGTAGTGGCCCTGCGCTTCTGGGCGGACTGGTGTCCCTACTGCCACAGCGAGATGCAGGCGCTGGAGCCGGTTTATCGCCAACACCGCGACCGGGGGCTGGTCATTCTCGCCATCAACGTCATGCAGTCGCCGGAAACCGTGCAAAAATTTGTCGAGGCAATCGACATTTCCTACGAAATGCTGCTCGACCGACAGGGTGAAGTCATGCGCCGCTATCAGGTGATGGGGCTGCCGGTCACCTATCTCATCGACCGGCAAGGCATTGTCCGCGTCCGGATCATTGGCGAATCCACACCCGAAGTCTTCGCCCAGGCGATCAGCGGTCTGCTTTGAGTATTCTCAATTACGCCACATGTTTTTTATTTTAAGATAGCAATTTCGATAACCACAACTTACGAAGTCGCACCGATGACCGACCACATTCAAACCGAACGCCGCCAGGTTCTGCGCATTCTCGCCATCACCGGCGCGACCGCCAGCATCGCCGCCTTGAGTTCACCCGCTATCGCTGCAAAATGCGAACACGACGGCACGCCGCTGCAATTCACCCCCAAGACCGCGCCTGATCCCCAGCCGCTGGATAACGAACTCGCCAAGTATCCGAAATGCCCCTACTGCGGCATGGATCGCCAGCAATACCACCACAGTCGTCATCTGGTGCATTACCAGGACGATCTGGTCGATCCCACCTGTTCCATTCACTGCGCCGCAATCAGTCTGGCGATCAATCTCGACCGGGGGCCGAAAGCCATTTACGCCGCCGATTTCGGCGCGAAAGCCGAGCCGAAACCGTTGATCAATGTTGATGAAGCGACCTACCTGATCGGCTCTAAATTGCCGGGCGTGATGACCGCGCAAAGCAAGGTCGCCTTCGCTTCCAGGGCCGACGCTGAAGCCGCCATGAAGGACAAAGGTGGTGAACTGGGCGATTTTGCCGCCGCGCTGGCTGCTTCCTATCAAAGTATGGCCGGCGACACCACAATGATTCGCAAGAAGCGGGCGGAGAAGAAAGCCCATGCTGGACATGGGTAATGAATTTGCAGAAAGGCGTTAGGCATCCGTTCCCCTCCTTGGCTAAGGAGGGGTGGCGCGAAGCGCCGGGGTGGTTTGACCGCGTGGGCAGAAGACCCCCCCGTCCCTTCGGGACACCCCCCCTTGGCAGGGGGGGAATGCTCGTAGTATTCCTGCTGACCTTCAGCCTGTTGTCGTCGGCCTGGAGCGAAGGCCTGCAACTGCCCGCGCCCGGCGCTAAAGACACCTGTCCGGTCTGCGGCATGTTCGCCGCGCTCTACCCTGACTGGACCGCGACGGTCCTCTACAAAGACGGTCGCGCCCATCATTTCGATGGAGCCAAAGATCTGTTCAAGTATTTGTTGAACCTGCCGAAATACGCACCGGATCACACCGAGGCGGACATCGCCGCCATGGGCGTCACCGACTATTACAACGTGACCCGGATCGACGCCCGCAGCGCTTGGTACGTGATCGGCTCGGACACGCTCGGCCCGATGGGTCATGAACTGGTTCCGCTGGCGACCCAGGCGGAAGCGGAGGAATTTCTCAGGGACCATCACGGCCAACGCATCGTCCGCTTCGGCGATGTCACCCCGCAACTGCTGGAAAAGCTGGATCAGG
>CAZDVY010000159.1:0-5760 GCA_964508935.1 uncultured Candidatus Competibacteraceae bacterium | reverse complement strand
TTTCAAGCTGTTCCTCAGAAACAGCCCATCCACGATTTTTAGGAGGCTTAACTCCTCTCCACACAAAGTTTCGGTTGCTATTCCCAGACATTGTTAAATCTTGGCCTGTATAAAGTCGCCCGCTTTCATCTGGCTTATAACGTTTAAGTTGTGCTTGCGAGTAACTTGTATAAGGCTGATTCCAAATAAAATCTTTACCTTTCACATAAAAAAATAGGATATCGTTAGAGCGAATATAGCCCCTGGTTTTCATGTTATGTGCGTTTGTTCTAGGCCAGACAATCTCATTTAGATAATCCCCACCCCTTGCGCAAAACACGCTATCCAGCACCAACTTTAAATAATGCGAAGCCGTAGGATCACAATGCAGGTAAAAGCTTCCGGTCGGTTTAAGAACGCGCTGAATTTCGTTGACCCGCTGCGTCATGCTGACGATGTAAGCGAGCAGTCCCCCATCGCTGAGGACGGCCCGCAGACCTTTCAGCAGTTCGATGGTTTGCTGGGTGTACCGGCCTTCATAGCCGGTGATGATTTCCTGAAAACCGGCCAGCGCCAGTTCATTCCACGTCCAGGTGTCGATGAACGCTTGCGCCTGCGCCTGGTCGTCCTTGCCGACGTTGTTATAGATTTGGAAATAATTGCGCTTGCTATTGAACGGCGGGTCGATATAGCAGAGGTCGATAGAGTCATCCTTGACCTTGCGGCGCAGGATGTCCAGGTTGTCGCCGTAATACAGGATGTTAGCCATCTCACTCCCCGTACAGCGCCTGACACTCGCTGCGACTGGGCATTCCTGGCCAATCCGCTTTACGCAAGCAATCCTCAAGTTTCTTCAATCGTGCGCGACGAGTTTTTTCCTTCTCAACAGCTTCGTGGTTTACGCCTGCATTGTAGCCCTTGTTATACCCATCGCGTTTTCCATCTTCGTAAGTGCCCCGACCCATTGCTCCGCTACTGAAGGCGAAGGCCAGCAAACAACTGATAGCGACTATTCGTTTCATCGTTCTTCATCCATAAGCTAATTTCCTTGCACTCTACCACCCGAGGAACGATTGCCACAAATCAACACGCTTTTTCCTGAAAGCGCCCTGCTAAAAATACGCTGATAGAGACTCACTATCGACAAATAACTATCGATGATGAGCGCTCAGAAGAAAAGGAGATTGAAACTTCCCAATGCAAAGGAAGCCGCAAGGGACAATGCTTGAGAGTGAAGTAGTGGTCGGGGTGACAGGATTTGAACCTGCGACTTCTGCCTCCCGAAGGCAGCGCTCTACCAGTCTGAGCTACACCCCGATAAATGCGGCGGGATCAATAACGACGCTCGACTGCGAACCGGGCCAGGTTGATCATTGACTCCCTGGCTGGAGAGGCCGGCAACAAACTCAAACAGGCTATAGCCTGATCAGCCTCTTTCGCAGCAAGATGAGCAGTATAGTCGAGCGCGCCGGTGGACTCAATAGTCTGGGTGACGGCGGCGATCTGCTCCAGCCCCCCTTGCTCGATAGCGGCGCGGATGATGCGCGTCTCATCAGGATTGCCATGGCGCAAGGCGTGGATCAAGGGCAAGGTTGGCTTGCCCTCGGCCAGGTCATCGCCGATGTTCTTGCCCAGTTCTTCGCTCGAAGCGCGATAGTCCAGTACATCGTCGATGAGCTGGAACGCGGTGCCCAGATGCATCCCGTAGCGGCCCAGCGCCCGTTCTTCTTCCTGCGTTCGACCGGCCAACACCGCCCCGATCTGCGCTGCGGCTTCGAACAGCTTGGCGGTCTTGCAGTGGATCACCGCCATATAACGCTCTTCGCTGGTGTCAGGATCATGGCAGTTGAGCAACTGCATAACCTCGCCTTCGGCGATGGTGTTGGTGGTGTCGGCCATAATCTCCATGACCCGCATACTGCCGATGCTGACCATCATCTGGAACGACCTGGAGTAGAGAAAATCGCCAACCAGAACGCTGGCCTGATTGCCCCAGATGGCGTTGGCGGTCTCCCGGCCACGGCGCAGGCTGGATTCATCGACGACGTCATCGTGCAGGAGGGTGGCAGTGTGGATAAATTCAATGATGGCGGCGGCGGCGATGTGCTGGTCGCCCGTGTAACCGCAGGCACGCGCCGCCAGCAATGTAGCCACGGGACGCAAGCGTTTGCCGCCGCTCTCAATAATGTAGCCGGCCAACTGGTTGATCAGCGCCACATCAGAATGCAGCTCCCGGCGAATCAGCGCGTTGACCGCCTGTAGATCGTCGGCAATCGGCGCACGGAGAGTTTCGATATCCATGGAAACAGACAGTTTGGCGAAAATGAGGTCGCCCATGCTACGGATTGACCGGGGCAGGGTCAAGGCGGGGTGTTGAACAATCGACGATAAACGGGAATAGGTTTGACCTCTGCCGGGCGCACCGTTAAAATCCCCAATTCCTTTCAGTCGGGCCGGATCAGTCGTTTGGAGACTTTATAATATGTACGCTGTCATCAAAACCGGGGGCAAACAATACCGGGTAGCTGAGGGGCAAACCCTCAAGGTCGAAAAACTCGAAATCGAGGAAGGTGCCTCTGTAGACTTCGATACGGTGCTGATGATCGCTGACGGCGACCGGATCGAAATCGGCGCACCGTATGTCGAGGGTGGCCGGGTGACCGCTACTGTCGAATCCCAGGGGCGCGGGCCAAAAATCCGCATCATCAAGTTCCGCCGCCGCAAACATTACTTCAAAACGCAGGGCCACCGGCAGAGTTATACCGAGCTGCGCATCAACGGCATCAGCAGCCTCGCAGCTCCGATGGCCTTTGCCCCAGCGCCGAATCAGGAGTAATCAGCATGGCACACAAAAAAGCCGGCGGCAGTAGCCGCAACGGTCGCGATTCTCAATCCAAGCGCCTCGGCGTCAAGCTATTTGGCGGCCAACTGGCGCTGCCCGGCAATATCATCATCCGGCAATGCGGCACCAAGTACCATCCCGGCCAAAACGTCGGCTGCGGCAAAGACTATACCTTGTTCGCCAAAGCCGAAGGGCATGTGGTTTTTGAGATCAAGGGGCCGTTCAACCGCCAGTATGTGAGCGTCCGTCCGGCGGCGAGCGCCCAGCCGACGGTATGAATACGGCAGTCCGGGCCGGTCGAAAGCCCCGTTTGGGGCTTTTCTTTTGCCCATGATTTGATTTGAGAGCGCGCATGAAATTCGTCGATGAAGTGATCATCCAGGTCGAGGCGGGCGACGGCGGCGACGGTTGCGTCAGTTTCCGGCGCGAAAAATACATCCCCTTCGGCGGTCCGGATGGCGGCGATGGCGGCGATGGTGGCAGTATCTATCTGGTCGCCGACGCTGAACTCAATACGCTGGCGGACTACCGCTTCACCCGCCGGTTTCAGGCCGAACGCGGCCAGAAAGGGATGGGCGCCAATTGCACCGGACGCAGCGGCGCTGATCTCAACATCATTGCCCCGGTCGGCACCATGGTCTGGGACGCCGATACCGGCGAACTGATCGGTGATCTGGTCAAACCCGGCCAACGGTTGCTGGTCGCACAGGGCGGCTTTCACGGTCTCGGCAACACGCGCTACAAGAGCAGCACCAACCGCGCCCCGCGCCAGTTCAAACCGGGGACGCCGGGCGAAGCGCGCAATCTGCGGCTGGAATTGAAAGTGATCGCCGATGTCGGTCTGCTGGGTATGCCCAACGCGGGCAAGTCCACCTTGATTCGCGCCGTGTCCGCCGCCCGACCCAAAATCGCCGATTATCCCTTCACCACCCTGCATCCCAACCTAGGCGTGGTGCGGGTTGGGCCGTTGAAAAGCTTCGTGATGGCCGACATCCCCGGGCTGATCGAAGGGGCGGCGGACGGGGCCGGCTTGGGCATCCAATTCCTGCGCCATTTGAGCCGCACGCGACTGTTGCTGCATCTGGTCGATGTTTCGCCCTACAGCGACAGCGGCGATCCGGTGCAAGATGTCGCAGTCATTTTCGGCGAATTAACCCGGTACAGCGCCGAACTGGCCAGTCGTGAGCGCTGGCTGGTGTTGAACAAGCTGGACCTGTTGCCGGTGGAACAACGGGCGGCGCGCACGGCGGAGATCGTCGCGGCGCTGAACTGGACCGGACCGGTCTTCGGCATTGCCGCCATCGACGGTACGGGAACAGAGGCGTTGATTCAGGCGATTATGGCGCGGCTGGAAGAAGATCATGTTCAGCAAGAATCGTGAGCAACTGGGCGCGGCCCACCGCTGGGTGGTTAAGATCGGCAGCGCCATGATCACCAATGAGGGGCAGGGACTGGACAATTTCTCCATCGATGCCTGGGTGGCGCAGATGGCGGAACTGCATCGAGCGGGACGGGAGCTGTTGTTGGTGACTTCCGGCGCGGTGGCCGAAGGCATGAAACGACTCGGCTGGCGGCAGCGCCCGACCGCCCTGGCCGATTTGCAGGCGGCGGCGGCGGTGGGACAAATGGGTTTGGTGCAGGCCTGGGAATCGGCCTTTGAACGTCACGGCATTCAGACCGCGCAGGTTTTGCTGACCCATGAGGATGCTGCCGATCGGCAACGCTACCTGAATATCCGCAACACGCTGCGCACCTTGCTGCGGCTGCGGGTCGTGCCGGTGATCAATGAAAACGACACGGTAGCCTTTGAGGAAATCCGCTTTGGCGATAACGATACGCTGGGCGCGCTGGTGGCGAATCTGGTCGAGGCGGAACTGTACGTGATCCTCACCGACCAGCAGGGTTTGTACGATAAAAATCCCCGTGAATTTCCAGACGCCCGACTGATCAGCGAAGGCCGGGCCGGTGATGCAGCGCTGGAGGCCATGGCGAGCGGTAGATCGGGCGCGTTGGGCAGCGGCGGGATGTTGACCAAACTGCATGCGGCGGCCCGGGCAGCCCGTTCCGGGGCCTTCACCCTGCTGACCTGGGGCCGGGAACCCGCCGTCTTGCGGCGGATCGCGGCGGGCGATGTGCTGGGTACCTTGCTGCGACCCAGTCAAAGTCCGGTGGCAGCTCGCAAACAGTGGCTGGCGGTGCAACTCCAGGTGCGGGGGCGGCTGCATCTCGACGCTGGCGCAGTGCGGGCGCTGCGCACGGCGGGTAAAAGCTTGCTGCCCGTGGGAGTCACCGCTATTGAGGGTCAATTTGCCCGGGGCGATCTGGTCGCCTGCCTGGATCCGAATGGGGTTGAAGTCGCACGCGGGCTGGTTAACTACGATAACGAGCGGGCGTTGCTGCTGGTCGGCAAGACGACCCGCCGGATTGAGGAACTACTGGGGCCAGTTGATGACCCGGAACTGATTCACCGGGATAATCTGGTGGTGATTTGAACAGTATGGCGGATCAGAAAAACTGGCGCGCCCGGCGGGACTCGAACCCACGACCTTTGGCTTCGGAGGCCAACACTCTATCCAACTGAGCTACGGGCGCTTGAGGAAAGATTGTTAAGAATACCGGTAATCGCCTATTTCCGTCCAGCGCCTCGATGATATTTTTATCCGCTGCCCACAAGGTTTTGCACAAATCGACATCGGCATACCTGTTTCAGGTAAAGCTAAATAACGTTATCATTAGTGATGTTTAGTTTAACCCAAACCACAAGATAACAAGCCTAAACCCAGACCTTCCCACCAACGGCGCTCCCGCCGGGACTTACGCTCAATCAACGGAACCCTGATCGAGTCAAGCCCACCGCCACGCCGCCGGGGATGTGCAGGTTGAGAATGCGCTCAGTGAGGTGAGAGTGTGAGTTCGCAAGTCGATAAATCTGTTGTTAC
>CAZDVY010000158.1:0-5769 GCA_964508935.1 uncultured Candidatus Competibacteraceae bacterium | reverse complement strand
CAACAAGTGATTATACAGTTTCCGCCTATCTACCATAATCTGCTATAGTTGACAATAATTATTTGATCTTAATGACTTTTATCAACAATATAATATCCATCTCAAGCTTTGCAATCCTGGAAATCCCGCCATGTTCGCCGTCCCCCTGAACTGACCCATCGCTACGAAGCGCGGTTGGCGCAGCAGAACGTCATGGCCGGGCAGAGTCCGCACTATCCCCAGTGGCTGAGCTATGATCCGGACTTCTGCAGGGCAATTGCGCTATGTAGTCGCTGGGGTTGGCGTACCCTGGACCGGCAGGCGCCCGCGTGCGACTTCGGTATCGAGCCAGAGCTGGACGTCCGCGCACCAGGTCGGAGGGTTGTCCTTGAGCGTCAACCCATAGCACCGCCATCAATGATCGTTTGGGGGATGGCTTTCTGGCAGCCCATCGCAATAGCACGATTGCCCTGCCCCCTACCCCCAATAGGGGAGATGAACGGTTACAATCAAGTAACGATTTCCAACAAATTCAGGAGGTAAAGATGCTTCAGGCTGCCTGTAAACTCCCTCTGTCGCCCGAAGACTATCTAGCAGGCGAGTCCTTCGCCGAAGTACGGCATGAGTATGTAGACGGCGAAGTCTACGCCATGTCGGGCGCCCGCAAACGCCATAACCTGATTTCGCTCAATTTGGCCCGCGCTCTGCACACCCATCTTCGCGGGACGCTCTGCCAGGTGTTTACCAGCGACGTCAAGATTCATGTCGCTTGGGACTGGCATGAGCGGTACTACTACCCAGATGTGGTGGTCGCCTGCGAAGCTGATGATACGGACCCATATGTGGTCGAGAAGCCCCGGCTGATTATCGAAGTCCTGTCGGAATCGACCGAACGTAAGGATCGCGCCGACAAATTTTACGCCTACCGCCGCTTGGACAGCTTGCAGGAGTATGTACTGGTCGCCCAAGAGGTTTTGCGCGTTGAGGTCTATCGGCGGGATACGAACTGGGATTTGGAGGTTTACGAAGCTGCCGAAGCCGAAATTGAATTGCGGAGCGTCGGCCTGGGTCTGGCTGTGGCGGAGGTTTACGAAGGTCTGACTGAACTGCTCAACGAGCAAAAGCGATAGCCTCCTGCACGGCTCGAAGCCGCCTACGCCACCTCTTTACTGACCCCTTCGTAAATGATCGAGATCAGTTACAAAACACCTCGATCCAAAGAAGGGAGGTCTTCATAAACAATGAGTAACGATTGACGCAGTTTTTGATTGTCGGCAAAGGACATAGGAATAGAAGCAATCTGTCGGAATAGGCAATGGTCAGCCGATCAGTCAATCAGCGACCGACCCGTATCCAGCAACTCGACCACCGCCGCTGCCGCCTGCCGGCTGGCGTCCCGGCGCAACTGGATATGCAGCACTGCAAACTCCGCCGCCAATGCCGCAGTGGCGGCAGCATCATCCAGCCAATACAGCACGGCTGCTCCCAAATTTGCTGCGGTCGCTGCTTCCTGGAAAAATTCCGGAACCAATTGTCGCCCGGCCAGCAGGTTGGGTAAAGAAAAGTGCGGAATGTTCACCAGTCGCCGGGCGATCCAGGCGGTGATTGGCGCAACCTGATACGCGACCACCATCGGCCGCTTCAGCAACATTGCTTCCAGAGTCGCCGTTCCCGAGGCCAGCAACACCATATCCGCAGCGGCCATCACGTCACAGGAACCGCCCCGGGTCAGCGTCAACGGCAAATCTGGCGCTTGCTCCAACCGCAAGCGTTCCAGAACCTCATAAAGCTGAAGCGTCGCCGCCGGGAGCAGAAAATGCAGATCAGGCCGCCGAACCCACAGCCAGCGGGCAGTTTCCAGAAACAGCGGCCCCAGTCGGCTGACTTCCCCCCGCCGACTGCCAGGCAACAAGGCAACGACACGGGTTCCAGCGGACAGCGACAAACCCAGCGCCCGCCGGGCCGCGCCCGCATCGCTGGATAAGGGAATTTCGTCAGCCAGCGGATGACCGACATAGCGCACCGGAACGCCCTGCTGCTCGTAGAACGTTGCTTCAAAGGGTAGCAGGGTCAGCATCCGGTCAACGGCGCGGGCGATCTTGCGCACCCGCCAGGGTCGCCAGGCCCACACTGAGGGGCTGACATAATGCACGGTGGGAACACCGCAGACGCGCAACCGGCGCTCCAGACCGAGATTGAAATCCGGTGCATCGATGCCGATAAACACCGCAGGCGGATCGGCCAGCAATCGCCGAACCAACTGCCGCCGGATGCGAAACAATTCCGGTAGATGCCGCACCACCTCCACCAGACCCATCACCGCCAGCCGCTCCAGCGGCGTCCAGCTTTCCAGGCCCTGGCTGATCATCGCGGACCCGCCGACACCGACAAATTGTGCGTGGGGATAATGTTCTTTTAAAACAGTAATCAATCCGGCGCCCAGCAGATCGCCCGATAATTCCCCGGCGACCAGAGCGATGCGCATCGCCCAGCCTGCTGTCAGCGAACGATGCCGTTACGGGACGGCGCGGCGAGAAAATCCGCCAGAATCTGCAAGCGCGGGTATTCGACCGTCATCTCCCGCACCTTTTCTATCGCTTCTTCCAGGCGCAGATTGGCGCGGTAGATCACCTTGTAGGCGCGGCGGATCGTCTGAATTTCATCGTCGGAAAACCCCCGGCGGCGCAATCCTTCGGCGTTAATTCCATAAGGTTCAGCGCGATAGCCGGCCACCGTCACATACGGCGGCACGTCCCGATGCACCCCGCAGGCGAATCCGCAGAAGCTGTGTGTGCCGAGCCGGGTGAATTGATAGACCAGGGCGAAGCCGCCCAAACCGACATCGTCCTCGACATGCACATGCCCGGCCAGCGACGCGCCATTGGCGAAAATGGTCCGGCTGCCGACAATGCAATCATGCGCGATGTGGACATAAGCCATGATCCAGTTATCGTCACCCAGGCGGGTCAGCCCGGCGTCCTGCACCGTGCCGCGATTAATCGTGACAAATTCACGGATGGTGTTGCGGTCGCCGATTTCCAGCCGGGTCGGCTCACCACCGTATTTCTTGTCCTGCGGCATCTCGCCCAGCGAAGCGAATTGAAAAACGCGGTTGTCGCAACCCATCCGGGTCGGCCCCTGGATGACGACGTGGGAACCAATCCAGGTCCCTGCGCCGATTTCGACTTCAGCACCGATGACCGAAAACGGCCCCACCGTGACATCTGGCGCCAGCCGGGCCGATGGATCGATGACCGCGCGTGAATCGATCACGGCTCGATATCCCGTTTGGCGCACATCAGATCGGCGGACGCTACCAGTTGACCATCTACCCTGGCTTCACAGACGAATTTGCCAATGCCCCGCTTAATGCGCTCCAGCCGCACCTCCAGGATCAATTGATCGCCCGGTACAACCGGCCGCTTGAACCGGGCATTATCGACTCCTACCAAGTAGTACATGGAGCGATGGTCCGGTTTTTCGCCTTCACTCTTGAACGCCAGAATCCCGGTGGCCTGCGCCAGCGCCTCCAGGATCAATACTCCTGGCATGATCGGCTTCTGCGGAAAGTGCCCCAGGAAAAAAGGTTCGTTGAAACTCACATTCTTGAGGCCAGTCAGCGACTGCCCCGGTTCAATCGCCAGCACCCGATCAACCAGCAGAAACGGGTAACGATGTGGCAGGTATTCGAGAATTTCCTGGATGTCCATGGATTTTGCTTATTTGTCGCAGGGCTAGTTATCTTGGAGAGAGCGATTGCGGATCGCTGTTTTGATTGACCTTTCTTTCCAGGACAGCCAACCGCCGGAACAACTCGTCCAACCGGCGCAGGCGAGCGCTGATTTTGTTCCACAGCCGGTTGGGTTCCACGGTCAATCCCGAGGAATAGGTGCCCGGTTCATTAATGGATTGAGCCACCAGCGACATACCAGTGATCTGCACCCGGTCAGCGATCTTTAGATGACCGGCGATGCCGACACCGCCGCCCAACATGCAATGCCGGCCAATCTGAGCGCTGCCGGCGATGCCCACGCAGCCGGCCAAGGCGCTATGGGCGCCGATACGGACGTTATGCGCTACCTGAATCTGGTTGTCCAGCTTGACCCCGTCCTCGATCACCGTATCTTCCAACGCACCCCGGTCGATAGTGGTATTTGCGCCGATTTCCACATCATCGCCAATCTGTACCCCACCGAGCTGCGGCACTTTTAACCAGCGGCCATCGTGATCCAGAGCTAATCCGAATCCATCGCTGCCGATCACCGCGCCGGGATGGACCAGCACGCGACGCCCCAGTTGTACCCGATGACAGACGGTTACCTGCGCCACCAGCCGACTCCCGGCGCCAATCACCGCCTGTTCGCCGATTACACAGTTTGGCCCCACCACCACGCCAGTCTCGATCACCGCGCCCGCTTCCACCGTGCAATGCGGGCCGATCCAGGCGTCAGCAGCAACCCGCGCTTCAGGGCTGACCCAGGCGGCAGGATGAACACCGACATGCGACTCAGACGCCAGCGCAAACAGCACAGCAGCCCGGGCATAGGCGATATGTGGGTGATCCGTCACCAATGCCGGCGCTGGGCAATCCGCTACATCGGCTGGAGACAGGATGACTGCTGCCGCACGGGTGGTCGTCAGATAAGATCGGTAGCGGGGATGGATGAGAAAGCTGAGTTGTCCGGATGCAGCACGATCCAATGGCGCCACGCCGGTGATGACCGTCGCCGCGTCGCCACCCTGCAGGCGGGCGCCGGAGGCAACGGCAATCTCCCCGAGCGTGGCCATCAGGCTTACTTGGACGTCAGGCGCCGCAGCACCTTATCCGTCACATCCACCTGAGGACTGGCATACAGCGTCGCCCCATCATTGATCACCAGATCAAAGCCGTCTTCCTTGGCGACGCTATTGATCACTTCCAGCACCTGCTTCTGGAATTTGCCCAGTTCCTCATTCCGGCGCAGGTTGAAATCTTCTCGGAGTTCGGCGTTGGTGCGGTTGAGTTCCCGCATTTGATTACGAATATCGCCCTCCAGATTACGGCGCTGGCTTTCGCTCATCACCGCGCCATCCTTGTTCAGTTTTTCCTCCAGTTTACGCAACGATTTTTGCGCCTCAACCAGCCCCTTCTGTCGGGGCGCGAATTCCTGCTCCAGACGCTTGCTGGCTGCCTCAGCCTGCGGCGCGCTACTGAGAATTTTGGCGATGCTGACAAAACCGATTTTCAGTTCGGCTGCCTGCGCCAACGATAACGGCAGCACCAATGCCGCCGCAATCAAAAAACCTTGCTTGAGCTTCACTCGATCACCTCATTACGCAAAAATGGCAAAAAACCACAAACTGAAAATCCCACTTCCTGCTCTCTCAACAAACTCAATTGAAAGGCACGCCGAAAGAGAATTGGAAGACCTCGGTTTCATCGCCAGACTGATCATTGAACGGCGCAGCGACACTTAACACAATTGGTCCCAGCGGAGACAACCATAAGCCGGAAAGACCCGCTGAATAACGCAGTTCATTGGCTTCAAAATCGCTGGGTGTTGCAAATACATTACCCACATCGAAGAAGGCTGCTACCCGCACATTTTCCGATTTTTCCATGAACGGCACCGGCAAAATGAATTGCGTGCTGGCGATGGTCTTAAATGCACCCCCGCTGGATTCATCGTTGCTGTAGCGGGGACCCAGGGTATTCGCCTTGTAGCCCCGCACCGACCGCAACCCCCCCGCATAGAAATTCTCGAAAAATGGCAAGCCATCGGTGCCGCCATAGCCATCACCGTAGCCGAC
>CAZDVY010000157.1:0-5871 GCA_964508935.1 uncultured Candidatus Competibacteraceae bacterium | reverse complement strand
TCTTCGATGGCATTATTACCGGAGTCACCGGGTTTGGCCTGTTTGTGGAATTGCGTGGCGTGTTCGTCGAGGGACTGATTCACGTCACTTCGCTGCGCAATGATTACTATCGCTTCGATCCCATCGGCCATCGCTTGCAGGGCGAGCGCTCCGGACAGGTCTACCGGCTGGGCGACCGGGTGCGGGTGCGGGTGACGCGGGTGGATCTGGATGAGCGCAAGATTGATTTTGAGCCAGTGGAGAGCGAGCGCGGCGAGGCCGGACAACGCAACCGCTATCTGCGACGGCGGCGGAAGGAGTCTTAGCCTTGGCTGAAGCACTGATTCATGGTTTACACGCCGTTGCCGCCGCTCTGGAGTATGAACCGGAACAAGTGCGCGGACTGTGGGTGGAGCGCCAGCGCCGGGATGGGCGGATGCAGGCCCTGCTGGATCAAGCCTCCCGGCAAGGCGTGGCGGTTCATACAACGGATCGTGCAGAACTGGATCGATTAACCAGTGGCGCCCGTCATCAGGGGGTGGCAGCCCGGCTGACGCTTCGGCAACGCACACTGGGCGAAGCGGATTTGCCGGCGCTGCTGGCGGCGGCGGAAGGACCATTACTATTGCTGGCGCTGGACGGAATACAAGACCCGCATAATCTCGGGGCCTGCTTGCGCAGCGCAGCGGCGGCAGGCGTTCATGCGGTGATTGCACCCACTGATCGGTCGGTCGGGCTGAACGCGACGGTGCGCAAAGTGGCCTGCGGCGGCGCGGAAATCGTCCCGGTCGTGACGGTAACCAATCTGGCGCGGGCGCTGCGGGCGTTGCAGGAGCAAGGCGTCTGGGTGGTCGGCGCAGCGGGCGAAGCGGCGGATAACCTGTATGACGTGGATTTCACGCCACCGACCGCCATTGTGCTCGGCGGCGAGGAAAAGGGGTTGCGCCGCCTGACCCGCGAGGTCTGCGACCGGCTGGCGCGGATCCCCATGGCTGAGGGTGGAGTGGAAAGCCTGAATGTATCTGTCGCGGCAGGCGTCTTCCTGTTCGAGGCCCGGCGGCAACGCGGAGTGACCGGCTAAAATTGGCGAATGGGCGTACCGGGATCATACCGCGTCATCTCTAGATAACCCTGTCCGTTGATTTGCCGTTCCCCGGCGCGGCCAGTGACCGTAACCGCACCTTCCCAATAACGCACGGTCAGGCGCATTTCCTGATCGGCCACCTTCGGCGTCACAGTCAAATCCAGTAACTCACCGGGCAGGCGCAATCGCCAACCGGCGGGATAACGGTCGCCGGTGTACGGGCTGGTCCAGGCACTCAATGATTGCAACTCCACATCCTCCCGGCGCAAGACCCGTGTTTGCCCGTTAGCAGCGACCAGCACACCTTTGCTGAAGGCATCCATGCCGCCGTCCTTGTGGCGCAAGCGATAAAACATCAAATCCCGCCCATCATCCAGTTGCAGGGCGAACCAGTCCCAACCGCTTTGTTCCGGCCCCAGGGCGCTGGTGCTCCATTCCCGATCCAGCCAGCTTGAACCTTGAACCGTGAAGCTCCGCCCGTTCAGCTCAACAACGCCCTGCGTCGGCAAACGGGTATGGGAATAGTAGTAAGAGGCGTTGCCCGGCTCGGCGCTTTTCTGGCTCAAGCCCCGGTCGCCTTGCAACACGACCGGTTTGCCGGTCTGGAGCGTCAGATCGAGAGCGATGCTACCTTCCCGCGCCTGCAAGCGCATCGGCCAGGCGTCTGTTTCGGTCCCCGACAAGGCCCAATCCTCCAGCCAGACCCGGAAAGGCGCCGCCTGCGCCCCGGCCAAATCGACCGCACCCCGGCTGAAGCGCTCGAAGCCGTGATGCTGTTCACCGTCCACATCGGTTAGTGCGAAATGGCCCATATACACCTGATGGGTCCGCCAGGCGGAATCCACGACCGGCGAACCGGGATTCAGGGCGATACGGAACAGGGTCAGTTGATAGCCGAACTGCCGACCCGCCGCATCCACCAGGTTACCGGTCACATACCACCATTCGTTGCGAAATTCAGGATGGGGACCGTGATCAACGGGAAAGTCGAACGGGCGCGGCTGATCGGCGCGTTGATAGCCTGCATTGTCATCGCCGCCCAGCGCCGAAACGACGGTCACCCCCTCAACCGGTTCCGGCAGGGTGCGGATGACCATAAAGATCAACGCAACGCTCAGCCCGCAAGCCAGCAAACCACCCCACCACAATCGCTTTTTCATGTCGCCGGTTCACTCCATCCGCAATGCTTCAGCGGGCCGGGCGCGGGCCATGCGCCAGATCGGGTATAACCCAGCCAGCAAGGCGGTGAAAATCGCCAGCACCAGCGTTTCCAGCAACAAGAGTGGCTCCACTGTAAACGGCAGACTCCAGCCGAATGCCCGGCGATTGATAACGAAAATCAAGACCGCCGCCAGCAATAATCCGGTCGGTATCGCCAGCAATCCCGCCGCCGCACCCATGAATCCGGTCTGCAACGACACCAGCCCGCCGACTTCACGCACCGTCATTCCCATGGCTCGCAACGTTGCAAACTCCCGCGCCCGCTCCAGTTGCAGGGCCAGCAAGGCGCTTAATACGCCAACCACCGCTACTAAAATCGCCAACACCCGCAACACTTGGGTGATGGTGAATGTCCGGTCAAAAATTTCCAAGGTGCGGTTTTGAATATCGCGGTTGGAACGAATGAGCAGCGCCTGGATCGGCCCCAACCGTTCCTGCAACCGCTCACGCAGCATCGCCAAATGCTCCCCCGGCGCAGCGAATACGGCGGCAGAACCCACCGTTGAGTCATGCCAATACCGTTCATAGCCGGAGCGATGCAGCAGAATCCGTCCGTGTTCCGAACCGTAATCCAGAAACACCCCGGCAATGGGGAAGCGATGCATCCCCTGATTCGTCGATACTTCCAGCCGGTCGCCTACGCGCAAACCCCGCCGATAGGCCAGCGGTTCGGAGATCAGGATCGCTTCGCCAGTCTGGAAAGCCGGCCAAACCAGGTCAGCATCACCGTCGATCAACCGATAGCCAGCCTGGGAAGCGGGAGCGAGATCGACTGCAATTAACATGACAGGGCGGTCATCGAGATCCATCCGGGTTCCCCGATAGGTGGAAACCCCCGCAACACCCGGCATCTCTCGCAACACGGCCAGGGTAGCGGGATGCAGCGCTTCCGAACGGTTGCCGCCGTCTTCAATGGAGGGAGGCGCGATATACAAATCAGCATTCAACAGATCACTAATCCAGATCGCCACCCCGCCCCGGAAACTGTCCACCATCACCCCTACGCCGACCGTGGCGGAAAACGCCACCATCAGCGCCGCGACGGCGACCCCGGTGCGGCTGAGATGGCGGGCGACATCGCGGTTAGCCATTCGCGCCAGCAATCCCAGTCGAGCGGTCAACGGTTGGTTCAACTGAACCAGGCCAACTACGATGGGTGGGGTCAGCAGTGCGCAACCGAGAATCAGCAGGAACAGTCCGGTAAAGCCCAGGGCTAGCGATTGCGAAAACGCCAGCACCAGACCGCCCGCCGCCAGCAGGGCCAGACCAGCCAGCAGGAAGCGGAGCAGAGACGCCCGCCAGCGACTTTCCAAATGCGCCCGGCTCAATACTGCGCCTGGCGGAGCGTCTGCTGCTTCTCTCGCCGGCAACCAGGCTGCCGCCAGCGTCGCTAAAATGCCTAGCGCCCCTCCCCTGGCCAGCGACCAGGGATCGATCAACAACTCGCGGACGCTGAGGACATAATAAAGGTCGTTGATCGTGCGGGTGACCAGATGCACCAGCCCGGAACCGAGCCAGAGACCAAGCAATCCGCCCAACAGGGTTCCCGCCAGACCGAGCAGTAGCGCCTCGCCGAGTATGCCAACAAGCAGTTCCCGACGACTGACGCCCAGCGCCCGCAACAGCCCCAGCAATGAACGACGTTGCACCACCGAGAAGGTGATGGCGTTGTAGATCAGAAACATCCCGACCACCAGCGCCAGCAGACTCATCGCCGTCAGATTCAGGGAAAAAGAGGCGCTTAAATCCGCCATGGTTTGATTACGTTCGCTGGGTCGCTCCAGCCGCAATGCCGGCTGCAGCCTGACGCGCAGCTCCTCCGCTCGCCGCTCGCCGGCGGAGCCGTCCGGCAGAATGAGATCGATATGACTCAACCGTCCCGTCATGCCCAGCAGGGTTTGTGCGGTGCTGATGTCCGTGATGATCAGCCCATCCAGTTCCGGCCCACGCAGCGTCCCGATGCGTTTCAGGATCCAGCGTTGCTCGCCACGCCTGAGAGTGATCTGTTCACCCAGGGCTTCCGGCAGGAGCGCCGCCTCCGGATTCACCAGTAAAGCGCGCCAATCGAAATTGCCGCTGGTCAGATCAGCAGCGAGATGGCGAAACGGACTTTCCGCAAACGGATCAATCCCCAGAATCTGCAACAACTGGCCTGGTCGGTCTGCATTCGACAGGTAGCCGGTGACCACCGGTGCGGATGGACGAAGACCCTGCTCCACCCGCATTTGGACATACTGCGCTTCCGGGATACCCTGAGCGTTACCGACGATGCGATGCGTTGCCTGGCCTGATATTCGCTCCATGGTCAGCGCGAAGCTCCGGCGAGCGCTGGCGTTCGCCAGATCCACTGCCACCACCACCGCCACGCCCAGGGCGATGCCCAGAATCGCCAGGCACAGTTGCCAGGGATGCCGTAACGGATGGCGCAACAGCGCCCGCCAAAATAGTGGCGTCATCCATTGATCTCCCGAATCTGTCCCGCTTCCAAAACCAGCATCCGGTCAGCACGGGCCGCCACTTCCCGGCTATGGGTAACCATCACGATAGTAGTTCCCGTCTCCTGGTGCAGTTTCAGCAGTAGTTCCAAAATCCGCTCGCCAGAAGCGGCATCGAGATTGCCAGTCGGTTCATCAGCCAACAGTAACAAAGGGTTATGAACCAGCGCCCGGGCGATAGCCAGCCGTTGTTGCTCGCCGCCGGACAGACGTTCCGGGAAACTGCTTCGGCGGCCACCCAGCCCTACGTTGTCCAGCAGTTCCAGCGCCTGGTCACGCCGGTCAGATGTCGTAAATCCGTTCAGTTCCAAGGGCAAAAGCAGATTTTCTGCAACGGTCAACGTCGGAATCAGGTTAAAAAACTGGAACACGAAACCGATATAGCGACGGCGAAACCGAGTGCGTTCCTGCTCATTCATCCCGGTCAGGGAGCAACCATCGATCCGAATCGTTCCTGCATCGGGCAGATCGATGCCGCTGAGCAAGTTGAGCAGGGTCGATTTGCCGCAGCCAGACGGACCGAGCAGAGCGATAAACGCGCCGCGTTCGATATCCAGATCAAGGCCGGTAAAAATATTCCGCTGCTGCCCGCCTTCAATATACCTTCGGGCCAGCCGCTGAATTTGGATAAAAGCCGATGAATTATGCATGGTGACTCTATATAATTGTGAGCAACCGTCGTTTGTTGGTTGCGGTATTATCCAAAGTATCCTCTCCTTCGACGACGCAACCTGAACAGATGAGTGTAAAGCTGTAGAGGACACGGCGCATGATAAAACCAAGGCACAGGGCATCCATGGGACTCTCATTGCTCACAGCGGTTTTGCTGGGGGCGTGCGCCAGCCAGAAGGGTGAGTTGCTACCGCCTTCAACCAATTATGGTTCCCAGACCGCTTCGCCAGATGAATACAACTATTTGGTTGGCCCCGGCGACGAGGTTCAAATTTTCGTCTGGCGCAATCCTGAAGTGTCCCAGTCGGTCACCGTCCGTCCCGATGGCAAGATTTCCACACCACTGGTTGAGGATTTGCAGGCCAGCGGCAAGACCCCGACCCAACTGGCCCGCGATCTGGAAAAAGCCCTGGAAACCTA
>CAZDVY010000156.1:0-5916 GCA_964508935.1 uncultured Candidatus Competibacteraceae bacterium | reverse complement strand
TCGTGCTGCACGACTCGGCCCAACCCTGGAAGATTCCCGCCAGCGGCTGGACGCCAAAAGGATTGTGCGCCGGGAGCTGAGTCGCGGACCGAAAAAACCGGCGAATGGTAGGCGGTGCCATGAGAGGCGACGAGGTCTGCCGGCGGGTGTCGGCGATTTCGGGACAACAACCCGGGAGTAAACGAGATGTCGTGGCACGAACGAATTGATGGCTGGCATCCGATTAGCACATCGGGCATGGCTTTGGCGCTCCTGCTCGGCGTGGTCCTTCCGGGTGAGTGGGCTTCCGCCCGAACCGACGTGGGCACCGTCGCCCCAGACGCTGCGACCCCACCGAAATTCTCCACCGCTGTGGGGGTCGATTTACCGCACACCGACGGTTTTGGGCTTCTGCCCAAGCCACTGGCTTTTTCGAAGGAGGACAGTGATCGGCTGTTCGCCGAAGGGAAACGCGCCTGCGACGGTCCTTGCGCCACGCCTTTCGGCACGGTGCTGGGCGTCGCCGATGGCGCGGAAGGCCGTTCCAACTGCATCTCGACCTGTATTCGACCGGAATATTCCTTTCTCGACCGGTCGTCGGGCGCCGTCTCGGTGCACACGGACGACCCCAAGCAAGAGAACCTCCGGTACATCGGCGTAACCTACCAGTGCGTGGAATACGCCCGTAAGTGGTGGATGAAAAATCGGGGCGTCACCTTCGGCAGCATCGACAGCGCTCACGAGATTCTGTACCTCACCGAAGGAAAAACCCTGGAAACCCAGCAACCGTTTCCCTTGGCGCGCTCCATCAACGGCACGGCCCGCCGCCCGCCCCGGCGCGGAGATTTGGTGGTGTATTACCCTGACCGGGCCGATCCCGAATGGCGTCACGGGCATGTCGCCGTCGTGGTGGCAGTCGATCTCGAAAAGGGCAACGTGGCGCTGGCGGAGGAGAACTACGACAACCAGCCTTGGCAAAATCCCCAGGCGTTCGCCCGCCAAATCCAGTTATTCGAGGTGAGCGGGCGCTACACGCTGCTGGACGTGCCGCCGACCGCCAATCGGAACGCCGAGGGCGGCCGTATCGCCGGCTGGCTGTATCCCTTGGCGGATCGATAGCGGATTGTTCGACCACCGGCACTACGTAATTTAGCGACAACCGCCGTGGCCGCTCCAAGTTAGAAAACTAACACTAATCGCTAATAGCACGCCTGCGGGCCGTCGCCGGGTCAAATCCACTCCAGCGCCGCCGATCCGACGGTCTTTCCGCTGGCGCAACGGCGTCGTCGCGCAGTCTCCTCCTAAATTTCCCAGCGTAAAGCTCGGATATTGACAAGATTCTATTAGCGGTCTACTTGTTAATCGAAATGGACAACGGGAGAAGCGCCATGGCTTGCAATCGTATCGCACGCACGGGCGCAATGGCCCTAGTTGGCGCGCTGGACCCGAGGAACGTCGACGCGCGCCGATTTTGCCGTGAACCTGACGGTGCAGTATTCACGTTCCGCATCGATCCGGCGCTGCCGCCGAAAGTGCGCACCGTCACGCTGTCCTGCCCCTTTTTCAAACGGGATGGCGTTTAGCTTCAATTGCCGATCAGGAGAGGAATGCGCATGAGCCACGCGCTAGAGTCTACGTCCGATCATTATTATGTGCCGCACCAAAGCTGTTGGCCGATCATCGCCTCCATCGGGCTGTTTACCCTGATGCTGGGCGGGGCGACCTGGCTGAACGGCGGCGGCGATACGCTGTTCTGGATCGGCGTCGCCCTGATGCTGACGGTGATGTTCGGCTGGTTCGGCACAGTCGTTTATGAAAGCGAAAAGGGTTTGTACAACGCGCAGATGGATCGATCATTCCGTTGGGGAATGGTCTGGTTCATCTTTTCGGAAGTGATGTTTTTCGCCGCCTTCTTTGGTGCACTGTTCTATGCGCGCGGTTATGCGGTGCCGTGGCTGGGCGGGGAAACCGGCCATGGAGTGCTAACCCAGAGTCTGCTCTGGCCCAAATATGAAGCTGTCTGGCCGACCAACGGTCCCGATGCGATTGGCGGCTTTTTCGCACCGATGCATCCCTGGGGATTGCCGGCGATCAACACGTTAATTTTGCTGAGCAGCGGCGCAACGATCACCTGGGCGCACTGGGGCATGGTCGAGGGCCGGCGCATGCAGATCATCAAGGGCCTCGCGGCGACCGTGGCGCTGGGCGCACTGTTTCTGAGCCTGCAGGTTTATGAATATCGCCACGCCTATCAGGATTTGCATCTTACTCTGGGCAGCGGCATCTACGGCTCCACGTTTTACCTGTTGACCGGCTTTCATGGACTGCATGTCACCATCGGCGCAGTGATGCTGACGGTGATGCTGCTGCGCGCATTGGCCGGACATTTCACCCCGCAACGTCATTTCGCTTTCGAGGCCGCCGCCTGGTACTGGCACTTCGTCGATGTGGTGTGGCTGGGGTTGTTTATCTTCGTTTACTGGCTGTGAGCGGCGACGCTACAGGCCGTGCGGAGCCAGCAGGCCGGTGGCATAGGCCAGCATCAGCAGGATGAACAGCGCCGCCGACAACGCAACGCGCACGGTCAGCGCCCGGGCGGTGCGCCGGCCCTGTCCCCGGTCGCGAATCATGAACACCAGCCCGGAACCCAGACTGGCCAGAATCAGCAATAGCATGAACACCACCAGCGCTTTGATGAGCATGAGCAGTTTCCTGTATGGGCTTCATATTTATTGTAGCCCGGATGGATGATAGCGGAATCGGCGATGCGACTGGGTCGCTGGATCTTTCAACCGGGCTGGGCGTCGACCCTGGCGGTGTTGCTGCTATTGCCGTTGCTGCTCAGCCTCGGATTCTGGCAACTGGACCGGGCGCAACAGAAGGCCGAACTCCAGGCAGCGTTCGCTGAACGGTCCCGGTGGCCGCCAGCGCCGCTGGATGGCTTGGACGCCGCCGACCGGGACAGCCTTTATCGTCGGGTGATCGCAGTGGGTCATTATGACAACAGACGCCAAATCTTGCTGGATAACCAATTGCGCGAAGGACGGCCCGGCTACCATGTGCTGACGCCATTGCGGCTGGCTGATGGCGGGGCGATTCTGGTCAACCGGGGCTGGACGCCGCTAGGGGAATCCCGGCAAACCTTGCCTGACATCGCGGTGACTGTTGAGGCGATCACCGTCAACGGCTGGCTGGCGCAACCGGTCAATCCGGGGTTGCGGCTGGGTGAAGCCGCTGGCGCGGATCAACATTGGCCTCAAGTCATGCCCTACATTGATTATGCGCAACTGGCGGCGTTGCTCGGTTATCCTCTGCGTCCGGCGCTGATTTTGCTGGAACCGAATCAGCCGCAAGGTTATTTGCGCGACTGGCGACCCCGGTTCGGCGGTTTCGGCCCGGAACGCCATCAAGGCTATGCCGTCCAGTGGTTCGCACTGGCGGCGACGCTGATCATTTTGTACCTCGTGGCGCATGTTCGCCGTATTTCAGCTAATGCTAATGAATACGCAAACCCTCCTGATTAAAGACGCGACGATCCCGACACCCTGGTGGCGACGGCTGTATCTATTGTTCATTGTCGCCTGTTTCATCGTTCCGCTGGCGGCAGCGGGATGGCTGGCGGGACACTGGACCCCCGGTCACACGGTTCAGCATGGTGAGTTGTTGCATCCTGCCCGCCCGCTCGATTTCCACTGGATTGCACTCGATGGACATTCAACAGCGCTCCGGGGACACTGGACATTGCTTTACACCGGTTCGGCCCGTGGCTGCGATGCGCGCTGCCATACTGCACTGTACGATCTGCGACAGGTCCGGCTGGCGCTGGGCAAGGAAATGAGCCGGGTGGAAACCGTGTTGCTGCTGGATGGCAGCCCTGACGCCGCGTTGCGTCAATGGTTGGCTCATGAACATGCCACGATGACGGTCGGGTGGGCCGATCCTGGGGGACAAACCCCGTTGCTGGAAGCGTTTGCTGACGCCGACCCCACCGGGGGCTGGATTTACCTGATTGATCCGCTGGGCAATTTGTTGATGCGTTATCCGGTCACGGTGGAGCCGCGTGGCATACTCAAAGATTTGCAACGGTTGCTGAAATGGTCCCGGATCGGCTGAAGCGGGTTCGGGCGACGCCTTTTCACCGGCTGGCCTGGGCGGCGCTGGCGCTGACCCTGGCCGTGGTGTTGCTGGGCGCTTACGTGCGATTGTCGGATGCCGGGCTGGGTTGCCCGGACTGGCCCGGTTGTTATGGGCGGTTACTCGACCTCCCCGATGACGCCCGACATATTGCCGAGGCCAGCGCCGCCTACCCGCATCGCCCGGTGGAGCCGGCGAAGGTGTGGAAGGAAATGATCCATCGTTATTGCGCCGGTCTATTGGGGCTACTGGTGCTGACGCTGGCAGCGCTGGCCTGGCGGAACCGTCGTGATCCCGTCCAGCCGGTGACGCTGCCGCTGGCGCTGTTGGGACTCATCATTTTTCAGTCGTTGTTGGGGATGTGGACGGTGACCTGGCAACTTAAACCGGTCGCGGTGATGGGGCATTTACTGGGCGGACTGGCGACGCTCAGTCTCCTAGCCTGGCTGGTTTTGCGTCAGGGGCGCTATGGTCAGAATGAGCATGGGGTAGAAGATCAGAGGTTGCGCCGGTATGCGTTACTCGGTTTAGCAGTGCTGGTTCTGCAAATCGCGCTAGGCGGCTGGACCAGCGCCAATTACGCGGCGCTGGCTTGCCCGGATTTTCCCACTTGCCAGACTCACTGGATTCCGCCGCTGGCGTTCCGCGAGGCGTTCACGCTGTGGCGAGGACTCGGCGTGTCCTATGAAGGCGGGGTGCTGGGCAACGATGCCCGCGTTACCATTCACTGGATGCACCGGCTGGGCGCATTGGCCGTACTGCTTTATTTAGGGTGGCTGGTCGGGCTGCTGTGGACAGCCAGCCGTGCGGTGCGACGGATGGGCTGGATCATCGCCGGGTTGCTGACTGCTCAGATCGGCCTGGGCGTCGCCAATATCCTGCTGCGGTTACCGTTGCCGGTAGCGGCCGCCCATACCGCCGGCGCAGCGCTGCTGCTGCTGGCGCTGGTGATGCTCAATCATTTATTGCGTCTGGAGCCTGTGGCATGACCGCCCTCGCCCTTCATGCTTTGCGCAGCCGCTGGCGGGATTATCTGGAGCTGACCAAGCCCCGGGTGGTAGCCTTGATTACTTTCACCGCCCTGGTCGGCATGTTGCTGGCGACACCCGGCATGGTTCCCTGGCCTATTTTGCTGTTCGGCTCGCTGGGCATCGCCCTGATGGCCGGTTCCGCTGCCGCGATTAATCACTTGATCGACCGTCGGGTAGACGCCCTGATGGCCCGCACCTGCCGCCGGCCCTTGCCCAGTGGACATCTGGAAGCCTGGCAAGTGCTGGGGTTTGCGCTGTTCATCGGTACGCTGGGCTTCGTGTTGCTGCTGACGTTCGCCAACGGGCTAACGGCAGTTCTAACCTTCACCGCCCTGATCGGCTACGCCGTGGTCTACACCCTGTTCCTCAAACGGGCGACGCCGCAGAACATCGTGATCGGCGGAGCGGCGGGTGCGGCGCCACCGCTGCTCGGCTGGACAGCAATCACCGGCCAGGTCGATCCCGGCGCGTTGCTGCTGTTCCTGATCATCTACGTCTGGACCCCGCCGCACTTCTGGGCGCTGGCGATCCACCGCCGCCATGATTACGCCAGCGCTGATCTCCCCATGTTGCCCGTCACCCACGGGGTCGCTTTCACCCGGCTGCACATCTTGCTGTACACCATTTTGTTGTTTCTGATCACACTGCTGCCATTCCTGACCGGGATGAGCGGCTGGATTTATTTGCTGGGCGCGGTCGTGCTGGGCTTGCGCTTTCTCAGCTATGCGGTTCGGTTATACGCCACCGGCGATGATCGGCTGGCCATGCCGAC
>CAZDVY010000155.1:0-5969 GCA_964508935.1 uncultured Candidatus Competibacteraceae bacterium | reverse complement strand
GGCATCCCCGACTTCGCCCCGGAACTGTTCCGCCGCGCCCGGCTGCGCGATCCGCTGAAGATGAAGGCCCTGCAAAAGGGCCTGGAACAGCTTTGTGAGGAAGGCGCGACGCAGCTCTTTCGGCCGCTCAACAGTAATGACCTGATCCTGGGCGCGGTCGGGATTCTGCAATTCGATGTCGCCGCTTTCCGGCTGCGCAGCGAATACGGGGTCGAGTGCGGCTTTGAGAACGTCAACGTCACCACCGCCCGCTGGGTCAGTTGCCCCGACGCCAAGCGTTTTGAGGAGTTCAAAAACAAGCTGCGCGACGCCCTGGCGCTGGATCATCACGGCGAACTGGTCTACATCGCGCCGACCCGGGTGAATCTGCAATTGACGCAGGAACGCTGGCCGGACGTGCGCTTCGCCGCGACCCGCGAGCACGGCGCGCGGTGAAGTCACCGGCGCTTACAGCAGCTTTTCAATCGCTTCAATGAGTTGCGGATCATTCGGTCTGGGATGGGAAACCAGTATCCACCAGAATCAAAAGCGTGGCCTCCGAAGGCGGCGGACATAGTCTGCAGAATCGGCCATCTCTTCGCGGTCTTGCCATAAGCCGTAAAGTGGGGTTTCGCTCCAACTGATCTTACACTCTCGTGCGGGCTTGGCGGCAGGGTAACGGCTACGGATGAATTCGATGAAATGCAACACTTCGCGTTGTGCGGCTTCTGGCAAGCCTTGAGCCTGTTGACTGATTTGTTGCTCTATAGATTGCACGGCGTTGTCCTGCAAGTTCGTTGATCTCTATCGCAAAGCAGTTTTCCCCTCCTTTTCTAAGGAGGGGTGGCGCACGGCGCCGGGGTGGTTTGAAAACAGCGGCGGGTGACACGGCGCTAACCGACCTACGCGCTAAGTATAGTTTTGCCGCGCCTGATAGCGGTGGTAGGCGCGCTCTTTCTCCGAAAAGGCTTTTAAGGTGCTCATGGCTTGGCGCATCTCCTCGGTTTGCATCCACTCGGGCAGGTGTTCGGCGTCGAGCCGGTGGCCTTCGGTGAAGAATTTCAGCCAGCGCTCCTGTTCGGTTTCGACGACGGCAATCGTACATTGGCTCAATTCCAGCAGCCAGATGCCGCCGTGCTCCACCAGGCTCCAGCCCTGTTCGTCGCGCAGGCGGAAGTGATGGACGGCTTCCGTGCGCTGGGGCCACAGGGCCTGGCCCAGCAACCCGATGGCGTAGGTCGGTTGGAATGTGCTGTCCCCGTAATTCCCTACTTTGCGCCCTGAACGCGGAGCTTGCCACCGGTTCCAAGCAAGACGCAGGGCGGGTTGCCATGAAAGTACCGGACTTTCATCGTCCGGGGTGACTTTCCAACGACATGATCGTTAGGTCGCCAGCCCGTAACCCGCCTTTGGGGGGACATCCCGGAATCGGCGATTGACGCTGCGCTAACCCGCCGAGCGCGCTGGCCAGATTCGCTCACGGATTCGCCCCCAGTTCGTACCGTAGCAACTGGATCAGCCGCTGGCTCCCACTTTTGCCTGTTGTCAGCGACTTCACACTGCGACGCACTTCAGGGACGTACCAGGACACGTCGGCGCCCGTGATGCGCTCCCCGGTGCTGGGGTCGAATAATTCCGTTTGCAGGCTGACCTTGAGGGCCCGGAACGTTCCAGCCGGCACGGACACGGTTTCCCATTCCCCCACGACGCCCTCAATGGCATGGGTTCTGGTGGCGCCGGTCTTGATGTGGGTCTCGGTCGTGGTTTGCCGCCAGCTCTTGCCGGGAAACAGCGGAAAGTCGTAATACTTGAGTGGCGGAGAATAATCGACGCCGTCGTCGTCGGCGTTTCGGGTCGCGATCAAATTCCACTCCCGATTAAAGTGTAAGTTCCGCGCCCTTGCGTTCTTGCGGTCGAGATTGATCGAGGACAGGACGACCTTGCCCCGCGTCGAGGTCACGGTTCGGCGGGTCGTCAGGCTCGATCGGGGATCGCCCAGGTCCTTGGACTCATAGACGTAGCTGTCGCCCACGCGAATCGGTGGAATGTCCACCCGCGTGGGCTGCTCGTGACCGGACGGATCGCGTTCGGCACGGCCGCGCGTCTCATCCCGCTGGGTCCGCGGCGTCGGGCGGACCGAAGGTGTCTCGGACCTGGCCGCCAACGAGACATAGCTGACGCGACCGGCCGAGAAGGCCACTTCCCCCTCGGGGTAATACCAAAGCTCCGCATCCGGTGGGATCACTTCCTTGCGGGCCGGGACGCCGCGCGCCAACAGGACCTGCGCCAAGGTCATCCCCTTGAGCACTGTGCCGGCCAGGATGGCATCGGCGATCTCGGCCCCATGATCGGTCGCCAGCGCGCGCCGTTGCGCTTGTTCCGGGGTTTCCACGGCCGCCGGCGCATCCGCGTGCGGCGCGGGCGATGGCGGCGACGTCACGTCTGGCTCCGCCCCATTCACCACCCAGGAGCCGAGCGCGCCAGCAACCAGGACCAGCGCTATCCGGCAACGCAGCGATCGCCTCCTCAGAGGGTGCCCCATTGGTTTCTCCCCGTTCGACACGAACGCCATGACCGGGCGGTGGTAGTGGGCGGTAGGCTTCGTGCGGGTTGTCATGGGTTATTCGACGTGGACTCTCGGGCTTGATGGCCTTCCGTCAGCCTGACCATCGATTCCATTGCGGTACGGATCGCGCGCGAATGGCCTTCGATGGCCAGGAACGCCAAGACCAGCGCCACCGAGAGGAAGAGGGTCAGAGCGCCGCCGACCGCCGAAAGCGTCACTGCGGTCTGTGTCCTGGCGCGCGACACGCGACTCTCGTGCTGCCGCAACAGCTCGTTGTTGTGCGCCAAGGCGCGCGAGCGCGCTTCGTCGGCGGCCTGTCGCGCCGCCCGCCGAAGTTGCTCTGCCTGCTCCCACTCTACCGCCTCGCGCTGTAGCACCCCCTTCCAGGCGTCGCACAGGCCCAGGTAAACGGCCTCGACGTTCGCCGCGGTGAGGCGCGGCCGAACGTCCTCAAGCGCCCGTCGGTAGTTGGCGAGAAAGGTCCAGTCGCTGTCGTTGGTCCCACAGCGGGCGGGTGCCTTGAGGGCCGTGTGGTACGCGGCGAAGTGGGCCGGGCTCACCTCCGGCTCGACAATCCGTGCGATTTCCCGGGCGATCGCCTGCAACTCGGTCGGCACTGACGGAGGCGTGGGCGGAGGCTCTGCGGATGCGGCCGATTTGGGTCCGAGCGTCAGGGTAAACGAGAGATTCGTGGGGGCCGAGACCACCCCGTAGGAGTCGCGCGCCACGACGCGGATGGTGAAAATGCGGCTCGTCGTCGCCTGGATGTCGCGCAACGTCGCGGTAAGCTCGGTGACGAGCGGGGTCTTGGCGGCGAGGCCAATGCGTTGCTTCGACCCCTCACGCACCCGCTCGAACAGCTCCGCGTCCGGCCCCCCGAGGAGACTCACGCCGTCGGGAAACGGCGCGAGTCCATTGTGGGTATCCGCAACGAAATATCCGAGGGCTTGCCCGGCGCGCGGCGGCTCGGTGATGGCGTCGACGGTTGCGACGAAGCGGATGTTCGTCGGCGGTTCCAGCCGCGACTGGACCACAGTAAGGTCTATTGCCCGGTCCACCGCCGTCTCAGCCGGTTCGGTGTCCTGGTACGGCGGCGGAACCGTAATCGGCGCGGGCTGCCCGGTGATCGAGGCTTGCAGGAAAACCGCGTAACTGATGCCGCCGATCGCCATGACCAGACAGGCCAGCGCGATCAGCAGACAGATGCCGCGCGCGAGTGAGAGGACATACGCGCTCTGCATCTGGAGAAACCACCGCCGTCCGGGTTGGTGACTGTCGCTCATTACCGCCTCCTACGCGCCGCGATCACGCTACATCGCCGTCTCGATGCGTTCCAGATCCTTCCTTAAGGTGTCCGTTGACTGGATCGGTCGGATCGACGCCTTTGGACTTGGGCCAGTTTAGGTGGGTTACGCTCCGCTAACGGACTCTACCAAATCCAACTGGTAGTTGTATTTAGATCCCAACTATAAATTTCTTTGCAGCCATTAGTGATGAATAATTCATTAAAGCCATAAATCACACCCCCAAGGTCATCATTTCTCGCCATGGGGGGCAAAGTTACAGCAACCGATGAAGCTCCGAAATAAACGCCCGGTGCCTTGTAGAAATCAAAACTTAACATCCCATTTTTCATCTGGTTAGTTGTATTTCTTGCCTGTAAGCGCACTTCACAAGAGTCTGGGATATTAAGTCCTACTTGACGGCTGAAAAGCCGATAGGTAATCTCAACTCCACTAATTGTCGTAGTCCGTGTGTCCCAGATTGACGGATTAGGATTAGGATTAGGATCACTGCCTCCTGTTGGTATGATTTGAGTAATCGTGTACCCTTGAATAGCCGTGCGCCAATCTAAACGAATATCATATTTTTTACCATCAGCAGTCATATTACTAATAAAAATAGACTGATTATCATTGCTGATCGTTGCTCCATTCAGACTGACACTTGAAGAATTAGAAATATAAGAATTATCAAAGCGTGTCACGTTAAACGTAGCAGAGGAATCCTTGAAACTGCCTTCACCATCAATAGCCCTGACAACAATACTATGTTGACCAGCAGGTAGGCCTGAATAGTTGAAGGCCATTGAGTAACCCGAATAGGATGAATTAGGGTAATTAGGATACTGATGGCCTACATCAGTACGCAGGCCCCCAATAGGAATGTTATTTTTTAATTCTCCGTTCACATACAATTCAACCCGATTGATGCCTTTTGACCCCACCACCCAGCCGCGAACATTCGCTATGCCGGTATAGGTGTTATTGGCGCCAGGTTCTTCCAGATTAAGTACAATATCACCTGCCAAAACTGAAGTGACCATACCAATGGTGATTATAAGGGTTGATGTGGCAGATTTCAGTAGTGAATAAAACATGTTATAGCCTCCAATGATTGATTGCGTGACGATCATCCCGATGGTGGAACAGTGCTTGGCGTTTACTCTGGGTCCAAGGCTCCCGCTACTGGCAATGCATCGGACCAGAAAGCGCGCTGTTTGCGGGTCAGGACCCGGAGGTTTGCAGGCCGCTACAGCTAGCGCTTTCCGCCCTGAACGCGGAGCTTGCCGCCGGTTCCAAGCCCGCCTTTCACGTGCTGGGCGCGATAGGCGCGCGTAGCCCGCACGATGTTGTTGTAGGAATCGGTGAAGGCGGCAACGATGACTTTGCCTTCGGCGGTATTGGAATAGCCGCCGCCCAATCCACCGAGTCCGCCTCCCACCGCGCCGCCGAGCAAGTTAAAATCCACATTGCGAGCGCTACCTTCCGCCGCCGCTACCTGAACCCCGGACCGATTTTCCACCAGGGTCAGCAGGGTGCTGGCCTCTTTAACCGAGAGACCACTGGCAATCAGTGCTCCAACGATCCCGAACATCCCGCCGACCATGGCTCCCGCACCGCCGGCATTCTGGTTGCTGAAGGTGATGGAAGGGCTCAGCGAGTAGTCGGCCGCCACCATTTGGCCCTTTCCAAAGCGGGAGCCTTTGCGCAACTCCCCGGAAGCCTGAAGCGCGCGCTCGTTCATCATGCCGCCCATGGCTTTGCCACGATCCACGACCACAAAACAATTCGACTGTTGCACGAGCAGCTTTAATACGGGCGTGGTGGATCCCAATTGCATTTGCCCCGTCAGGATTCCATACCAGGGCGCGGAAGTATCCTCTATGACCGCCAAGGTCCCGAGGGAAGTGGCGCATCGCTCGAGTTGGGGGTTAGCGTTCTCCGCCACCTCGCCACCGGCGGAACCCGTCGCCACCGTTTTGGCGTCCGCCGATCCCATCTGCATGGTCGCGCAACCGGTCAACTGCACGGAAATGACCGCCGCTATCGTCGTCGCGCTCAAGGTAGAGCTGAAAAATCCTGCTTTCATTGGAATCCCCCTTGATGTTCGGCAGAATTTTTTAGATTTCCTACAACAACAG
>CAZDVY010000154.1:0-5972 GCA_964508935.1 uncultured Candidatus Competibacteraceae bacterium | reverse complement strand
GCGGCGAGGGCGGCAAGCGCAAGCAGACGGTATTTCATTCGGGAATGCTCCTCTGGGCAATCAAGTTTGGCGAAATGGATTTTTGATGATAGTACAATTTCACTTTCATGAAGGATAGTTGACCGCCGCCTTCAGGTCGATTTACCTTCGTCCAGCAACTCCTTGATCACCATTTGAGCACCGCAGTTGGGGCAGCGCGGCATTGCTTCGATAGGGATGTAGATAATTTCAGTATGGCGGCATCGCGGACATTCGACTTGCACGGGTTCGGCTTTATCGCGTTGCATGGTCCAACTCCTGATAAAAACGCCCCTCGCCCGCTGGCGAGGGGTCGGGGGTGAGAGCGTTTTTTAGGCGAGCAGGCCAGCGATCGCCCGCTCGAAACGGTTCAGACCTTCCTCGATCAACTCATCGGGAATGATCAGCGACGGGGCCAGCCGGATCACGTCCGGCCCGGCGACCAGGACCAGCAATTCTTCATCCAGCGCCGCCTTGATGAAATCCCGGCTGCGACCCCGCCAGGCTTCCACCAGTTCGCAACCAAGCAGCAGGCCCATACCGCGCAGTTCGCGGAAGAGGCCAAACCGTTGATGGATCCGGCGCAGACCGGCGATGAACACCTCATGCTTGCGGCGCACTCCCGCGAGGACTTCAGGATCGCTGAGCAGGTCGAGCGCCGCACCGGCGACTGCGCAGCCCAGGGGATTGCCGCCATAAGTCGTGCCGTGGCTGCCGACGTTGAGGCTTTCGGCAATCGCGGCGGTGGTCAACATGGCGCTGATCGGGAAGCCGCCGCCAAGGCCCTTGGCGGTGGTGAGAATATCCGGGATAACGCCATAGCCCATGTAGGCGTACAGGTAGCCACTGCGCCCGTTGCCGCATTGCACTTCATCAAAGATCAGCAACGCCTGATGGCGGTTACACAATGCGCGCAGGCCCTGCAAAAACTCCGGAGTAGCGCTCGTGACGCCGCCTTCACCCTGCACCGGCTCGACGATCACCGCGCAGGTGCGTTCGGAAATGGCGGCGGCGAAGGCGGCCAGGTCATTGAACGGAACATGAGTAACGCCAGGCGGCAGCGGTTCAAAACCCTGGGTGTACTTGGGCTGGCCGCCGACGGTGACGGTGAACAGGGTGCGTCCATGGAAAGACTGGGTGAAGGCGATGATTTCGCGTTTGTCCGGAGCGAAGTGATCAGCCGCGTATTTACGGGCCAGCTTGAGCGCGGCTTCGTTGGCTTCCGCGCCGGAATTGGCGAAGAACACCCGCTCGGCAAAGGTCAGTTCACACAAACGGCGGGCGAGTTTCAGCGCCGGTTCATTGGTGAGCACATTGCTGACATGCCAGAGCTTTTGCGCCTGTTCAGTGAGCGCCGCGACCAGGCGGGGATGGGCATGGCCGAGGCCAGTCACCGCAATGCCGCCAGCGAAGTCGATGTATTCTCGCCCTTCCTGATCCCACAGGCGGGAACCTGCGCCGCGCACCGGGACAATCGCCGCCGGGGCGTAGTTGGGAACCATGAAGGCGTCAAACAAATCGCGGGTGACGGAGGAGCAACTCATCGGGGCAATCCTGAATCGGGGTTGGACACAGTAGACTGGCGCATAGCATACCGGGTTTACAAAGATTCGGGTGAAACTGGCGCCAAGGCAAGCAAGCGCTGGACCCGCTGGAATAGTCAGGGCGTCGGCAATCCAGTCAGCATCACCCCTCCCCTCTCTCAAAGGGAAGACTGAACTTAATCCTTGAACATGCGTGGAATCAGCCCTGCAAAGCGTAGCAGACCGCGCCAGCGGATGCCGAATTCGCGGCCATGCAGGAAATGCAATGCGCCCTTCAATCCCTCGTAAAGCGGCTCGTCGTAAGGATGCCAGAACAGGTTGCGCTTGGCGAAATGCAGCAGTTCAGTCGTCACGACCTGCGGCTGGGTCATTTCGTCAAAGCCCAGTTCCCCATGACTGCGGCCAATGCCGGATTCCTTGACGCCGCCCCAGGGCGTTTCGGCCATGCCATGGGTCAGCAGATGATCGTTGATGGTAATGACTCCAGCATGAATGCGCCGGCCCAGCGCCACCGCCGCACGGGTATTGCGCGACCACACCGAACCGGTCAGGCCGAGGCTGGAGTCATTGGCCAGGGCAATCGCCTGCTCCATATCCTGCACCTTCATCACCCCCAGCACCGGCCCGAAGGTCTCTTCACGCATCAGTTCCATGGTGTGATCGACGTTCGTAAGCACCGTCACCGGGTAGAAATTGGCGTGGGCATGGGCAGGATCGATGAGGACTTGCGCGAGCAGGGTTGCGCCCTTAGCCAGCGCATCATCCACCTGGCGCTGAATGGTCTTAATTTGACGTTCGGTACACATCGCGCCGATGTCCACATTGTGGTGGGTATTCGGCCCCTGCCGCAATGCTTCGACCCGCTGTTTGAGAAGCTGAATAAACGGTTCATACACGTCCTGATGGACGTAGATGCGCTCGACGCCGCCGCAGGACTGGCCGCTATTCTGCAAGCCGGCCCACATCGCACCATTGACCGCCCGTTCCAAATGCGCGTCGGGACAGACCAGCATCGGGTCATTGCCGCCGAGTTCCAGTGAGACCGGCGTCAGACTCTCCGCTGCCTTGGCCATGAGCGTCTTGCCGACGGGAACTGAGCCGGTGAAAAACAGCTTGTCTACATGATGGTCCGGCTCCAACAAAATCTGGCCGATGACGGCGCCGGGAATGTTGAGATGAGTAAAAACATCAGCCGGCAGTCCGGCGGCCTGGATCATCTCCTCGATCTTGCGCCCGACCATCTGGGTTTCCGGGGCGGTTTTGAAAATGACCGTGTTACCGGCCAACAGCGCCGGAACAATCTCGTGCATCGGAATGCCGAGCGGGTAGTTCCACGGTGCAATGATGCCGATGACGCCGAAGGGGATGCGGAAAATGCGGCTGCGCTTGTTCAGAAACAGCAGCGAACCGGTGCGCACCTTGCGCGGCTGGAGGAAGCGCCGGGCGTTTTTGGCGTAATAATCCGTCGCCATGGCGCTGGGCAATACCTCGGTCGCCAGCGCCTCGACCCGGGTTTTGCCGACATCCCTGGAAATGATGTCGCTGACGTCGTCAACGTGATCGACCAGATAATCGCGCAGGCGCAGCATATAGCGCACCCGTTCTTCCAGGGGCAGCGCCGCCCAGGCCGGTTGCGCAGCGCGGGCGCGGCGGATCGCCTCGCGGGCTTCTTCAGGCGTATTCATCTGTGAATAGCCCACAATGTCGCCGGTGGCCGGATTGACGCAGACGGTTTTTTGCAGATCGAATGTGTGGGGAGTGCTCATCGGGACGGTCCTCGGGAAGTGGCGATCCCCGATATAGCCCGTTTGCCGCAATTCTGGCTTGTAAGAGATGGTTTTATTGACACGGGCGCCCAGTATAAGCTGTACGAAGCACTGAAAACCGGAGGCAATGATGGAAACTGCAGCGTGGTGGGAAATTCTGTTGGGCGGCGTGGCCGCGTTGTTGGTCATCCTGTGGTTCCGACCAGGGATCAAAGCGGCGATGGAACGCGGCAAGACGGCGAAAAAGGATTGGCCAGCGGCGCTGATCCCGATTGGTCTGGTCGTGCTGTTTATCCTGCTGCTGATTCAGATCGTGCGCAGTTAGCCAGCGGGTGGATATCAAAGCTCCCGTTGCCGCAGTCGTCCGGCAGTTTGCCATCTTTGCACCCGGCTAGGACGTTGCACCGCATCCGGTTGAACGCATTGAACGGGGAATTCACCCGGCGCATGAGCGCGCAGAGACTGACTGGCAATGCCCTGTTCCGCCAAGCGTTGCAGTAACTCGCGATGCGCGGCACACCAGGTTGCTTCCATCTCCTGGTCGCGTCGGGCCTGTTCATTCGAGGTTGAAGCGCGTTCTTCACTCACCCGCACCACGTTCAAATTGAGATCGCCCGCCTCGGGTTTAACCCGCAACCGCACGTAGTAGTCGCCCCAATCGGGTTGCTGGATATGCGCCACGCCGCCTTCGACAAACAGGGTGGCGAAACCCGGTTCCACGTCGTAGCCGAGTTCCACCAGCGTTTCGCCGATCACCTGTTGCGCGTAGCGGCGCGCGGCGTCTTGTTCTTCCTGTTGGCGCTGCTGTTCCAGCGCGGTTCGCTGCGCTTGATTCAGGCGCTGGATCTGCTGGCGCAGTTCAGCGGCTAGCGCTTCGGCGTGAGAGGCGCTGGCGGCGGTGAGGAAGGCGTCGCGTAACGCGATCAGGGTCGCCGGGGGATGGCTTTGATCGGCATCGTTCAGACGCTGGAACAGACGTTGCCATGCGGCATCCCGTTCTTCGGCGGGAGAGGGCGGCGCACTGGCATGCAAAACGTCGGCGGCGGTGCGCAGGGCGGCAGGCGCCTCCGGGCTGAGTCCCGCCAGCAGGGTTTTGGCGGCGTGATTGGCGGCGGCGCGTTCAGTGAGCTTTTGCAGATCGGCGCGGGCCTGTAGCAGTTGCTGATGCAGGCGGTTTCGGTACTGACGCAGGGTCGCCAGAGCATCGTCCATCGGCGGCGCGGGCGGGGTCAGGTCGAGAGCCAGGGTTTCAGCGGGATAGCGGTGCTGGAGATCGGCCAAGGTTTGCGGCAGGGTGGACCAGGCCGCACGGGTTTGGTCAATGGCCTGTTGGCACTCATCCCGTTCCCGACGCTGGCGTTCGGCTTCCAGCCGGGCGGGATCGACGGTATAGCGATAGCACTTGGGGCCGCTCATCTCAGGCTAACTCCACGCGGTAGATGTGGTCTTCCAGACGCACCGCTGTCACGGTGATTTGTTGACGTTGTTGATCGTCGGCGAGGTGGAACAGGGCGCGGGCCAGGGGATTGACGAAGGTGGTTTCCAGCCGGTTGCCGATGCCGCGCCCGCCGTCGCTCAAGTCCTCGGTACACCAGGCCAGTAGTTGCTGTCGCACCGGTTCGGAAAGGCCCAGGGTCAAATCGTGTTCGTCGGCGATGCGCCGGGTGATGTGTTCGAGCATTCCGGCGAAAATCTGTTCGGCGATGGCCGGCTGGATGAAGTCGAACACCACGATGTTGTCGCCGATGCGGTTGAGGATTTCCGGGCGGCCCAGGGTGAATTTGAAGTAGTCGCTGATCGCGGCGCGCACCTGGCGCTCGACCTGTTCGTAGGGTTGGCCGGGCTGGACGCGCAGGCGGCGCTGACCCGTCTCGTCTTCAACAGTGATGCCGAGATTGGAGGTGAAAATCAGGATCGCTTCGGAGAAGTACACGGTATCGCCGCGCCCGTCAGTCAACCGCCCGTCTTCGAGGATTTGCAGAAACTTGTCGAGAATGCGCGGGTGGGCTTTTTCGATTTCGTCAAACAGCACCACGCTGAAAGGGCGGGCGCGAACAGCGTTGGTCAGTTCGCCGCCGGCGTCGTAGCCGACATAGCCGGGCGGCGCGCCGAGCAGGCGGGCATCAGCGTGTTCGGCGGCGAATTCGCTCATGTCGAAGCGGATGTAGGCGCGTTCATCGCCGAACAGCAGCGCAGTCAGGGCGCGGGCCAGTTCGGTTTTGCCCACCCCGGTGGGACCGGCGAAGAACAGCGTGCCACGCGGGCGGCTGGAGGTCGCGGCGGTGTGTGCGCCGGTCAGCCCCATCACCGAGCGCATGAGGATATCCACGGTTTTGATGATCGCCGGTTGCTGGCCCTTGACCCGCTGGCCGATGACCTCGGCGGCATTTTGGATGCGTTCGCGCAGGTAGGCTTTTTTCCAGGGGTTGTCCAGTTCGCCGACCTGGAAACAGCGCACGGCGTCGCCGACGTCGGCCAGCGGCAGGCGTTGCGTTTCGGCCAGTTGGGCGATGGCGAACAGGCTGTGCAAGCTCAGTCCTTCGGTGAGTTGGGCGAAGCTGTTCGCGAATTGACGATGGTGTTCGGCGGGAGCCTGGGCGTGATCGGTGAAGGACGACGCCAGCAGTTCCGCGGCATGGCGGCG
>CAZDVY010000153.1:0-5992 GCA_964508935.1 uncultured Candidatus Competibacteraceae bacterium | reverse complement strand
TTCCTCAGACATCCACGACTTCGTTATTCGATTTGAAGTAGCGCACCTTGCGCCCGTCTTCCAGGGTGCGAAAGCCGACCCGATCGCCTTTCTTGGTCGCCGGATTGAACAGCATCACGTTGGACACATGAACCGCCGCTTCGCGCTCAATGATCCCGCCGGCCACATTACGCGCCGGATTGGGCTTGGTATGGCGTTTGATCATATTGACACCCGCTACAATCACCCGCTCGCCGTTCTCGACCATTCGCATGACCTTACCACGGCGGCCCTTGTCCTTGCCGGCGATGACGATAACCTCGTCATCTCTTCGAATTCTGCGCATTGCTGTTTTCCTCCCGCTTTACAGCACTTCGGGGGCCAATGAAATAATCTTCATAAACCGCTCGCCGCGCAACTCGCGAGTCACCGGTCCGAAGATGCGGGTGCCGATCGGCTCCAGCTTATTGTTAAGCAATACCGCCGCGTTGCCATCAAAGCGAATCAACGACCCGTCCGCCCGGCGCACACCTTTGCGCGTGCGCACTACTACGGCGTTGTAGACCTCACCCTTGTTGACCTTGCCCCGAGGAATCGCATCTCTGACACTGACCTTGATGATGTCGCCAATATGCGCGTAGCGACGGTGGGAACCGCCCAGCACCTTGATGCACATCAGCCGGCGGGCGCCGCTGTTGTCAGCGACATCCAATATCGTTTGCATCTGAATCATGATTCTACATTCCGTTCGCGAATGGAAAAATTGCCTGCCGGCCAGGCGCGCTGCAGCGCGCAACGGTTATTGCGCGCGTTTGACCACTGTCGCCAACATCCAGGACTTGGTCTTGGACAGGGGCCGGCACTGCCGGATAGCGACCAAATCGCCCTCGCGGCACTCGTTATTTTCATCGTGGGCGTGAAGCTTGGTGGTTCGGCGGATGTATTTACCGTACACCGGGTGTTTCACCAACCGCTCAATGACCACCGTGATGGTCTTGTCCATCTTATTGCTGGTCACGCGCCCGGTCAGGGTGCGTTCCACCTGGTTTTCCGTCGTCATGCCTTCGCCTTCTCGCTCAATATCATTTTTACCCGGGCGATATTGCGCCGCGCCTGCCGGAACAAATGAGGTTTGCTGGCCTGGCTCGTCGCCTTCTGCATTCGCAGGTTGAATTGTTCACGCAACAACGCCAGCAGTTCTTGCTGAAGTTCGTCCGGCGTCTTTTGCCGTAATTCATTTGCTCTCATCACATCACCGTCCGGGTCACAAAGGTAGTCTGCACCGGGAGCTTGGCCGACGCCAGGCGAAATGCTTCTCGAGCGACAGCCTCGGTAACGCCTTCCACTTCATATAATACGCAGCCGGGTTTGATACGAGCCACCCAGAACTCGACGTTGCCCTTGCCGCTGCCCATGCGCACTTCCAGAGGTTTCCGCGTGATCGGCTTGTCCGGGAAGATGCGAATCCACACCTTACCACCACGCTTGATATAGCGATTGATCGCCCGGCGGGCGGCTTCGATTTGGCGGGCGGTCAGCATCCCGCGGGTGGCGCTCTTCAACCCGTACTCGCCGAAACTCACCTGGTTACCGCTGGTGGCGACACCACGGTTACGCCCCTTGCGCTGTTTGCGAAATTTCGTTCTTTTCGGCTGTAACATGTTCTATCCCATCTATCAACAAAGGAACCTGCAGCATCACGCAAGGCCCCGCAATATGATCCGATTCTCAGCCCGCGGACGCCTTCTCGGACTTGGCCTCGCCTGGACGGTCAAAGCCGAAGACCTCGCCCTTGAATATCCAGACCTTGATGCCAATTACGCCATAGGTAGTGCGGGCTTCAGCCAGACCATAGTCGATATTGGCGCGCAGAGTATGCAGAGGCACCCGCCCTTCACGGGTCCATTCACTACGGGCGATTTCGGCGCCATTCAAGCGGCCGGAAACCTGGATTTTAATTCCGAGGGCGCCCAGGCGCATAGCGTTCGTCACCGTGCGCTTCATGGCTCGCCGGAACATGATGCGCCGCTCCAACTGCTGGGCGACGCCTTCGGCCACCAGTTGCGCATCCAACTCCGGCTTGCGAATTTCTTCGATATTGATCTGCAGATCCTTGACCTCCAGCCCCATCATCCGGGCGACTGCCTTGCGTAGCGCTTCAATATCCTCACCTTTCTTGCCAATCACCACACCAGGACGGGCGGTATGAATGGTGATGCGCGCCAACCGGGCGGGACGCTCAATCTGAATCCGACTGACCGACGCATTGGTCAATTTCTTCTTGAGGAACTGCCGTACCTTCAGGTCGGTTTCTAGCAAATCAGGGAAGTTCTTGCTGCTGGCGTACCACTTGGATGTCCAGTCGGACGCAATCCCCAGCCGAATGCCCGTAGGACTGACTTTCTGACCCATGTCGTTATTGCTCCGGTTATTCGGCAACGGTAATGGTAATGTGGCTGGTGCGCTTGACAATCCGGTTACCGCGCCCCTTGGCGCGAGCGTGCATCCGCTTCAGCACCGGACCACAATCAACACAGACAGCAGATACCTTCAACTCGTCGATATCGGCACCTTCATTATGTTCAGCGTTGGCAATCGCCGATTCCAAGACACTCTTGATCAGCGGGGCCGCCTTCTTGTTGCTGAAGGCCAGCACCTGCAAGGCTCGGTCGACCGGCAAATGACGAATCTGATCAGCAACCAGCCGGGCCTTCTGCGGTGAGATGCGGGCATGTTTTAAAACAGCAAAAGCTTGCATCAGCTCGCCCTCTTATTTGGACTTCTTGTCCGCCGCATGCCCGCGATAGGTGCGGGTCGCAGCGAATTCGCCCAGTTTGTGGCCGATCATATTCTCCGTCACCAGAATCGGTACATGCTGGCGGCCATTATGGACGGCGATAGTCAATCCAATCATTTCAGGCAACACCATGGAGCGCCGCGACCAAGTCTTGATCGGGCGTTTGGTATTCGTAGCGACCGCCTGTTCCACCTTTTTGATGAGGTGAAGATCGACGAACGGTCCTTTTTTAATCGAGCGTGGCACCTTAACTCATCCTCTCGGTTGCATGGCCCCATCAGGGGCGGCCACCCGGGCAACGCCGGATGGCCCCTGCATTATTTCGCTTTACGCCGGCGCACAATCAGCTTATCCGTGCGCTTGTTCGAGCGAGTCTTATAGCCCTTGGTCGGCGTACCCCATGGCGACACGGGATGGCGCCCACCCGAAGTACGGCCTTCGCCACCGCCGTGCGGGTGATCGACCGGATTCATGGCCACACCGCGCACCGTAGGCCGGACGCCGCGCCAACGCTGCGCGCCAGCTTTGCCCAGCGAACGCAGGTTGTGTTCTGCATTCCCAACTTCACCGATAGTGGCCTTGCAATCTGAATGCACTTTACGGATTTCACCAGAGCGCAGCCGCAATGTAGCATAGTTGCCTTCACGAGCGACCAGCTGTACCGAAGCGCCGGCGCTGCGGGCCAATTGCGCACCTTTACCAGGCCGCAACTCTACACAATGCACCTGGCTACCGACCGGCACGTTGCGCAACGGCAGCGTATTACCCGGCTTGATTGGCGCCGCTGGCCCCGACATTAAGCTCACGCCAGCATGGACATCGCGTGGAGCAATGATGTAACGGCGCTCGCCATCGGCGTACAGCAACAAAGCGATATGAGCGCTGCGGTTTGGATCATATTCGAGCCGCTCAACGCGCGCCGGGATATTATCCTTATCACGCTTAAAGTCGACCAGTCGGTAATGTTGTTTATGGCCACCGCCCTGATGACGGGTGGTAATGCGCCCCATATTGTTACGACCGCCTGTACGAGACTGCTTTTCCAGCAGCGGCGCATAGGGTTCGCCTTTGTGCAATTCGGGATTGACGATCTTGACCACAAAACGCCGACCAGGCGAAGTTGGCTTAGTCTTGACGATGGGCATGGAGGTTCACCTTGATCTTGTATGCAGGGTCATAAACGCCCACTCACTCCGGGGCCACGAAATCGATCTCATGACCAGCTTCCAGGGATACGTAGGCTTTCTTCCAGTCTGGACGCTTCCCGTAAATCGCCCCAAAGCGCTTGCGCTTGCCCTTAACATTGAGCACCGTCACGCCCTTGACCTTGACCTTGAACATCAATTCGACGGCATTCCTAATTTCTGGCTTGGTCGCATCCCGAAGCACCTTGAAGACAACCTGGTTATACCGTTCAGCAACCCGGTTGGCTTTCTCGGAGATATGCGGAGACCGCAAAACCTGCATCAAACGTTCCTGATTGTTCATGCCAACCACTCCCCGACATGCTGCATGGCGCCCGCTGTAATCACCACGGCATCCGCACCGATCAGACTCACCGGATCCAACCCCGCCACGTCGCTCACCGCTACCTGACGCAGGTTGCGAGCTGACAGACCTAAATTAAGATCGACATCCTCACTGACCAGCAATACTCGACGCTGATCAGCCACACCGAGTGCTGCCAATCGGGCAATCATCTGTTTGGTTTTAATTTCCGGCAGAGTCAGTTCGTCGACGACCTGCAACCGATCCTGGCGCAGCAACTCGGAAAAGATAGCGCGCATCGCAGCGCGATACATTTTACGATTGACTTTCTGGGAGTGATCCTGCGGGCGAGCAGCAAAGGTCACACCGCCGCCTCGCCAAATGGGGCCACGGGTACTGCCAGCGCGGGCGCGCCCCGTCCCTTTCTGCCGCCACGGTTTCGCACCGCCACCACTGACCTGGGCACGGCTCTTCTGCGCACGAGTCCCGGCGCGGCCACCGGCCAGATACGCCACGACTACCTGATGCACCAACGTTTCGTTGAAGGGCCGGGCAAAGACCTCATCGGCAACTGCTATCTGACTGGGCGCTGCACCGCTCGCATTTTTGACCTGAAGTTCCATATCACCTCCTTACCGGCGCGTCTTTACAGCGGGCCGAACCATCACATCGCCGCCCTTATGTCCGGGCACCGCCCCCTTGATCGCCAGCAGGTTACGCTCTGCATCCACCCGAATCACTTCCAGGTTCTGCACACAACGTTGCACGGCGCCGAGATGGCCGGCCATTTTCTTACCCTTGAACACCCGGCCCGGACTCTGATTCTGGCCGATGGAGCCAGGAGCACGATGGGACAGCGAGTTGCCGTGGCTGGCACGCTGGCTACGGAAATGATGGCGTTTGATCGCGCCGGCAAAGCCTTTGCCAATCGTCGTACCGGTCACGTCGACCTTCTGACCAGCCTGGAATAGATCCACGGTCAGTTCAGCACCGATGTCGATTTCGACACCCTCGCCATCTGCCAGGCGGAATTCCCACAGACCACGGCCCGGGGCGACGCCGGCCTTGGCGAAGTGACCAGCCATGGGCTTGGTCACGCGACTGGCACGACGACTGCCGACCGTCACCTGCAAGGCGCGGTAGCCATCGATTTCTTCAGTTTTCACCTGAGTCACGCGGTTAGGCTCAATCTCGATCAAGGTGACCGGGATCGAAACGCCCTCTTCCGTGAAAACACGAGTCATACCAGCCTTGCGGCCGATGAGTCCGATTGCCATTTTATTAAGCCTCTGGAATTAATGCGACGGACCAGAGGAGGGGAAGGCCGCCCCTCGTGGCCCGGTGATTCATCCGCTCAGTTCAGCTTGATCTGCACATCCACACCGGCGGCGAGATCGAGCTTCATGAGCGCGTCGACTGTTTTGTCGGTCGGATCCACGATATCCATAAGCCGCTTATGGGTGCGCAGCTCATACTGATCGCGGGCATCCTTGTTAACGTGCGGTGAAACCAGCACAGTGAAGCGTTCCATCTTCGTCGGCAACGGGATGGGACCACGCACTTGAGCGCCGGTGCGCTTAGCGGTTTCAACGATTTCCCGCGCCGATTGGTCAATCAACCGGTGGTCAAAAGCTTTCAGGCGGATGCGAATGCGCTGGCTGGTCATGACGCTCACTCAATGATCTTAGCGACGACGCCGGCGCCGACGGTGCGTCCACCCTCGCGAAT
>CAZDVY010000152.1:0-6007 GCA_964508935.1 uncultured Candidatus Competibacteraceae bacterium | reverse complement strand
TTCGGCCAATATTTTCCAGCTCCAGATCGTGGCGAATCAGGGTGCTTTGGCAGTATTGACAGACGGTGAGAATGGAAACCGCCGAACGGAAAGTAATGACCGCGCCGCAGGAGGGACAGGAAGTGGTTTTCATGAGTTCTTATACCATCACCTCACAGCCTAAACAGCTCTAACGCCCAAGCAGGCGCATAAATCGTGCTGCCAGAGCAGTGAGTCCCAGGGCGACTGCCAGCAGCACTGCTGAAATGACCAGACTGTCAAGCAGCGCCGGCGCTATCGTCAGCAAGAGGCCCAGTTCCAGCATCATGACGCCGGACAGCAGTTTAAGCAGTCGCCCTTCGCGTTCGGTGAGCTTGCGAGCGCCCAGCGTGCGCACGAAAGCGAACACAATCAGCGCTAGAGGCAGTACATAGATCAGGTTGTAGAAAGCCAGATAAGCATAGCGGGCGCCGGGCGATAGATCACTCAAGGTGAGCAGGCGCGTATACACCATCGGGAAGCCGGCAGTGCAGAGCAGTTCGTAAAAGTTGGCTGCCACTGCGAGGATGATGGTCGCGCCCAGCATCGCCAGCATCTGGTCGGCGTTGAGGATCGCTCGCGCCCGCCGATAAATATCAGACTTGCGCGATTCAGGAATCGACAGGGTCGGACCCTGGCCGAAGATAAAAAAATCCTTGATGTTGACAAGACCAACCCCGATGGCCAGCAGGCCAGCGGCCAGGGTGATCCACGTCAATGCGCCCAATAGTTCAAATACATTGAGCCAGGCCGCCATGAAGGCGAAATACATCAGCCCGGAGGTCAGGACAAAGATCCCGCCGATCACTGCCATACGCCGCCGATTCTGCTGGTGGGCCAGCAGGCTCAGCAAAAACAGCAACACGAAGAAGGCGCAAGGGTTGAAGGCGTCCAATCCGGCCAGCACGGCCGTGAAAGCTGGCAGGGATAAACGGTCGGTGGCAACCTCGCCAAGCAGCGGAATGCGCAGCGTGGCGACCTTGGGTGACGGCGCAGTCACCGGAGGAGCATGGGACAGGGCGCGCACCCGGCACTCATCGAGCCGTCGCAACAAGGCGGCGCCGGTGGCGGCGTCCCAGCCCGTTTCCATCACCCCGCAAGCGATCAGGGCGGGCACAGATGAAGCGGTTTGTCCCAGGGACTGGGCCAGGGCGACGAAGCGCCGGGCGTTTTCCGGGTGGCGCGTCACTTCAAGCGAATGGACGCTGACCCAGGGGCGCACGGTGGGAATCGCCTCGACGACGGGCTGTGCTTCCAGGCAATGTGGACAGGTTTCAGACCAGAAGAAATAAAGATGCACCCGGGTTTCTCCAGCCGCGTCGTTTTCCACCCATAGCGGTTGCGCGAATACAACAGCAGCGATCAGCAGCCAGGCAGCCAGAGCGCCCAACGATAATACGGATCGCTTAATCATGTCCTGCTGTCTCCCCGGGTCATCTTGAGTGAGCCAGATTGAATAACGTTTTTGTCACAAGTCAAGGATTTCGATGAAGCTACCAAATCCTTTTTTAGACTAAGTGCAGGGTTCGCCAACGTACTAAACACACCACCCTACATATTTTCTGCGTTGCGAACCGCACCCCTCAACGCCTAATTCGGACCGTTCGGGGCGAGCAACCCGGCCTTACGTCTCCCTCTCCAGCTCCCTTGCAAAAAAGGTTGGTGATTTTCGCGACTGCCTTGAACCTGTTTGCACGATCCTGGGAAAGACAAAGCAAGGGAGCGAATGCCGCAAGGCATCGAGACAATCAGCGCTTTCACTCTGACGACGGTGTGAGGTCGTTAACAACGATAGCGAACGGTTTCCGATGCGTAAAGTTGGTGAAGCGCCTCCCCATCTGGAACGGGGCCAGTTGCGATCAGTAAATCGACGCCTCGTTGCAAGCAACGCATCCGAATCCGTGGCCCGGCCGTCGATCGGATGCAACCCAAGAGGAGAGAGACATCATGAAATCGCACAAGACACGCTTTATCCCCGGAATGCTGGCGGCGCTGCTCGGGTTTGCCGCAACCCCCTCGTTCGCGCTGCCCACCAGTGAAGTCGAGGTTGTCTATTTTAAGGATGCCACCTTCACGCGTGAGGTCGGCAGCGTTTTTCGCGGCTGCCAAGGGGAGGTTTATCGCCAAGGCACGACCAGCCGCTATCAAGCCCGCTCGTCCATGCCCTGCCATATCAGTCGACCGTTCAACGAGATTGCCTGTTATGTCGACGGAAGACAGACGACCTGTCCCGCGAACCTCTGCGACTCGTCGCTGTTCGACTGCCAATAAGCGTGCGCCGGCCAAGAGGAGAAAGCGCATGAACGCAAGACATTGGTTGAGCAGAGCCAGAGCGGCCCGCGCGATCATGGCCCTAGTGATCGGGCTGGCCTCCACATCGGTGGCGGTCGCGAGAATAACGGCGCCCGGCACGATCCCGCCCGACGGCGGAGTCATTAGTGGTGGCGGCGGTGGTGGATCGTCGACCGAACCCAACGACCCGTTCAGCAAGCCGGTCCGACCGGATGGCCCGATTCTCGACGAGAGAACCGCCACTTCGATCCGTTTCCATTGGTGGGATTTATCCTCCTACGAGTCCGGCTACGAGGTCCATCGCGCGCCCGCTTACGGCGGTCCATGGACCAAGCTGGCGGCCTGGGGTCCCTACAATGGCGGGGCCGTGCCGATGTCGTATACCGACGATTTCAAGATCGATCCGGACACGCTGTACTACTACGAGGTGCGGGTCTTCAACGCTCACGGCGAATCATCCGCCATTCAAGCGTTTTCCAGCCTCGATGTCGAAGGCCGTGGGGTCTCGCGCCTGCAACTGCGCGTGCGCACAGCGGACGTCGCGGACGCCGACACCAACGATGATGTCAACGTGTCGGTCAAGGACTACGAGCCCGACGGGACTTGGCTCGATTATGGGCGCGACGATTTCGAGCGGGGCGACAAGTTCACCTACGAGTTGCTCCCCCCGGACGTGACCGAATTGAGCGACATTCACCAGATCCACATCCTCAAGCCCGGCACTGATGGCTGGTGCATCGCGGAACTGGCGCTGCTGGCCGATGGGATCAAAGTTTACGAGCAATACTTTGGCGAGACCGCCGTCACCTGTCGCTGGCTCGACGACGCGAACGGACAGCAAAATCACCTGACCATCGGTCGGGACGCACTCCGCGCCCATCCCTCGTGGCAGGCGTACAAACAGCGGATTCCTTCCCTGTCGCTCGAGCGGGTCGATCTCGCCAACCGCATCGAGGGGATCGTGGGTCATATCATCCACGATGACGTATATGTCGATGCATTGCCTTTTTACATGGGCAATGTGGACGTGTCCTGGACCGGCGACGCGCTCGACGGAACACGCCATGTCAATATATCCAAAAAAGACGAGCAAGCCGTGCACGTCGATTTTGAACTCGACGTTAATACTCCTGGCCCGGGCGGTCTGACGGGAGGACTGGGCTTCGATCTGCGCTTCAAGTCGGAATGCCGGACCGAGACCACACCGGCCAGAATCCTGATCAGCATGGAACAGGTTCAGACCACAGCGGATTTCGACTGGACCACCGAAGCGCTTACCCTCTGGTTGGTGAACCTGGGAGAGAATGCCATTGCGGACACAATCAAAGGTTCCTTGCCAGACTTCTCGCAGGCCATCAATGTCGATGAGACAGTGAGCTGCATCACCATCCTTATCGATTCGGATGGCGATGTCGATTTTGAACCGATCTTCGAGTCGGCGCCCGGAACCGGCGGCGGAACGAACGGGACCGGAACGATCAGTTCCAAAACACGCGGGAATGGCGGGAGTACCGCAACTCCGACGGCCGTGAAGTAAACCCCTGCCCACGAAAGGAACTCCATGGAGATGGAGGCCGCCAACATCGCCGCCGCGTCCGGGACGCGGCGGCGAACCGAAACATCAAGTTGCCTCGAATTTACCCTTGACTTCCAGCGTGTTCTGCATCTTCGTTGCCATTGCGGTGTTGTACGCCTTCGCTGGGGGAATGTTCAGCAACGGGGCGGTCATCTACCTGCAGGGCGCGCGACGGAAAGGTGAATTGCCGGCGGCGCCTGTCCAATGCAGGAAATCACCTATGTGGTGACGGGCGAACAAAACCATAGCTTGTTGCCTTCGCTGTCGAGAAAACTGCCTACATAAAAATCACCGTAGGGCTGTACCTCGTCGGCGATGACGATCCCACGGGCGCGTAAGGCCTCCTCGGTTGCCGGCGCGTGCGCAGTCGCCAGGGTAATGCGCGGATTAGGCCGGTTGGTAGGCGTCGCCCAATCGGGTTTCAGCATCAGGATCACCGGATCCAGCCACCAGCCGACCTGCTCCCCACTCTCGAACGCGGGCGGTAGACCGAGTTGCTGGCCGTAAAACTGGTTAGCGCGATTCAGATCGGTAACCGCCAGGGCGATAACTTTAACCCGTTGCAAGCCGAGGGGGGGTAAGGTGGTGTGCATAGCCTTGTTCTCCGGCACAGCGTGGCGTGGCGGCGATGTCCCAGGAAGCTCGATTTAAACCTGTTGCAGGACAGTCAGGGCCTTGACGGCGTCTTCGGCGGAATCCAGGCCGATATACAGGATAAACCGCGTCCCGAGTACTGCTGCCGAGAACCCGCGCAGATTGATGCCTGCCGCCGCCAGTTGGGCGGCCAGTTGGGCGGCTAATCCCGGTTGGTTTTGGCCTTCGACCCGCACTGAATGTACCCGTGCGGTCAGGTTGAAGCCCAGGATAGCGGCGGCTTCGAGTTCCGCATCGCCGGTTAAGGGGGTGATATAGACGACCGACTGGCCGGGTTGGTCTGGCTCTCGCCGAGCGAGGATGAAATTGAGATCGGCGCCGGCTTCTCGCAGGCCGGCCAGGATATTCGCCAGGCTGCCGGGTTTGTCTTCGATACTGGCGGCCCACACATCGACGCGTTCAACGATCAGGTTCATGGTTTTGTCCTCCTCCGCCATTCAGGCGGGTCACAAAACACCTACGTTGGCTTATCCATCGCGAATCGCCTGGGGATGACCTCAAGGCGACTCGTTTAAAAGATAGTCCAGAAATCCAAAAATACCAGTGAAATACTCAAGAATGCAGCGCACGGCAGGCCTGAGCCGTGCGCTCTCAGGAGAGCGCTATACAAAAACTACCCCGACTACTCCGATATCCGCTCCCCGTTCTGCTCCGAGACTCTCATGAGGGCGAGTTTCGTTTCAGGCCGACGGATTGCGGGTCCAGCCAACGCACCGTGCGGGTTTCCGGTTCCGGTTGCAGGGTGGCGTGCTGGATATTGAAGCGCTCGCCGAGCAGGGCGTGGCAAGCGTCGAGGACGGTTTCCCACTGGCGCAGATCGCGCACCACCAGATGCGCAGAGAGCATCACCTGTTCCGGGGCGACGTTCCAAATGTGCAAGTCATGCACCGAAGCCACACCGGGCACCGTCGCCAGCGCTTTTCCCACGTCCTCCGGCGCAATGCTGAAAGGCGTTCCTTCCATCAACCCATGCAGCACTTGGCGCAACAGGCGCAGGCTGGACACCACGATCAATGCACTGATGCTCAGGGACAGCAGCGGATCAATCGGGGTCCAACCGGTAAAAACAATGACAACACCGGATAGGAGTGCGGCCACCGAACCGAGCAGATCGCCAAGAACATGCAGCAGCGCGGCGCGGACGTTGAGATTGCGCGCGCCGCGACTGAGCAGCCAGGCGACCAGCAGGTTGACCGCCAGTCCGGCTCCGGCAACGACGGACACTGTGGCGCCGCTGACCGGTTGCGGCGTGTGCAGGCGCTGAACGGCGGACACCGCAATCCAGACGACCAGGATCAGCAGCGCCAGACTGTTGAGCAGCGCCGCCAGAAATTCGGCGCGCCCGAAACCGTAGCTGTGTCGGATTGAAGCCGGACGACGAGCCAGCCAAGCGGCAATGGCCGCTAACGCCAGCGCGGCGGCATCGTTGACCATATGCCCGGCGTCGGCTACCAGCGCCAGTGATCC
>CAZDVY010000151.1:0-6028 GCA_964508935.1 uncultured Candidatus Competibacteraceae bacterium | reverse complement strand
CTCGCCCGGCTCCAGGCGACCGAGAACCTGTACCCGGCCTCCCGCCAGCGGTTGCACAACGATCAGCTCCCCGGATCGCAGCATGAGGTTTGTCAGCGCGGTGATGTTCACCTGATGCGTAATCAGCAGTCGGGGCGGCCCGGCATAGGGGCGGCTGAGAAATTCCCGGAGCGCCGCCATTTGGGCGTCAGCGCGCTCCGGGTAGGAGAAGAAGGAATCCAGAGGAGGAAAGGGTTCAACCGCTCCCAGATCCAGCAGGCGGGCCGTGTCCAGGCACCGACACCAGCGGCTGGACAGCACGCGGGCGGTGGTGATGCCATTACGCCGAAACGCCGCACCCATGGCACGGGCTTGCTGACGCCCCTCCGCTGATAAATTGCGTTGCGTCGCGCAATCCTCAAGCTGGAAATGCGCCGGATCGCCGCCGCCCGGCGCCAGGGCATGGCGGATCAGGCCCACCGCATTCCCGGAGCGCAGCGCTTGCCATAGATTGTCGTCGGCCCACGCCAGCGCGCCGAACCCCAGATAGAGTCCGAGGCCGAGCAGCAGCGACCCGCAGCGCCAGCGACGCAGCTTACCAATAATGTCCAAAGTCCGGCCCTCGCTCCGGCAGTTTCCGTGAGACGCCGGATTCATCGACTGCAACATACACGATCACCGCCTCAGTCACCGCCGTCGATTGCAACACGCCATCATGCGGGCGCTGGGCGAAGACCTGCACCTTGACCGTGATGGATGAAGTTCCGACTTTCTGAATGCGGGCGAAGCAACTGACCAGATCACCCACCTTCACCGGACGGTGAAATTCCATGGAAGTCACCGCGACGGTCACCACCGGACCGCCGGCGTATTCCAGCGCTACAATGCCGCCGGCAATGTCCATCTGCGCCATGATCCAGCCCCCGAAGATGTTGCCGCTGGGATTGGTGTGAGCAGGCATCGCCAGCAGACGCACAGTTGGTTGCCGGTCGTGGGGAAAACTGTCCGGTTGTTTAACGGCCATCATTACTCCTTTCGCGCAAGGCATTAAACATCAAGAGAATCAGCAGGTTTATTTCCCGGCCGGCGCGATGCGCAACAGCGCGCCGGGGTCCTCATCGGTCAGCACATACAAATAGCCGTCCGGCCCCTGGCGCACATCCCGCACCCGTTTGTCGAGGGTCAGCTTCTCTTCGCCCATGATCCGCTCGCCGTCCAGATCGATGCGGCGAATCTGCCCGAACTTGAGCGCGCCGCTGAACAGATCGCCCTTCCATTGCGGATAAACCTCGCCGGTGTAGAAGGTCAAACCACTGGGCGCTTTGGATGGCGTCCAGACGAGTTGCGGATCGACGATGCCCGGACGGTGGGTTTCATCCGAGATTTTCGGTCCCCAGTATTCCAGGCTGTAGGTGACCGCTGGCCAACCATAGTTACGGCCGCCTTCGAGGATATTGAGTTCATCGCCGCCCCGCGAGCCGTGTTCGTTGGCCCAGATGCGCCCGCTCAACGGATGGCGGGTCAGGCCCTGGATATTGCGATGGCCGAACGTCCAAATCTCCGGTTTCGCACCGGGCCGGTTGACGAACGGATTATCGGCAGGCGGCGTCCCGTCGTCCTTTAACCGCAGCACCTTGCCAAAATGCGTCCCCAGGTTTTGCGCCTGATTGCGAATATTTCCATCGCCAAAGCGGGTCGGCGGATTGCCGCCATCGCCGATGCTCATCAGCAACGTTTTATCCGGCAGCCAGACCAGGCGGGAGCCAAAATGCTGTCCGCCGGATTTGGCGTCGGCATTCTGGAAAATGATCCTGGCGTCCCGCAGGGTATGGTCTTCGAAACGCCCGCGCAGCAGCGCGGTGCGATTCGCTTCGGGGCTGCCGACGGCCATCGTCAGGTAAACCAAGCGGTTGTCGGCGAAATCGGGATGCAGGGCGATATCGAGCAAACCGCCCTGCCCGAAGGCCGATACCGGCGGCAGGCCGGCCATCGGTTGCGGGTCGAGTCGCCCATTGCGAATCAGCCGCAGGCGTCCGGGACGCTCGGTCACCAGCGCCGAACCGTCCGGCAGCCAGGCGATGGCCCAGGGATGACTCAGCCCGTCGACCACAACTTCCGCCCGCCAGCCTTGCGCTTCCGGGACATCGCCGCTGATCGGCGCTGGCCCGGTCTGCGCGCTGCAACCCATGCTGAACGCGCTCAGCCATCCGGAAACGATAAGGGTTTTAGATAATCTCATGTTGGAATTTGTAGCACTGATGGATTTTCGGATGCCGGGTGAAATCCGCCGGCAGCGTTTGCCGACTCCAGTCTTCAATCCGCCATTCGGCGAAGGCGTCGCCGTCCAGGCGAAAACGACGGTAGTTGGTGGAGAAAATTAGCACTCCACCTGGGGCCAACAGGCGCAATGCTTGCTGCAACAATCCGCCGTGATCGCGCTGAACGTCGAAATGTCCATCCATTTCCTTGGAATTGGAAAACGTCGGCGGGTCAAGAAAGATTAAATCGTATGGCTCCTGCGCCGCCGCCAGCCACTCCCGGCAGTCGGCTTGAATGAACCGCCGCCAGGGATTGGACAAGCCGTTCAGTTCCAGATTGCGCCGCGCCCAGTCGAGGTACTTGACGGATAGATCGACCGTGGTGGTGCTGACCGCACCGCCGAGCGCCGCATAAACCGTTGCGGTTCCGGTGTAGCCGAACAGGTTCAGGAAGCGCCGGCCCTTGGCCAGCTCGCCCAGCCGTTGCCGGGTGATGCGGTGGTCGAGAAACAGCCCGGTGTCCAGATAATCGGTAAAGTTGACCAGAAACCGCGCCGGCCCCTCGCGCACTTCGTAGAAACGACCTTGTTGCGCCTGCTTCTGATACTGATTGACGCCGCGCTGCCGTTGCCGGACTTTGAGAAAGACGTTTTCCGGGGGCAGCCCCAGCGCAGCGGGCAGCACTTCCATGATTTGCTGTAACCGCGCCTGGGCCTTGGCGGGATCGATAGTGGCCGGCGGGGCGTATTCCTGGACATGCAGCCATTGTTCGTAGCGATCAATCGCCACGGCATATTCGGGCAGATCGGCGTCATACAGCCGGTAACAACTGACGCCTTCCCGCGTCGCCCAACGGCCCAGATGGCGCAGGTTCTTGCGCAGCCGATTGACGAAATCCTCCGCGCCGTGTGACCCCCCACCCTCACCCACCAGGGGGGAGGGAGTCCGAGAACCGGGGCGAACGAAAAACTCCGGCTCCACCCGGAAGCGTAGCAGCCGGCATTCCAATGGGCCATTATGGAAGGTATGCACTTTTTCCGCCCGCAGGCCCATGCGCTTGCCCAAATCCGGGTTGCCGGTGAACAGCGCCGCCCGCCAGCCGGCAAAATGCGCCTTCAGCCGCTCGCCGATTTGGATATACAGCGCCGCCACGTCCTCCTGTTCGCCCAGTCGCTCGCCGTAAGGGGGATTAATGATGACCAATCCCGGCGCTCCCGGCGGCGGTTCCACGGCGATCCATTCCCGACGTTCAATCCGCAAGTGGTCGGCGACGCCGGCGCAGCCCGCATTGGTCAACGTCGCCCGCACCGCTTTGGGATCGCGGTCACTGGCGAAAATCGGCGGGATGCGCGGCTGGCCCGCCGCCCAGCGTTCCCGCGCTTCCTTCAATAAACGGTTCCACAACGCCGGAATATGGCCCAGCCAGCCGCTGAATCCCCAGTGTTCGCGGGACAGGCCGGGAGCGCGGTCTCCGGCGATCCAGGCGGCTTCAATCGCCAAAGTCCCGGAACCGCAGAGCGGATCGAGCAGGGGAGCGCCAGCGGCGGCGATTTCCGGCCAGCCGGATTTCAACAGCAATGCGGCGGCCAGGGTCTCTTTCAACGGCGCAGTCACCGTCGCCTCACGGTAGCCGCGACGATGCAGGCTGTCGCCGGACAGATCAAGGCTGACTGTGGCCTGGCCGTCACGCCATTGGGCGTGAATCCGTAAATTTGGCTGTTGCCGGTTGACGCTGGGCCGTTGACCGCAACGCGCCCGAAAGCGATCCACAATAGCGTCTTTCACCCGCTGCGCGCCGTAGTGACTGTGGTCGATGCCCGGACAATTCCCGCTGAATTCCACGCTCAACGTCCCTTCCGGGGCCAGATGCTCCTCCCAGGGCAGGTCGAGAACGCCGGCATAGAGCGCCGGACTGTCAGCAACCGGGAATTCGGCCAGTGGCAACAAAATGCGGCTGGCGGTGCGCGACCAGAGACAAGCGCGATAGGCGGTTTCCAGCGTTCCCCGAAAATGGAGGCCGCCGCGCGCCGGTTTGAGGTGCGTAGCACCCAGTTCAGCCAGTTCCGCCGCCAGTAGCGGTTCAATACCAGACGGGGCCGTGGCGAAAAAATCGGATTCACTCAAAGTTCAGTCCTCAATCGCAACGTTGACCGGTGTTGGCTGGAGCAGCCGCTGCACTTCAGCGGACGGCAGACTGATCAGGAAGCCGCGCTTGCCGCCGTTCAGGTAGATCAGCGGCAGGTCCAGAATACTGGCCTCCAGATAAACTGGCATGGCCTTGCGCGTCCCAAACGGCGAGGTGCCGCCGACCAGATAACCGCTGTGCTTGTTGGCGACCGCCGGGTCGCAGGGTGCAATGGTCTTGACGCCCAGCACCCGGGCCAGTTCCTTGGTGGACACCTGACGGTCGCCGTGCATCAGTACGATCAACGGTTGTCGGCGTTCATCCTCCATGATCAGGGTCTTGATCACCTGGTGTTCATCGACGCCCAGACAGCGGGCGCTATGAGCCGTGCCGCCGCGATCCTCGTAAGGATAAAGGTGGCCGTTGAACGCGACGCCTTGCGTCTGGAGCCAGCGGGTGGCTGGCGTCACGGGGAACTTTTCCCTCTTCGTAGACATTTTTTCACTCAATTAAATCATGTTTTTTACAGTATGTTGTTTTTTGTATTATTGATAATTTTTATTATAAAAACAACATTAGTTGTATTAATAATAAAATAATAACAGGAATCTATCAGCAATTATTTTAAAATATATTCTAAATCAATTGTTTTATATCTTATAAAGACCCTCTAAAACCGCTCAGGAATAGCCGTCATCATTGTTGCCAACAAGATAATAAAAAGTCATGCAAGAGTCGGGACAACTTTAATTTGTTGCATGGTAGCAAAAATTTTTTTTCATGTCTGATTCTTGCCTAATCAAGCCGGGTTTGGTTAGAGTTCAGAAAAAGCCTATTTTGGGTTATCGGGAGGAACTGACGAATGCGAACAGACGCAACGCTTGACAATAACAGCCAGAGCGTAGAGAACTCACCCGAGTTGAGTCGGCGCGGATTTCTGAAACTGGCAGCAGGCAGTCTTGGCGCCCTGGCTTTGGCGCCGGAAGTACTCCAGGCGTCAGTTCGGCGCGAACGCTATCTTGCCTTTTATAACCCTAATACGGGCGAAACGATCCGCCAAGTGTACTGGACACCTCGCGAGGGCTATATCCGTGAGTCTCTCAGGGACATCAGTTGGGGATTGCGCGACCACCACAACGATCAGGTGAAAGCCTTCGACGTCAACGTCCTTGACCAGCTTTATGCTCTACAGTTGCAACTGGGCGCACGTTCGCCGGTTCATGTCATCAGCGCCTATCGCTCGCCGGCCACCAACGGCGCTTTATGCGAGCGCCGCCGTGGCGTAGCGCGCAACAGCTACCACATCAAGGCCATGGCGCTGGATGTCCGGCTTCCCGGTGGACGGGTGTCAGAGGTCTGCCGGGCCGCCCGGGCGCTGGGCGCGGGTGGGGTTGGCTATTACCCTCGCTCCAACTTCGTCCACATTGACAGCGGCCCCATCCGGTACTGGAGCTAAGCGGACAATGGATTAACGAATAGAACAACAAATGAAAAAGGGCGGCCCAGGCCGCCCTTGCTGTTTTCAGCCGGCTTAGAACAACAACTGCGGCAAAAACAGACTGACTTGCGGGACGTAGGTGACGATGATCAGGAAGCTCAACATCACCATCAGCCACGGCATGGCTGCCTTGACCACATCCCACAACGGCATGCCCGTTACACCGGA
>CAZDVY010000150.1:0-6030 GCA_964508935.1 uncultured Candidatus Competibacteraceae bacterium | reverse complement strand
GATCTCAAGCAGGGCCGGGGTGGTATCGCCGATATTGAATTTGTGGTGCAATACGCCGTTCTGGGCAACGCCAGCCGCTACCCGGAACTGTTGACTTATACTGACAATATCCGGCAACTCGATGGCTTGGAGCAGTGTGGCGTTTTCTCGATCGCTGACGCCGCCCGATTGCGTTATGCCTATCGGGGGCTACGCCGCCGTATTCATTTGCTGAAGTTGCAAGAACAGCTCGCGCAGATTCCGGATGATATGGCGCGGGATGAACGCGAAAACGTCATTCGTATTTGGCGACGCTGGATGGAAAACGCTGGATGACCTGTCCTGCATAGATAAGGGTTGAAACGAACAAAATGTCAATGTCTGATCGTGATGGCTTAATTTGGTATGACGGTGAACTTGTGCCCTGGCGCGAGGCGAACACCCATGTACTGACCCATACCCTGCACTATGGCATGGGCGTTTTTGAAGGGGTGCGCGCCTACGCTACGGATCGGGGCGCGGCGATTTTCCGGTTGCAGGCGCACACCGACCGGCTGTTCCGCTCCGCGCACATCGTCGGCATGCCGATGCCTTACAGCAAAGACGAGATCAACCAGGCGTGTCGGCAGGCGGTGAGCGCCAATAACCTGGCCAGCGCCTATATCCGGCCGATGTGCTTTTATGGTTCTGAAGGCATGGGGATTCGCGCTGACAATCTCAACGTCCATGTCATCGTCGCCGCCTGGGAATGGGGCGCTTATCTGGGTGCGGAAAATCTGCAGCGCGGCATCCGCATTCGCACCTCATCGTTCAGCCGGCATCATGTCAATGTCACGATGTGCAAGGCTAAAGCGAACGGTAATTATATGAATTCCATGCTGGCGCTGGCTGACGCCATGCGCGACGGTTATGACGAGGCCATGTTGCTGGACACCGAAGGTTATGTTTCCGAGGGCAGTGGCGAGAACATTTTTATCATCCGCGACGGCGTGATTTACACTCCGGACCTGACCTCGGCGCTGGAAGGTATCACCCGCGATACAATCATCCGGTTCGCTGCTGATCTGGGCATTTCGGTCAAGGAAAAGCGCATCACCCGCGATGAGGTGTATATCGCCGATGAAGCCTTTTTCACCGGCACCGCCGCCGAGGTCACGCCGATCCGTGAAGTCGATGGCCGGGCGATTGGCCTTGGCCGGCGCGGCCCGATCACCCAGCGATTGCAGGAAATCTACTTCGATCAGGTTCATGGCCGCCGCGATGAATATCCTGAATGGCTGACGCTGGCTTGATGCGCCTGACGACCTGACGGATTCGATCACCCAGAAAACAGGAGAATAATCTGATGGCTGCCGCTGCTGTTCCCACCAAGGCCATGCCCAATACCCAGAAAACCTACGAAGTCAGCCGTGCTGATTTGCCAGTGTCCTGCCCGCTGCCAGAGATGATGGTGTGGAATTCCCATCCCAAGGTCTATCTGCCCATCGAAGCCACCGGCAAGGCCAAGTGCCCGTATTGCAGCGCTGATTTCGTGCTGGTTAACTAATTCCACATCGGAGCCGCCGTGCGTCCGCTGGTCGTCTGGCGGTTCAGCGATGGCAAGGCCGGACACGACAGTCAAAGCCGAGGATTGCTTGGAGCGTTGGCCCGGCTGCGTTCGATCCAAGCCCTGACGTTGAATCCGTTGCCGGCTTGGACTGCGCTCAAGAGCTTGCTCATCGGGCATTGCCCCGCCTGGCGCGATTTGCCAGCCCCGGATCTGGTGCTAGGCGCAGGTCATCGCACCCATCTTTCCTTGTTAGCCACCCGTCGGGCGTATCGTGGCAAAGCCGTGGTCCTGATGCGGCCTAGTCTGCCGCTTTCCCTGTTTGATCTGTGCCTGATTCCTGAACATGACGACCCGCCTATTCGCCGGAATGTGCTGGTGACTCGCGGTGCGCTCAACCGGATACAACCGTCCGCTGCTTTGGAAACCTCACGAGGATTGCTGCTGATTGGCGGCCCTTCTGCACATTTCGTCTGGAATAATGAGAACTTGTATCGGCAGATTGCTGCCATCGTCGCCGCTGATCCCGCTATCCACTGGACACTGACCACTTCGCGGCGCACCCCAGCGGATTTTCTGGAACATCTGCCCCCTTGCCCCCCAGCCCTTTCCGGCGACGGGGAGCGGGAGCGACCAAAAACTCCCTCCTCCCTGGTGAGGGAGGGGCGGGAATCTTTGCTTCTGAAGATCGTTCCCTTTGCGGAAACCGGCCCGGACTGGCTGCCGGCGCAACTGGCCCACACCGGGCAGGTGTGGGTGACCGCCGACAGCGTGTCGATGGTCTACGAGGCGCTGACGGCGGGTGCAGCGGTCGGGGTGCTGAGCGTTCCGGTTAAGCACGCCAACCGGGTCAGTCGGGGGCTGGAGCGACTGGCGGCGGAAAGCTGGGTGACGCTGTTTGCCGATTGGTCGCCGGGTCAGGCGTTGCCACGCCCTCCGCAAACCTTCAATGAAGCGCAACGCTGCGCCCGCTGGATCATCGAACAATGGTTCGCCTGAGTGTGGCGCAAGTGCTTCCAGCCTTGCACGGCGGCGGTGTGGAGCGCGGTACTCTCGAAGTAGCCCGGGAACTGGTGCGGTGCGGTCACCGCGCCATCGTCATTTCCGCTGGTGGGCGGCTGGTTCCCGAACTGCTGAGTGCGGGCGGCGAACATCTCACTTGGCCGCTGGGCGTCAAATCGCCGCTGGCCTTGCGTTGGGTGTGGCCATTGCGGCGCTGGTTGGCAGAACAGCGGATTGACATCCTGCACGCCCGTTCACGTTTTCCCGCCTGGATCGCCTGGCTGGCCTGGCGGGGGATGCAGCCGGCGAACCGTCCGCGCTGGGTGACTACGGTTCACGGCCTGTATTCCGTCTCCCGCTACAGCGCAATCATGACCTCCGGTGAGCGGATCATCGCCGTTTCTGAAACCATCCGCGACTATCTGCAACGCGGCTATCCCGAACTGCCGGCAGAGCAAATTCGGCTCATCCCGCGCGGCGTCGATCCGGCGGAATTTCCCTGTGGATATCGACCATCATCGGAATGGCTGGCTGAGTGGCGTCAGCACTATCCACAACTGCGCGATGCGCCGGTATTGACCCTGCCGGGCCGGTTAAGCCGATTGAAGGGCCATGAGGATTTCATCGAACTGATGGCCCGGTTGCGGGCGCAGGGCTTGCCAGTCTACGGTTTGATCGTCGGTGGCGCTGAACCCAGGCGGCAACGGTACGCCGATCAACTGCGGCGCCGGGTTCAGGAAAAGGGTTTAAGCGAAGTGGTGCTGTTCACTGGACATCGCGCCGACATGCGGGAGATTTACGCGGCGTCGACCGTGGTCTTGTCGCTGTCGATGAAACCGGAATCCTTCGGGCGCACCGTGCTGGAGGCGCTGAGTCTGGGCATTCCGGTGATCGGTTACGACCATGGCGGCGTGGGCGAGATTCTGCATCAGGTGTATCCCGCCGGCCTGACGCCTCTGGGCGATCTGGAAGGTCTAACGGAACGGGTGAAGGCGGTGCTGACCGCAGCGCCGCCGGTTCCCGCAGAACCGGCGTTTCCTAGGCAACAGATGCTCGATGACACCTTAGCGCTGTATGCTGAATTGCACGCATCGCCAAGGAATGCCGCATGAAGCTCGCGTTGGCGGGTCGAACGTTGATCGTGCAACCATTGCCCGGCATCGGCGATATGGTTTGGCATCTGCCGCATATTCACGCTATCGCCGCGACGACGATCAGCGGACAGGCAGACATTCTGACCAAGCCGCGTTCGCAGGCCGACCGCTTGCTTTGCGCCGATCCCTGCGTGGATCGCATTCTGTGGGTGGAGCGCGAATCGGGCGGTCATGCCGGAATTCGCGGCCTGTTCCGCCTGGTCGATCTGCTGCGTCAGGGCGCTTATCAGCGGGTGTGGATTCTCCATGGCAGCGCCCGTTATGCGCTGGCCACTTGGCTGGCCGGCATTCCCGAACGCATCGGCTATGGCGTTGGCGGGCAAGCCTGGCTGCTCAACGTCCCGGCGCGGCTGCCGGTTGAATGCCATCATGCGCATCCCACCGTGCGGGCGGACGCGCTGCTGGATGCGCTGGACATTCCACGCACGGAGCCGGAACCTCGATTGCCGGCGTCGGCGGCGGCGGAACAGGCGGTTTTGAAGCGCTTCGCCGACTGGCCCCGACCGTGGATCGCCTTGGGCATTGGCAGCAGCGAACCCTGGAAGCAGTGGGGTGCAGTGCGCTTTTCCGAACTGGCGCTGGCGTTGCAGCGCGTCGGCTCGATCTTCATCGTCGGCGGACCCGGTGAACGCACGCTGGGCGATGAAATCTTGCGCCGGGTCGCGGAGGGTGGCGGGGCGGCGGTGGATGCCATCGCTTTGCCACTGGAACAAACCGCCGCGTTGCTGGCGCATTGTCGCGGCTATATCGGCAATGACACCGGCGTATTGAATATGGCTGCTGCTCTGGAAACGCCGGCGCTGGGGTTGTTTGGCGGTTCAGCGCCGTTGACCCATTCCCGCTGGATTCACGCCATCACTCCGCCCGCCGGACAAACCGGAATGGCGGCGATCACCGTTGCGCAGGCGCTGGACGCCTTCGCCCGTCTGGACGGGTTCGATGCAACTTGCGCTGTTGCATGATCGACTCCGCGAGGCGTTTTTTCGCTGGGGCTGGTTAACGCCCGCCGCATTACCACTGAGTCAGTTGGGCGGGCGGGGATTGTTCAACACGCTGGTCAGTCTTTACGCCCTTTGGGGGTTGTCCAGCCTGTGGAGTCGCCGGGATCGACTCGATCCATCGCTGGTTTGGCCGTATCTGACGTTACTTAGCGTGTTTTTGCTGACGATTCCCGGCACCGTCGATCCGGTCGGGGGATTGCGCGCCTGGATTGGATTTGCGTTCCAAAGTAGCGCGTTACTGTTAACCTTGGTGGCTTTGCGGGAAGCGCCGGGTCATGCTGACCGCCTGTTAAACATGATGGCGCTGTTGGGCGCACTCATGCTGGGCGGGCTATATGTGTTGTTGCTCTATTACCTCCTCGGTGCGTCGGGTCAAGCGTTCGATCCGGTCTTGCAACTACGCGAGGATAACCTGCCGTTTTTATTGCCGTTCCTGCTGGGCTGGCTGTGGCGGCGCAGCGCATCGCGCTGGCGATATGCGGCGATGGCCGGGGTGACAGGACTGGTTTTGGCGTATGTGGTCCTCGCCGAGGGGCGGGCGGCGTTGCTGGGTCTGATTGTAGGATTGGTCGTTTTTGGCGGGCTGACCCTGAAATGGCGGATACGCTGGGTTGCCGGGTTAGCAGCGCTGATTCTGGCGCTGGGCGTCGCGGTGAATATCGGGCCATTTCTGAAAGCGGAACTTGATCCAGCGCGTCCGCTGGACGCTTTCACCGCTGGACGCACGGCGTTATGGCGGCAGGCGCTGGCGAATCCGCCCGCACAACCGTGGCTGGGCGTGGGGATGGGCAACGGCGCTCACGCCAGCGAAGTGTTGCAGTTTCAACTCGGTGGTCAGACTCATCAGGTCAGGCATTTGCACAATTTTTTACTGGATGCCTGGTACGAAACCGGCTGGCTGGGCCTGAGTGCGCTGATCGCGTTGATCGGCAGCGTTCTGTTTCGGCTGGCGCGGACCTGGCGACAACTCTCGACCGAGGATCGTCAACGGGCGGGAGTCTGGCTGGCGGCGGCTTTTGCACTCATGACCGCCGGGTTGTTGAGTTTTTCCTATACTTCCCGGCAATTGTCCTGTTATCTGTTTTTCTGTCTGGGTGGCCTGAGTGATTTAAGCAGGTCGGCTAAGCCTCCAACAGGGTGTGATACAGCTCCAGATAGGCGCTGACAATCGCATCCTCGCCATGCCGGGCCAGCAGGGTTTGATAGCCTTTGGCCGCGAGTTCACAGCGCAGCGCTTCATCGCGCAACAACAGCTCCATGGCGGCGGCCAGTGCGACGGGATCGCTAACCGGCGTCAACCAGGCGTCTTGCTGATGAACGGCGATTTCCATAGGCCCCAGAGTGCGGG
>CAZDVY010000149.1:0-6151 GCA_964508935.1 uncultured Candidatus Competibacteraceae bacterium | reverse complement strand
GTGGGGACGCGGAAGGCCATACCGGTGAGCTTCTTGTTCAGCTCAGGGATGACCACGCCCACCGCCTTGGCGGCGCCGGTCGAGGACGGAATGATGTTTTCCAGGATCCCGCGACCGCCACGCCAATCCTTGTTGGACGGGCCGTCTACGGTCTTCTGGGTGGCGGTGGCGGCATGCACGGTGGTCATCAGGCCGCGCTTGATGCCCCACGTATCGTTCAGCACCTTGGCGACCGGCGCCAGGCAGTTGGTGGTGCAGGAGGCATTGGAGATGATGGTCTGGCCGGCGTAGGTCTTGTCGTTGACGCCGTACACGAACATCGGGGTGTCATCCTTGCTGGGCGCGCTCTGGATGACTTTCTTGGCGCCAGCGGCGATGTGCTTCTGGCAGGTGTCCTTGGTCAGGAACAGGCCGGTGGACTCGACGACGATGTCCGCGCCCACTTCGTTCCACTTCAGCTCGGCGGGATCCTTAACAGCGGTCAGGCGGATCTTCTTGCCGTTGACGATCAGGGTGTTGCCATCGACGGCGACCTCGCCCTTGAAGCGGCCATGCACGGAGTCGTAACTCAGCATGTAGGCCAGGTAATCAGGTTCGAGCAGGTCATTGATGCCCACGATCTCGATGTCGGGGAAGTTCTTGACGGCAGCGCGAAACACCATGCGTCCAATACGGCCAAAACCATTGATACCAACTTTAATAGCCATGCGTTCCTCCATTCAGAGTGGTTTTTCAAAGACGGGTGGGCGTCATCGCCCACCCAACATCATTAAGTGTAGCCCTTATCCCCTGAAAAGCAGCAGGGGTTCAGAACAGTGCCTCCACGGCGGCGGCCACCCGTTCGGCGGTGAAGCCGAAGTGCTGGAAAATGATCTCCGGCGGACCGCACTCGCCGAAGCTGTCGATGCCGATCACCGTGCCTTGCGGGCCGGCGTATTTGTACCAGGGCGCGGTCACACCCGCCTCAACCACCACGCGCCGGGTGACCTTCGCTGGCAGCACCGACTCGCGCCAGGCGGCGTCCTGCGCGTCAAACACATCCACCGACGGCATGGAAACGACGCGAATCCGCCGACCCTGACCGTTCAACGTTTTCGCGGCTTCAACCGCCAATTGCACCTCGGAGCCTGTAGCGATAATGATCGCCTCTGGATCATTTCCACAGTCGAGCAGCACGTAACCGCCCCGGGCGATGGCCCGCACCTGTTCGGGCGTGCGGTCCTGATGCGGCAGCGGCTGACGGGTGAAAATCAGGGCAGTGGGGCCGTTCACCCGATCCAGGGCCGCCTTCCAGGCAACGGCGGTTTCTGTCGTATCGCAGGTTCGCCACAGCGACAGGCCGGGAATGATGCGCAGGCCGGAGACGTGTTCAACCGGTTGATGAGTCGGGCCATCGCCGCCAACGCCGATGGAATCGTGGGTCAGGATGAAGATGCAGCGCAGTTTCATCAGTGATGACATGCGAATCGCGCTGCGGCCATAGTCGGCGAACATCAGGAAGGTGCCGCCAAAGGGTACGTAGCCGCCGTGCAGCGCCAGGCCATTCATGACCGCGTACATGGCGAATTCACGCGCGCCGTAATAAATCAGGTTGCCGTCGGGATGTGCGAAATCAACGGGTCGGCAGCCTACCCAGGGAATGCCAGTCGATTCGGTGAGATCGGCGGAACCGCCAACCAGACTGGGAAAATGCGGGCTGTAGATTTCCAGCGCCCGTTGCGACGCTACCCGGGTAGCGATGTTCTCGCGCCGTTCCTGAGTCGCCAGGATGAAGCTCCAGGCCAGCTCTTCCCAGTCTTCGGGAAAGCCACAGGCCAGGCGCCGGTCGAGTTCCGCCGCAGCGTCCGGGTTCTCGACCCGGTAGCGGGCGAACAGGGTGTTCCATTCGCCTTCCCACTCCGCACCCTTGGCGCGGGCGTCGAAGGCGTGGTAAGTCTCGGGCGGAATCACAAACGGCTCGTGACGCCAGCCGATATGCTCGCGGGTCGCAGCGACTTCGGCGGCGCCCAGCGGCGCGCCATGCGATTTTTCGCTGCCGCCCTTGCCCGGTGAACCCCAGGCGATGGTGGTCTTGCAGCAGATCAGCGTCGGTTTATCAAGCGAGGCTCTTGCCTGCGCGATGGCCTGATGCACCGCCATGGCATCGTGGCCGTCCACGTTGGGAATGACCTGCCAGCCGAACCCTTCAAAACGCTTGACCATATCATCGTTGAACCAGCCGCGTACTGGTCCGTCGATGGAGATGCCGTTGTCGTCGTACAGGCAGATCAGCTTGCCCAGACCCCAGTTGCTCGCCAGCGAACAGGCTTCATAGGAAATGCCTTCCATCAGACAGCCGTCGCCGAGAATTACATAGGTGTAGTGATCGACAATGGGAAAACCGGGGCGATTGAAGCGGGTCGCCAGCGCCCGTTCGGCCAGCGCCATGCCGACGCCATTGGCCAGACCTTGACCGAGCGGCCCGGTGGTGGTCTCCACACCCGGGGTGAGGCCGTACTCCGGATGCCCCGGGGTCCGCGAACCCAGGCGCCGGAAGTTGCGCAAATCATCAATCGTCAGGTCATAACCGCTGAGATGCAACAGGGAATACAGCAGCATTGAACCGTGGCCATTCGATAAAATCAGCCGATCACGATTCAGCCATTTTGGATTGGCGGGGTTGTGGCGCAGAAAGTCATTCCACAACACCTCGCCGAAGTCGGCCATGCCCATCGGGGCGCCGGGGTGGCCGGACTCGGCCCGTTGTACGGCGTCCATGCTCAAGGCGCGGATGGCGTTGGCCAGTTCCCGGTGTGAAGGGGTTACAGATTCCCGGCTGGGGCCGGAAACGACCGGGATTGCGGTCACGGCGTCCACCGGGGAACGGGCGGCCAGTTCGCTAAGCGAGGACATCAACTCTCTCCTACAGGACTCATAAAAACCGGGGAAAACCGGGAGAAACCGCGAGGCGATCTCTTTTTGAAGATGCTTCGCGATCCGGCTGCGCGCGTCGCTCTTGCTGGGACGTTGGCCGGAGAAATCGCCAAGGATGTCCGGTCGCGCCAAATCCCCCTTTGGGATGGCCGAAAAATGGCGGCGATTATAGGAAAGATCACGATAAACGCCAATTTTTTGTGCAATGCAGCCCTTCGCTCCTTGCGGGAGAGAAGTCGCGGATCGGAGGCATCGAACCGTCAATCCCGCCGCAGGCTGTCGGAAATCGCTACCGGGGTCGGATAGGTCATCACCAGATAGTAGGTTGAAGCGATGAAAGTCAGCAACGTAGTAGCCTGCACCAGATAAGACGCCTCCCGGCTGATCAAGCCGTTTTGCTGGGCCAGCACGGCGATCAGCAGGGAGAACTCGCTGACCTGCCCCAGCCGCACCCCCACTTCCATGGCGATGCGCGGCCGCTCGCCGGCCCATTGCAGGAATCCGCGAAACACCCAGGGTTTGACGCCCATCAGCAACGCGCCCAGCAGCAGGGTGGGCAGGAACACGGCGCCCAGCATCCCCAAATCAAAGCCGGCGCCCAATGAGAAAAAGAACAGCACCAAGAAGAAATCGCGCAGTGGCCTGAGGCTGTCAGCGATGTAGAGTGAGATCGGACTGGTGGCCAGCGCCACCCCACCGATGAATGCGCCAATCGCGTAGGAAAGCCCCAACAGGGCCGCGACCTGCGAAATGCACAGACACCAGCCGATGGCGATCAGGAAAATGTACTCGCGGATTTTATCGAATTTGCGGATCAGCGGGATCAGGACATAGCGCGAGGTCAGCCAAGCGAAGCCCAGCAACAACGGCAGGGTGACGATCAATAGCCCCAGTCCTTGCAATGAAGAACCGCGCCCGCCCAGACCTTCGACCAGCAGCAAAATGGCAATCGCTAATAAATCCTGCAAGAGCAGGATGCTAATGATGATTTCGCCGGTATGCTGGTGATGCAGGGTGCGGGTCGGCAACAGTTTGAGACCGATGATGGTGCTGGAGAAAGTCATCGCCGCGCCGATCAGCAGGCACTCGCCCCAGGTATAGCCGAACATCCGGGCGACCCCGATGCTCAACACGGCGAAGACCAGTGAAGTGCCCAGGGTGATCAGCGTGGCCTTGCGGAGCATTTGCAGCAACCGCTGCGGCGACAGGTCCAGCCCCAGCAGGAATAGCAGGAACATAATACCGATCTGCGCCATCTGTTCGATGGCTGCCGCGTTGTCGATCAGCCTGAAACCATAGGGGCCGATGAAGATGCCCAGCACGATATAGGCGATGGGCAAAGCCTGGCGGGCGTATAACGCCAGCGTGGCGAACAGCGCTGCGCCGGTAAAGATTAAAAATAGCGAAAAAACTAGCGTGTTTTGTGCGTCATGCATCGTGAACTCATTATTCTGGGATATGGAACAGGCTCTCACCTGTCGGCCGGAAAAGGTGGAAAACTTTTAAAATTTAACATCCTGGTCATCGAACGCGCCTGTTGGCGATGCTGCCTGATATTTCAGGTGTCTCATCGAAGGTCAGCTCGTTCCTTGACCAACCTGTTTAGCGAGAGGCAGTGTCGAACCGGGCGCGGAGGGTTTCGATTCGCTTATCATCGTTCTCCGTCAAATCGCGCTGCCTGCCTATCTTTCCCGCCTAACCCGCCAACCATGTCATAATAACCGCTTTCGCCGGCCTGGCGACTTTCCAGAATAAACTCCCTTGAGCAACTTGGACTCTCTCCTGTTCCATACCCCGCCGCGCTGGCAAGGTCAACGCCCGGCGCACGGTCTGCCGGTCGAACTGGCCCGGTGGTTATTTGACCCCGGTTCTCTGACCCGCCGGTTGCGGCAATGCTGCCCAAACCAGTTTCGGGTACGTGTACTTTGGCAGGGCTGGAGTCGACCGAGCCGCGACGAAGCGCGCGCTTTGCGTCTACGGCTGGATGCTTGGGCTTGGACTCGCGAAGTACACCTGCTCTGCGGTGACCAAGCCTGGGTGTTTGCCCGGACGCTGATTCCTGCTACTACCCTGTACGGTCGGGGCCGCCGGCTGACCCAGTTGGGTGGTCGCCCACTGGGCGAAGTGCTGTTCACCGATCCGGGGGTCCGGCGTGGCCCCGTGGAAATTGCCCGGATTGTGGCTGGCCAGCGCCTGCATCAGCGCGCCTTTGCCGGTTTCGCTGAATCCCCGGAAGCGCTCTGGGGACGACGTTCCTTATTCCATATGGATGACCAGCCGCTACTGGTCTGCGAGATTTTTCTGCCCGATTTACCCGCCTCTCCGCCTTTTGCTGACCGGATTTGCTTTCACCATGAACATCGACCGTTTTGATGACCGCCTGCGTGAATACGCCTTGCTGATGCGTCTGCACCGCCCTATCGGCATTTACCTGTTGTTGTGGCCGACCCTGTGGGCGTTGTGGCTGGCGGGCCATGGACAACCACCACAGGGTGTGGCGCTGGTTTTCGTACTCGGCGTGGTCTTGACGCGCTCAGCCGGTTGCGTGATAAACGACATCGCCGACCGGGATTTTGATCCACAGGTCACCCGCACCCGTGACCGGCCGCTGGCGGCTCAGCGGGTAACACTGGGCGAAGCCGCCGGGTTAGCGGTCATGCTGGCTTTGCTGGCCTTCGTCCTGGTTCTGACCCAGAACGCGCTGACTATCCAGTTATCCTTCATTGGCCTGGCGCTGGCGGTCAGTTACCCCTTCATGAAACGGCTGCACCCCCTACCGCAGGTGCATCTGGGCGCGGCCTTCGGTTGGGGGATTCCCATGGCCTACGCAGCGGTGAGTAACGAACTGCCGTTCATAGCCTGGCTGCTGTTTCTGGCTAATATTCTGTGGTCGGTGATCTACGATACGCAGTATGCGATGGTGGATCGGGAAGACGATCTCAAGGCAGGCGTAAAATCGACCGCCATCCTGTTCGGCGAACGGGATCGGCAAATCATCGGTTATCTGCAACTGGCGTTGCTGGCGTTGCTGGCGCTGATTGGTCTGCTGAGCGGACGGGGCGCGATCTATTATCTGGGATTGTTCATCGCCGCTTGGCTGGCGTTGTATCAGCAATACTTGATCCGCGACCGCCGGCCGGAAAGCTGCTTCAAGGCTTTTCTCAACAATAACGCCTTTGGAATGGCGATCTTCTGCGGACTGCTGGTAGATTTTTTGCCCGCCGGTTCCACTTAAGGC
>CAZDVY010000148.1:0-6157 GCA_964508935.1 uncultured Candidatus Competibacteraceae bacterium | reverse complement strand
CTCACCGCCAAGCAATAATGCGCACTTCGCTATTCCAGTCGCCGAAGAACGGTTCGCCCTCGGCGCGGAGCATCAATTGGCGATCCCGGGGCATCGGCAACCAGACGTTATCGGAGTTGTAGGCCCAGCTCGGCTGCGGCTGACCGACCGCATACAGATAGAAAGCTGCTTCCCGGGTGCCTTCTACCCGCACGGCAATCCGAAAGCGATGCGGGCCGGCCTTGACATAGCCGGTCGCCACTTGGGCATAAATCAGGATTTCCCGCGCCTTGTCCGGCACTTGAGCCGGAATCCGGCGAATTTCATGGTCTTGGCCACCATTGGGCAACTGGCCCATAGGAATGTCTACTGCCCGGAAATCCACCTGATCCTTGGCCGTCTCACCCAACCGCGCGACGACCGCTGCATGTTGTGTCGCCAGTTGCTTCTGCACCCGGGCCAATGCCGCTTGCGTATTGCGCGTTTCCTGGCGCAATTCGCCCAGCAATTGCCGCGATTGTTCCTCTTGCCGCTGCCGTTGTCGCTCCTGATCCCGCATATCGGTCAGCAGTTGCTCGATCCGCTCCAGCCGGTTGCCCATAGCGTCCAATTTGGACTCCAGCGCGGACGGCTCGGCAGGGATGGTTTGAGACGGCGACAGCCCAGAGGCCATGAATGACTGATCACCCGCGCAACCAGGCGTCAGCGCCATGGTCACTATCAATATTCCCGCCACTCTGCTCAATTTCATGTCTGCTCCTGATTCTCCCTCCAATCCCCGCCCACACTCCTCTCCCTTAACCGGGGAAGGGGGGATTGAACGCTGAAAACGGTGAATCCACGGGCATTATAGCGACCCAGCGCCGGCGTGATTTCATGGATTCAGGTATATTCGCGGCATTTGCGCCTGCGCCTCCTCAGAGGACTTACTGGATGAACGAACCCAATCTTTCCCAACAGACGCCCTTTAGCGCGGATTTCAGCGCCGCCGAATTCGCCGACAACCCGGAACCACGTTGCCCCTGTGTGTTGCTGCTGGACAACTCCTGGTCGATGAACGGCCAACCCATCGCCGAACTCAACCAGGGTCTGGCCCTGCTCAAGGAGGAACTGCTAGCCGACAGTTTGGCCGCCAAGCGGGTCGAAATCGCTATCGTCAGCTTCGGCCCGGTCGAGGTGGTCAACGAATTCCAGACCGCTGACCAGTTCACCCCGCCGCATCTGACCGCACAAAAAGATACGCCAATGGGCATGGCCATTCTGCGGGGTCTGGAATTGCTGAACCAACGAAAGCGATTGTATCGGGAAAATGGCATTCCCTTTTTCCGCCCTTGGGTGTTCCTGATTACCGATGGCAGTCCCACTGACGATTGGAAACCTGCCGCCACCGAGGTGCGCACTGGTGAGGAAAGCCGCGCCTTCGCTTTCTTCGCTGTGGGTGTCGAGGGCGCCAATCTGGACATTCTGCAACAGCTTTCCGTGCGCCAGCCGCTTCGACTGAAAGGCCTGCGCTTCCGGGAACTATTCCAGTGGTTGTCCAATTCCATGCGCTCGGTCTCGCGCTCGGTGCCAGGAACCGAAGTGCCGCTGAGCAACCCTGCGACTCCCGACGGCTGGGCGTCGATATGAGAGAGACCGGCGGCTGGCGCTATGTACAGGCCGCCGTCCCCGGCGTCGCTCATCGGCTCAGCGGTGGCGAATGCCAAGACGCCTGCGCCGTGCAGGCGCTGACCTTGCCAGATGGCTCACCGGCGCTGGCGTTGGCCATAGCTGATGGAGCAGGCAGTGCGACTCGGTCGCGACAGGGCGCGGAACAAGCCTGTCAGATCCTGCTGACTGAATGCACCGCCTGGCTGGCGCAAGCGCATGAAGCAGACTGGACACCCACAGTAGCCGCATCCTGGGTGCATGGCGTTCAAACCGCACTCACCCAGCAGGCAACCGGCGCTGGATTGCCGGTTCGGGAATTTGCCTGCACCTTGCTTGGCGCGGTGATCGCCGCTGATTGGGCGTTGTTCCTGCAAATTGGCGACGGCGCGATGGTCATCGATGCTGGAGAAGGCTACCGGCCCGTATTCTGGCCGCAAGGCGGCGAATATCCCAACGAAACCTTCTTTGTAACCGACGTCAACGTTGCTGATCGCCTGGAGTGTGCGTTGCTCACCGCACCGGTGACCGAAATCGCCCTGTTAACCGATGGCCTGCAACCGCTGGCACTGCATTATCAAAGCCGGCAGGCGCATTTGCCGTTTTTCCGGCCCCTGTTTCAATGTCTGCGCGATTACCCGGAAACCGGCTGTCTGCTGGAACTGGCGACGGCGCTGGAGCGGTTTCTGGACAGTCCGGCGATCAATCAGCGCACCCATGACGACAAAACCCTGATTCTGGCCAGTCGGTGGTCGGCAGCCACTCCCTCAACCCTGCTCCCACTAGCAGGAGCAGAGAATGAATCTGCGCTGCGGGAAGACTCCGGTGAAGCTGTATAACAGCGCGAGGCAGCCGGCTGATTTGGGCCAACTGATCGGTCGCGGCGGCGAAGGCACTGTGTATGAGATTCCTGGCCGGCCGAGCTTTGTCGCTAAGGTTTACCACCAGCCGGCCCATCCCGACAAGGCGCTAAAACTGGAAAACATGGCTCAGCAAGCGCATCCCGCACTGCTGGGCATCGCCGCCTGGCCCGTGGACGTGCTGCGCGCCGGCGCTGGCGGCCCGATACAGGGGTTCATCATGCCTCGCGTTACGGGGTATCAGGAAATTCATAGCCTGTATGGCCCCTCGCACCGCAAGCGAACTTTCCCTCACGCCGACTGGTCTTTTTTGGTCCATACCGCCCGCAATCTGGCCAGCGCCTTTGAGGCCGTTCACGCCCGGAGCCACGTCATCGGCGATGTCAATCCCGGCAACGTGGTTGTCTCCACCCAGGCGCTGGTCAAGCTGATCGACTGCGACTCGTTCCAGATCAGCGCCGGCGACCGACTGTTTCCCTGCGATGTCGGCGTCCCGCAATTCACTGCGCCAGAATTGCAGGGCCGGTCGTTTCATGGCCTGCGTCGTACGCCGGATCACGACGCTTTCGGCCTGGCGCTGCTTTGTTTCCATCTGCTGTTTATGGGCCGGCATCCCTTTGCGGGCCGCTACCAGGGTCGGGGCGACATGCCCATCGAGCGCGCTATCAAGGAACATCGTTTTGCCTTTGGCCGACAGGCCGCCGCCTGGCTGATGGAGCCGCCGCCGCATACCTTGCCCTTCACCGCCCTGCCCCGCCCGGTCGCTAACCTGTTCGAGCAGGCCTTCGTGCCGCTGGCCGTCGGGCAACGTCGCCCAACGGCCCGCGAATGGGTGACGGCGCTGGAACGGCTGAATCGGGAATTAAGGCCCTGCGGGCGGAACACGCTGCATAAATATCCCCGCCTGCTGACCGATTGTCCGTGGTGTGTGCTGGAGCAAACCAGCGGCGCCGCCTTCTTTGTCGCGCCCTGCCCGACGCTCTCAATCAGTCCCGTCGCCAGTCATTCTCCTTTTGATCTGGAATCGGTCTGGAAACGGATTCTGGCGGTCGCGCCGCCGGGTCGCGCCGCCATGCCTCACCCGGAATTGCCAGCGCCGATGACGCCCACTCCGTTGCTGGAACCTCTGCAACGCGCCCGGCGCGGCAATGTGATCAAGGCCGCCGCCTGCGCCGGTTCTGCCCTAGTGGCAGCGCTGATTCGTCCCGCACTGATTTGGCTATGGCTGCCGTTAGCGGTCGCTTTCTGGTCGCTGCTGCAAAACAGTGCGGTGCGCCGCGAATACCAGCGCCGCCGGCTGGCCCTGTTCTCCGCCCGTCGGGAATTGGCTGGACTGCGCGCCGCCTGGCAACAACAGGCCAGTGAACAGCCGTTCCTGACCGCCCTGCATACTTTGGAGATGTTGTGCGACCGCTATCGCCGCCTGCCGGATGAACTCCAGCGGGATTTGCAAAAACTGGATGCCGATCAGCGCCAGATACAGTTGCAGGCCTTTCTGGAAAATCACTTCATCGACGCCGCCCAGATTCCCGGCATTGGCGTCACGGATCGCATGGCGCTCGAATCCTATGGCATTGAAACCGCCGCCGCCGTCACCCCAGAAGCCTTGCAGGGGGTGCCAGGCTTCGGTCAGCGTCTCGGTCGGCAGCGGGCGACAGCGTTGCTCGACTGGCGGCGGTCGCTGGAACAGCAGTTCCGTTACGATCCCCGACAAGGCGTCAACCCCGTCGCCATCGCCCAGCTCCGCCAGCAACATGCACAGCAGCGGTCGGCCATCGAACGGGAACTACTGGCAGGGCCGGATGAACTGACTAAAATCAGAGTGGAAATTCTCAAACAGCGCGCTCAACTCAATATCGCCCTGATCCGTCAGGCTGTACAGGAAGCGCAGGCCCAAGCCGATCTGCGGGTTTTCTACCCCCGTCCCGATGGCTTCTGGCTGCGCCGCCGGGTTTAGCGCGACCCCACCCAAGAGTCCTCGTTCAGCCATGGGTAGACGCAACGAACACACCCGCGAAGAGTTGCGGGAAATCGCTCTGCAGGCTGCAGAAGCGCTGGTCATCGAGCAGGGGCTGGCTGGCCTGAGCACCCGCAAGGTGGTCGCCCGCATCGGCTACACCGTCGGCAGCCTGTACATGGTGTTTCGCAACCTCGATGACCTGATTGTCCAGATGAACGAACGAACGCTGGAGGCTTTGCAGGCCCAACTGGTCGCCGCTATTGCCCATCAGCCGCCGCCGGCTGTCGCGATCCGGGCGCTGGCCCAGGCCTATATCCGTTTTGCACTGACCGAGACCCGTCGTTGGCTGGCCATCTACCAACACCGCCTGCCGGAGGGCGAATCACCGCCTGATTCGTTCGTAGAGAAGGTTTCACAAATGTTTGAACTGGTTCAGCAACAACTGGCGCGTCTCAGTCCTTGGCGTTCCCCGGAAGACATCGCGCTGGCGGCGCGAGCCTTGTGGAGCAGCATTCACGGCGTCTGTATCCTGGGCTTTGACCACAAGCTGGAGATCGTCGGCGGTCGGCCCGTCGAGGAGGTCGCCGAATCGTTGCTGGGGCATTATCTGGCAGGTTTTGTGGCGCATCGGTCGTAATGCCTGAACATATTGCCTCTGTAAATTTTCCTGTGATCCAAACTGTGGGGTGTGCAGGTGAAGCGAAAATTGCTTGCCAAAATCAAGAAATTTTATGCGGCCAACGCTCTGGCCTCACACTACCAGTCCTCGTCATCAAAAAAAAACAGGACCCAAAATCCCCCCCCAAAGCGTGTCGGCAAAAGACACGCTTTGGGCCAATGAACCTTAATGTTTGACAATAGTAACAATAATAACCATATCCTGCTCCCCCTGCACAGTGTGCAACAGATTCTCCATCCTCTAATCCCTCGCCCCGGCTGCTCCCGTCCGCCGGAGAATTCTTATACAAGCCTGCAATCTTCTGGGCGTTGTCTGGCCAAATTAGTTGACTAATCAGATAGGGTAATATAGTTTCCACAGATAAATAGTCGTGAATTGTCTCATTTAAGTCACTTTAAAGGGTATGCCATGAAACTCTCAACCAAAGGCCGCTATGCGGTGACCGCCATGATGCATCTCGCCATCCACGACCGGCACGGCCCGGTCACGCTGGCCGAAATCTCCCTGTGCCAGGGAATCTCCCTCTCCTATCTGGAACAGTTGTTCGCCAAATTGCGCCGGCGCGGCCTGGTCGAGGGCGTGCGCGGGCCAGGCGGTGGCTACCGGCTGGCGCTCATGCCGGACCGTATCACCATCGCTGACATTATCAGCGCCGTCGATGAACGGATGGACGCCACCCGCTGCTGCGGTCAAGAGAATTGCCAGGGCGGCCAGCGTTGCCTGACCCATCAATTGTGGACCGACCTCAGCCGGCAAATTTTCACGTTCCTCGAAGGCATCACCTTGGCACAGTTCGTCGAGCGCCCGGCGGCCTACGATCCAGTGGTGATGCATCGTCAACATCCGCACCGGCGGGAACAACCGATCAACCCGTTGCCAATTCCAGCAGCCATGATGTAAAGGCCGACACTGCTCAAATTCCCCCTTTCCCAAAGGGGGCACTCAACCAATGCCACTGATTTATCTCGATTATGCAGCCACAACACCGGTGGATCCCCAGGTCGCCGACCAGTTAGGACGGCACTTGACCCT
>CAZDVY010000147.1:0-6184 GCA_964508935.1 uncultured Candidatus Competibacteraceae bacterium | reverse complement strand
GCGAAGGCGAACAGGGGTTCGGCGTCGCCGTAACGCGCCCAGCAGTTATCGACATCGCCAAAGCGCCAGCGCTCCACGCGAAAGCCCAGCACCGCCAGTCGGGCGATCAGCACCGCCTGACAGCCGGCGTCTTCGGGAGTGATGGAGGGGCGGCGGATCAGGTCCATCGCCAGTTCAAGGGTTGGAATCATAAGGTGATTATGCGCTCTACATCGGATAACGATAGCCAGGATCAAACGCGCCCGGAATTGTGCCAGAACTCAACGAATCTGGCTTCACCGGCTATCAACCTGTTTTAACCCCTTTTCTCCACTCGTGACGTTTATAGCCTTGCATCCTCAATCACTCTGGAGAGCGTCATGAACCGAAAGTTGTCCCTCTATCTTCTGCTGGCCGCGTTCCTGTTGGCTGGCTGTTCCCGCAGCGCCGATGCGCCTCCGCAACGACAAACTGCAACCCCAGCGACCACGGTTCCGGCGGCGGTAGCTCCACCTTCCGATGCAGCGAAATCCCGGTCCGAAGTTGCGCCGCCGCCATCTTTACCCACGTCTCCGCCCGCCGAGGCGCGGATGAAAGCCGATGTCGCCAGACTGAGTACCGCCGTTGCAGTGGGTGGCGCAGCCCCCCAAAGCCAGGAATTGGATGCGCTGCGCGCTGCCAGCGAACCGACCGACCGCGAGCAATACGCCCATCAAGAAGAGAATCCGGTAAAACGCGCCGCCGAGCAGCCGGTTTCCACGTTTAGCATCGACGTGGATACCGGCGCTTACGCCAACGTCCGCCGTTTCCTCAACGACGGTCGCTTGCCGCCGCATGACGCGGTGCGCATCGAGGAAATGATCAATTATTTCGATTACGACTACCCGCTGCCCGACAGTCGCCAGCCGCCATTCCGGGTCAGCACCGAACTGGCTCCGACGCCATGGAACCCGAAAACCCGACTGCTGGCGATTGGCGTCAAGGGCTACGAGGTGCCGAAAACCCGGTTGCCGCCAGCCAATCTGGTGTTTCTGATTGATGTCTCCGGCTCGATGGACGCGCCGGACAAGCTCGGCCTGCTCAAGCCGGCATTGAAGCTGCTGGTTCGCCAGTTGCGGCCCGAAGACAAGGTTGCCATCGCGGTCTACGCCGGTGCGGCGGGGATGGTGCTGGAGCCGACTTCCGGCAGTCAGAAAGCGCAGATTGAAGCGGCGCTGGATCGCTTAAGCGCGGGCGGCTCCACTAACGGCGGCGCTGGCATTCAACTGGCCTACAATCTGGCCCGCGACGGCTTCGTGAAAGGCGGCGTCAACCGGGTGATTCTGGCCACCGACGGCGATTTCAATGTCGGCACGGTGAACTTCGAGGCGCTGAAAAATCTGGTGGAAACCCAGCGCAAAAGCGGCGTCGCTCTGACCGCGCTCGGTTTTGGAACCGGCAATTACAACGATCAGTTGATGGAACAACTCGCTGACGCCGGCAACGGCAATTACGCCTACATCGACACCCTGCAAGAGGCCAACAAGACCCTGGTCGAGCAGATGAGCGCCACCCTGCTGACCATCGCCAAGGATGTAAAAATCCAGATCGAATTCAATCCGGCGCAGGTCGAAGAATATCGCTTGATCGGTTATGAAAACCGGGTGTTGCGCCGCGAGGATTTCAGCAATGACGCGGTAGACGCCGGCGACATCGGCGCGGGGCATACGGTGACCGCGCTCTACGAAATCGCCCTGAAAGGCGACGGCGGCAGTCTGACCGAACCGTTGCGCTATGCAAAACCGGCTGAAAGCGTCGAACCGCGTGGCGACGAAATCGCCTTTCTGCGCCTGCGCTACAAGCAGCCGGACGCTGACGCCAGTGCGTTGCTGGAATGGCCGATTCGCCGCGAGCAAATGCTCCCGGACTGGAAAACCGCCAGCGAACGCTTCCGCTTTGCCGCAGCAGTCGCCGGCTTTGGGCAAGTGTTGCGCGGCGGGCGCTACACCGGCAGCTTCGGTTATGACGAAGTGCTGGCGCTGGCCCGCGAGGCGCGAGGCGCTGATCCTTACGGTTACCGGGGCGAATTCCTGACGCTAGTGGGACTGGCGCGCTCGCTCGATCCGGGCAAAGGCGCGGAATCCGGTCAGGCGCTGCGCTGAATCGGGGCACTGGGTTCGAGATTCCGGGAAACACCTTGAACCCGGTGTCTTGAACCTTGTACCTTGCGCGTCATGCACACTGACGATGACGCGGACGAAACCCTGATGTTGCGCTACCGGGATGGCGACGCCGAGGCGTTTGCCCGACTCTACGCCCGCCATAAAGGGCCGCTGTACCGCTATTTTCTTCGCCAGTGCGGCCCACCAGCGGTCGCTGAAGAGTTGTTTCAGGATGTGTGGCTGAAGCTGATCGCCGCCCGCACCCGCTATACCGTGCAAGCCCGGTTTGCCACCTGGCTGTATCGCATCGCCCATCACCGCCTGGTGGATTATTACCGCGCCTGTCAGCGCAGTCTGCCGATTGCTTACGCCGACGATTGCCCGGAATGGGGCGAAGTTCCCGCCCCGGTCGAGGCGCAGCCGGAAAACTGTGAAGAGCGCCGCCGGCAGGCGGAACGCTTGCTGGAAGTATTGGCGGAATTGCCGGAAGCCCAGCGCGAGGCAGTCTTGCTCAAGGAAGAAGCCGGGCTGTCCCTGGAAGAGATTGCCCAAGCTACTGGCACCGGACGGGAAACGGTCAAAAGCCGGTTGCGCTATGCGCTGGCCCGGCTGCGGCGCGGACTGGGAGGGGCGTCATGAACGATCCGCGCAATCAAGAATGGTCAGACCCGGAACTGTCCGCGCTTTATCAGGCGACGCCTAAAGTCGAGCCGCCTGCTGCGCTGGATGCGCGGATTCTGTCAGCGGCGCGGGCGGCGGTTGCACCGCGTCCAGTCTCGATCCTTTCACGCTTCCGTGCATTCCGCTTTTGGGCGGCTCCGGTCGCTTTAGCGGCGACGCTGATCCTGGCAGTGGGTCTGACGCCCTTGCTCTATCAGGCGCATGAGCAAAGCGCCTCGCTGGACATGCAAACGCCGCCTGCGGCGAAATCGGCCGCCGAAGCCGATGCGGGAAATCGGCAGGAATTGAAAGCGGCAGACCGCGCTTTGCCGGCAGCGCCTGCCCCGGCTGCATCGTCTCTATCCATGCCGATGGAGCGACGAAAACTAGACATGCTTCAATCAGCGCCAGCGTCGGTCAAGGAGGAAGCCGCGCAACCGCTGCCCGCACCGCGTTCGCCGGAAGCGTGGTTGGCGGAGATTGCCGAATTGCGCCGCCAGGGCCGAACCGCAGAGGCTGAAGCCCGCTTGGCTGAATTTCGCCGCTATTACCCCGATTATCCCCGGCGGTAAACGGGGTTGCCGACCCTCGAACCGCTCCGATGCCCTTATTGCGCGCCATTGTCCCCGGTGATGCTTAAGGGAAACTTAAGGCTGAAAGCCGAGGCTCAAAGTGTGTAGCCTGGATGAAGTGGAGCGAAATCCAGGAAACTCCCAGATTTCGGCCTGACGGCCTGCATCCGGGCTACAGAGTTTTCGTACAGCTTCTCACAGTCGTGGAACGGCAGTCGCCAGGCAATCCACCGTCAGCCCGTGATTCGGATAGAGAATTCTTAACTGGTCGGCATAAACCTCTCGAGGCAGCTCACCGTAGTAGGTCTGATAACTCATGCGCTCAAACTGCGCGCGCTGCTCCAGCGTATTCAACGGGAGTGCGCCGTAACTGTGCCCACAACGTGTTTCCTCTTGGGACAGCCAACTCTGAAAGGGCCGGTCGGTCGCGTCATTCAGCGCGCAAGCGCCGAGTACCATGGCCGGCGCCAAGAATAACCCTGTCCATCGATGTTGCATTCTGTTCCCCTTATCGTTGTCGACGTTTGAATCCCCTGCGTCATAAAATCGGATCGAACAGCCGCGCCGCCCGTACCGCCCATCGGAAGAACTTGCTCCGTCCCTGCAAATCGGCAGCGGAGGTTCGCCGGGCCTGCTGGAAATCGCGCTCCAGCATAGCGGCCACCTGAGCGGCGAAGGTTCGGTCCACCCCCACCGCCATGACTTCGAAATTGAGCCGCAACGAGCGGTTGTCCAGATTGGCGGTGCCGACCGCCGCAACCTCATCGTCCACCAAGACCACCTTCTGGTGTAGAAAGCCGTCCTGGTAGCGATAAAGCTGGATGCCGGTTCGATCCGCCGCATCCAGGAAGGAAAACGAGGCGAGATAGACCAGTTGATGATCCGCCTTGGCCGGAAGCAGGATGCGGACATCGACCCCGCGCAAGGCCGCCAGTTGCAACGCCTCGAACACCGGGGGGTCGGGTACGAAATAGGGGCTGGCGATCCACAATCGCCGCCGGGCGCTGACGATGGCCTGATGGAAAAACATCGAACAGGTTTCCAGTGCATCAGCCGGGCCGGTGGGAAAAATCAGCGCGATCTGGTCGCCGGTCGCCGTCGCCCGCCATTTCAGGTCGGGTACTTGCTGGGTGGCCCAGTACCAGTCCGCGACGAACACCCGTTGCAGTGCTTGCACCACCGGTCCCTTGACGCGCAGATGCGTGTCGCGCCAGTGGCCGAGCGGGCCGCGCCCCAGGTATTCGTCCCCCACATTCAAACCGCCGACGAACGCCACCTGACCATCCACGACGACGATCTTGCGATGATTGCGAAAATTGAGCTGGAAGCGGTTGCGTCGACCGTGCGTGGTATGGAACGCCGACACGGCGATGCCGGCGGTGCGCAAGGTCTCCGCATAGGATTTTGGCAGCGCGTGGCTGCCGATCTCATCGTACAACACCCGGATTGACACACCATCCGCCGCCTTGCGCAGCAGCCGGGCGTGCAGCTCGCGGCCCAGGTCGTCGTCCTTGATGATGAAGAACTCGATCAAGATGTAATGCTTGGCCGCTTCGAGCGCGGCGAAAATCGCCCCGAACGTAGCTTCGCCATCGACCAGCAGTTCCAGGGTATTGCCCTGGGTATAGGGGACGCCGCTCAACGGGGCGAGAACCTGGAGATGGCTGGCCTGTTCGGGCGGCAGATCAACCTGGTGGTCGCGCAGCCCTTCCAGGATCAGGGCAATTCCGCCGCGATGGGTTTGTTCCAGCGCACCGCGCTGCAAGGCTTCGACATAGCCGTGGAAGCGATTGCGCCCTAGAATCCAGTACAGGGGCAAGGCGATGTAGGGAAACGTCAGCAATGAAATCGCCCAGGCGATAGCGCCCTGCGGGGTTCGGACGCTGGCCACGGCATGGATGGCCGACAACACCCCCAAGGTGTGAATCAGCGTCACTACGACCGTTATCAACATAATGAGATCATGCTTCAGCATCGAAGCGGTCTCCAAGCAAGCAGGTGAAGAGAGTCGGATTATGCACAACCTTCAGCGATGGTTGGCAAGTTTGTTATTGGGGTGGATGCTGATGACGGGCTGGGCGTTCGCGCAAACGATTCCGGCGGAACTTTCAGCGTCCAGCGCGAAGCCGACCGAATCGTTTCCCCACCGCCTGCTGGGCGACATCGAGCATGAAATCGCCGCCGTTGAACCGTGGTTGGATCGTTATGGTTACGGCGCGGTGTTTGCGACGGTGGGGGTGGAAGGATTGGGCATCCCGGCGCCCGGCCAGACCTTGCTGATCGCCGGTGCGGTGACCGCCGCCACCCAAACCAATTTCCACATCGGCCTGTTACTGTTGGCCGCCTTTCTGGCGGCGATTCTGGGCAGCAGCCTGGGCTATCTGATGGGCCGCCGGGGCGGACGGGCGTTGCTGCACCGTTTCCGGGTGGACGAGCGTCACTTGCAACGGGTCGAACAGAGTTTCAGCCGCTATGGCGGCGGGCTGATCGTTGTCGGTCGGTTCTTTGACGGGCCACGCCAATTGAACGGGATCGCCGCCGGCATCCTGGAAATGCCCTGGTGGGCCTTTACGGCGTACAACGCCCTGGGTGCGGCGCTGTGGGTCGGCTGCTGGGGACTGGGCGTCTACTATCTGAACGAACATGGGCGGGCCATTTTTGAGTTCATCCGGCAACTCAACCCATGGGTGGCGGCAGTCACGCTGGCGGCAATGGCGCTGCTGTTTGCATGGGGCGGGTATCGCTGGCGACGCCAACGCCGGGCTGGATTCTAAGAAGGCCCTCATCAACCACGGGCCACGGCGTCGAGCTGGTTCAGGATGCCTGGGCCGG
>CAZDVY010000146.1:0-6205 GCA_964508935.1 uncultured Candidatus Competibacteraceae bacterium | reverse complement strand
CCCAGCGCCCGAAACGGCTCCGCTGAAGTCCAATCCGGTTGGGCAATTATGCCCACGCGGAAACCCTGCGCTTCCAGCAGCCGGCCAATGATCGCCATGCCGAAACTGGGATGATCGACATAGGCGTCGCCGGTGACGACGATAACATCGCAGGAATCCCAGCCCAGCGCGTCCATCTCAGCGCGGGACATGGGCAGAAACGGCGCTGCGCCAAAGCGGGCGGCCCAGTGCTTGCGGTAGGAAAACAAGGGAGTGACGGCGGACATACGGCTCCAGACTGAACGGCGGGGTGAAAAAGGCGACCAGAATGACAGCGCTTTCGCGAAGGGCAGCGAGTTTAGTTTAACAGACTGCCAAGGCCGGTTATTCCTACGCTGATTTTCTGGGGTATTTTCCCGGCATTTGTCACCCTTTCAGGAGGCAGTCTGGCGATCAGTGGCGGATTGTGCCAATCTTCATGCCTGTTTTTTGCACCCATGAGCGACCGATCCCCACTATGTCGAGTCCAGAAACCTCCCACTCGTTGAGCGGCGCTGTCCCGCCCACCCGTTTGATCGCCTATAGCGTGGCGCTGGCCGCGCTGGCCGTCGCCCTGTCGCCGATCAGCATCCCGGTGGGCATCGCCAAGGTGTCGCCTTTCCAGCATTTCATCAACGTCATTGCCGGGGCGCTGGTCGGCCCCTGGTGGGGGCTGGCGACGGCTTTGGTGACTTCCCTGGTGCGCAACGCGCTGGGTTTGGGCACTCCGTTAGCTTTTCCGGGTAGCGTATTTGGTGTGGTGCTCGCTGGCCTGGCCTTTCGCTATACCCGCAATATCTATGTCACTGCCCTCAGCGAAGTGATCGGTACCGGGCTGATCGGCGCTTTGGTAGGGGCGTTGCTGGTTGCCCCCTATTTGATGGGTCGGGACATCGCCCTGGCCGTGCTGATCCTGCCCTTCCTGCTGTCCTCGCTGGCCGGCGCGGCGCTGGGTATTTTCGGTCTGCGCGTGCTGCGACAGCTCGGTTATTTGCGTTAAGCGGCGATGACCGATCCGCTGGTCGTCTGCCAAAACCTGAGTTACCGTTATCCCATCGCCGAAAAACTCGTCCTGCAAGACCTGGAGTTCACGGTTGACGCCGGTGAATTCGTGCTGCTGGCCGGGGCTAGCGGTTCGGGTAAATCCACCTTATGCCGGCTGTTGAATGGCCTGATTCCGCACCTGTATGGCGGTGAACTGCGTGGTCAACTGGCCGTCGCCGGCGCGGATTCCCGCATGACGCCGCCCCGTCAGTTGACCCGGAACGTTGGCTTGGTGCTGCAACGGCCCGACGCCCAGTGTCTGGCGACCACGGTCGCCCGCGACCTCGCTTTCGGCCCCGCTTGTCAGGGACTGGATCGGGCTACCATTGCTCGCCGGGCGCAGGAGGCAATGGATCGGCTGGACATCGCCCATCTGCTGGAACGTTCACCGCATAGCCTGTCCTGCGGTGAACAACAGCGGGTGGCGCTGGGTGGCGTGTTGGCCATGAGGCCGAAATTGCTGGTGCTGGATGAACCGTTCGCTTTTCTCGATGCGGCCGGCGCGGTGCAATTGCGCGAATTATTGCGCAGCCTGCATGATTCCGGCATTACCGTCATCGTCGCGGAACATCGCTTGGGGGAATTGACCGACCTCGCCAATCGGATGCTGGTTTTGCACCAGGGTCAACGGGTCGCTGACGGCTCCCCGCAGACCGTATTGGCCGGCGACATTGCAGCCTGGGGTCTGGAGCGGCCTGACCCGCAGACCTTCTCGCCGGCTGCCAACGTTGTGCGAGCCGGCGAGCCGGTCATCGAATGGGACGAGGTCGGCTGTGAACGCGCTGGCCGTGCAGTGCTGAACGGGGTCAATCTGTCCAGTCATCCCGGCGAGATCGTGGCGTTGTTCGGCGCGAATGGGGCGGGCAAGAGTACCTTGCTGCGGCATGGCAACGGGCTGTTGCGCGCCCAACGCGGCGAAGTGCGGGTGTGGGGACGTTCGGTTGGCGGGCGGCCCGTTGCCGAACTGGCGAACGAGGTCGGTTTAGTGATGCAGCAGCCCGCGCATATGTTGTTCGCGCCGACCGTGCGCGCTGAACTGGCTGCTGGACCACACGCCCTGGGCCGCCATGATCCCGCCTGGTGCGAGCAACTGAGTGAGCGTTTCGGTCTGACGGCGCTGCTGGATCGGGTCCCGCAAACGCTCAGTGCCGGTGAACAGCGACGCCTGGCGATTGCCGCAGTGCTGGCTTCCCGGCCACGGGCGTTGCTGCTGGATGAGCCCACCGCCGGGCAGGACGCGATGGCTCGGGCGATGTTGCAGGCGTTGCTGACGGAATGCGCCGCCGAGGGCGTAGCGGTGATTGTGGCGACGCATGATTCGCACTGGGCCGGATCGCTTTGTCACCGCTGGGCGGTGCTGGTGCAAGGTCGCATTCATGACCCCGGCAAATCCCCCCCTGACTCCCTGTTTGCAAAAGGGGGAGGCTATATGAAAGGCGGCGGAAGGGAGAAGATTCCCGGCTGCATCGCGGAAGAGGATCGGGGCGGGGGGGATGCACGCGGCGGCAAGGAGTGCTTCGATCCCCGCACAAGGTTGGTCGTCTACCTGCTTTACTGTGGGCGGATTCTGCTAGCGGTCCAGCCGCTGGAATTATCGCTGTTGCTTGCTGCGCCGTTGTTGGGCATCGCCCTGGAGGGTTGCTGGGCTAAATGGCGGCGGATCATGCACCTCCTGTGGCCGACTTTGTTGCTATTTGCGGTCATCGTCGGTCTGAGCAGCGGTCCCGAAGCCGCTGCTGGCGCAGTATTGCGTTTGCTGACCTTGGTCACCGCCAGTGTGTTGTTCTTTGCCTTGACCCCGCCAGAGGAACTAGGGGAATCGCTGCTGGCGGGTGGTCTGTCGCCGCACGCCGTGTTCCTGCTGGAAGGAACCTTACGTTTTGCGCCCACCATGGCGGCGCTGGCCCGCGAAGTCCGGGAAGCCCAGGAAAGCCGGGGCATCCGACTGGACGGGTTCTATCTGCTGCGCAACGGCATTGCCCTGTTAGGCCCCTTGCTGGCGGGGGTGATGCGTTTGGCTGACGATCTGGCCGAGGCACTGGAAGCGCGCGGTTTCGGCGGACCGACCCGTACTCCACTCGCGGATTATCGGTTGCGGATACGGGATTGGGTATTGATCGCAATGGGGGGGCTGGCTATGGCTGCGCTGTTCCTCACGGTTTAAACAGCAGGATATCTTTCCCGACGTTTTCTTTGGACTAACCGGTTGAATATCTTGATTCCCGATCCGCAACCCACCCGGCTGCCCAGTCTTCGCTGTCTGAATGAAACCTTGATGTGAGCCGGCGCGGAAGCAGCCGGCACTGTCACTGGACAGAGCCAAGAGAATTCCGTCAGAGCTGGCGAATATGGCTATTCAGTTTCCCTGGAAAGCGGTTAAGATTCTGAGCGTTCAACTTTCCATTATCTTGCAACAGACTCCATCCGATACCCGTTCCATGGCTTATAAAGGTCTCATTCTCGCCGGCGGTTCCGGCACCCGGTTGCACCCACTAACGGTTTCAGTCAGCAAACAACTGATGCCGGTGTATGACAAACCGATGATTTATTATCCGGTCGCTACGCTGATGCTGGCCAACATCCGGGATATTCTGATCATCACCACGCCTCGTGACCAGGAGGCGTATCAAACGCTGCTCGGCGATGGCCGCAGGTGGGGGATGAACTTTCAGTATGCCGTGCAGCCGAGTCCTGACGGGTTGGCGCAGGCGTTTCTGATTGGTGAACACTTCATCAGCAACGATCCAGCCTGTCTGATCCTGGGCGACAACATTTATTATGGTCAGGGTCTGTCAGCGCTGTTGCGTCGGGCGACGGCCCGCCAGCAGGGTGCGACGGTGTTTGGCTACTATGTACGCGATCCCCAGCAATATGGCGTGGTCAGCTTCGATGCGCAGGGGCGAGCGGTGGCCATTGAGGAAAAGCCGCAGCAGCCCAAATCCAATTATGCGGTGACCGGACTGTATTTCTACGACAACGACGTGGTGAACGTCGCCAAAACCATTCGGCCATCGGCGCGCGGCGAACTGGAAATCACCGATGTCAACCGGGTCTATCTGGAGCGCGGCGCGTTGAACGTGGAACTGCTGGGACGCGGCTACGCCTGGCTAGATACCGGCACCCACGAATCGTTGCTGGCGGCGGCCAATTTCATGCAGGTTGTGGAACAGCGCCAGGGCTTGAAAATCGCTTGCCCCGAAGAAGTCGCCTGGCGGATGGGCTTTATCGACGACGAGCAACTGACCCGTCTGGCGCAACCGCTGGCCAAGAGCGGCTATGGTCACTATCTGCTGGAATTGCTGGAGCGGGGGATTATTCAATGAAGGTCATTGCCACGGAATTGCCTGGCGTGTTGCTGCTGGAACCGAAAGTATTCGGCGATGCGCGGGGCTTCTTCATGGAAACCTGGCAGGCGGCGCGTTATCACGAGGCGGGTATGCCGGAGCGTTTTGTCCAGGACAATCATTCCCGTTCCCGGCGCGGGGTCTTGCGCGGTCTGCATTATCAACTGGTGCAACCACAGGGCAAGCTGGTCTGGGTGACGCGCGGCGCGGTGTTTGATGTGGCGGTGGACATTCGCCGGGGATCGCCAGCTTTCGGGCGGTGGTTTGGCTGTGTGCTGGATGATGTCGATCACCGGCAATTGTATGTTCCTCCCGGGTTTGCGCACGGTTTCTGCGTGCTCTCCGAAGAAGCCGACTTTTTCTACAAATGCACCGACTACTACCACCCGCCATCGGAACGCGGCGTTGCCTGGAATGATCCGGAGATTGGCATCGACTGGCCGTTGCGGGATGTGTCGCTGTCCGGCAAGGATCAGCAAAATCGGCAGTTAAGCGCCCAGGCGGATGAAGATTTGCCGGCATACGAGGGGTAACCCATGCGAATGATTGTAACGGGCGCGCAAGGTCAGGTGGGTTGGGAATTGACCCGCCGCGCCTCTGCACTGGGACATGAAGCCCTGACCTGGGATGTGGCGGAATTGGATATTACCGACGCCGCTGCCGTCAATCAGGCGCTGGACGCCAGCGGTGCGGAGCTGGTCATCAACGCGGCGGCTTATACCGCTGTCGATAAGGCTGAGCAGGAGTCGGCACTGGCGTTTGCGGTGAATCGCGATGGTCCCGCGCATCTGGCTGCCGCCTGCGCCCGGTTGAACATCCCGCTGTTGCATATTTCCACCGACTATGTGTATGACGGCGCCAAAATCGATCCGTATGTTGAGACGGATCCAACGACTCCGCTCGGCGTCTACGGCGCGAGCAAACTGGCCGGCGATGAAGCGGTGTGCAGGTTGTTGCCCCGGCATCTGATTTTGCGAGTCAGTTGGGTATTCGGCGTTCACGGTCACAACTTTGTTAAGACTATCCTGCGATTGGCGCGGGAGCGGGAGGAATTGCGCATCGTCGCTGACCAACGCGGCTGCCCGACCTACGCCGGCGACATCGCAGATGTTTTGCTGGAACTGGCGGGGCGCATTGCTGAAATTGATGCCGATGGCGCTTGGGGTACCTATCACTATTGCGGTGAACCGGCGACGACCTGGCACGGTTTTGCCAGCGCCATTGTGGAACGGGCGCAGGATGATGAACGGTCGCCTAAACGACGGAGCCGGAGCCGTAAACCCGGCACCACTGCAAAACCCGGGTCAGCGAAAGCGCCGCTGGCGGTGCAAACCGTGACTCCCATCACGACCGCCGATTACCCCACGCCTGCGGCCCGGCCGATCAACTCAGTGCTGGACTGCGCCAAGCTGGCTGCCCGTTTTGGCATTCAGCCGCGTCCGTGGCAGCCAGGGTTGGATGCCGTCATCAGTTCTTGATCATTGCCATGTCCGTTGATCTTGGCGAACTGCTGGTTGCTCACCAGAAATTGACCGAAGCCGACCTGCAACGCGCTCGGCGGGTGCAGGAAAGCGCTGGTGAAGCACTGGATACCCTGTTGCTTAAGCTGGGGCTGGTTTCAGAACGCGACTTGGCCGAGGCGCTGGCGGCGCAATTGAATCTGCCGCTGGTCCGGCCCGCCGATTATCCCGAAACACCGGCGACCAATGGCGCGCTTTCGCCGCGCTTTCTCAAGGACGCCCGCGTGATTCCGCTGGCCGAAGACGAGCAGGGCTTGACGGTGGCGATGGCCAATCCCA
>CAZDVY010000145.1:0-6240 GCA_964508935.1 uncultured Candidatus Competibacteraceae bacterium | reverse complement strand
CCACGCCGACCGGGCCACGGGCGTGCAGCTTGTCGGTGCTGATGCCGATTTCCGCACCCAAGCCGTATTCGCCGCCGTCGGCGAACCGGGTCGAGGCGTTGACCATGACCGAACTGGAATCGACCTCGCGCAGGAAACGCCGCGCCCGGCCATAATCTTCGGTGACAATGGCGTCGGTGTGCGCGGAGCCGTAGGTTGCAATGTGCGCCATCGCTTCATCCAAATCCTGGACCACACGAATGGCGAGAATCGGCGCCAGATATTCTGCGCGCCAGTCATCTTCGGTTGCCGCCGCGATGTCGGGCAGCAGATGGCGGGTCTGGGCGCAGCCGCGCAGTTCCACCCCGGCATCCTGATACAGCTTTCCCAGTTTCGGCAGCACCTGGGCGGCGACGCCTTTGGCGACCAGCAGCGTTTCCATGGTGTTGCAGGTGCCGTAGCGCTGGGTCTTGGCGTTATAGGCGACGGTAATGGCCTTGTCGAGATCGGCGCGGTCGTCGATATAGACATGGCAAACGCCATCGAGATGCTTGATGACCGGCACGCGCGCTTCGCGGCTGATGCGTTCGATGAGACCCTTGCCGCCACGCGGGACGATGACATCGACATAGGCGGACATGCGGACTAGCGCGCCCACGGCGGCCCGATCCGTCGTGTCAATCACTTGCACCGCGTCGGCGGGCAAGCCGGCGGTCGCCAATCCCTGCTGAATGCAAGCGGCAATGGCCCGGTTGGAATGCAGGGCTTCCGACCCGCCGCGTAAAATGGCCGCGTTGCCCGCTTTCAAGCACAGCGCGGCGGCGTCGGCGGTCACGTTCGGACGGGATTCGTAAATGATGCCGATGACGCCCAGCGGCACGCGCATTTTGCCAACCTGAATGCCGGATGGACGGTATTTGAGATCGGTAATTTCACCGACCGGATCAAACTGGGCAGCGACTTCCCGCAAGCCCTGGGCCATGGCTTTGACGCCCTTGGCAGTGATTTCCAGTCGATCCAGCAGGGCCGGCTCCAGCCCGGAAGCGCGTCCGGCCTCCATGTCCTGGCGGTTGGCTGCGAGCAGTTGCGCTTCAGCCGCTTCCAGAGCATCGGCAATCGCCAGCAGGGCGGCGTCCTTGGTCCGCGTTTCGGCGCGGCCCACGATCCGGGAGGCAGCGCGGGCGTGTTGCCCTACGGTCGTTACGTAGTCGTCAATGGCGCTGGCTGTATTCATGTTCGTGTGGCTCATCAGTTTCATCCTGTCGTTCCCGTTGCCTTGCTCTCATGCAAGGCGGCGCAACTTCAAACGTCTTCGGGCAATAATTCGAGACCGGCCAAGCGCAATCCGGCAGCCAACAGGTCGTCCCATGGCGCACCGGGTCCAGCACCCTTGATGGCGCGGTCAATCCGGGCGCAGGCTTTCAGCAATCTGCGGCACTCCGCGAGCGTCAGGCGTTGCAGGGTTTGTTGCAACAGCGGTTTGCGCTTGTCCCAGACCTTGCAGGCGGCGAATACGGCGTCCTGCGGGTGTCGCTGATTGCGCGCGAAAGCCAGGGCGGTCAGGACCCGAACCTCGCGATGCAGCGCCCAGTTGACCAGCACCGGCTCGACGCCTTCGCCGCGCAGCCCGCCCAGGATCCGCACGACCCGCTCCGGCTGACCGAGGAGGGCGGCATCGACAAAATCATAGATGCTGTAGCGAGCGCTGTCGCCGACCACCGATAAAATGGTTTCGGCGGTCAGGGGTTGATCAGCGACGGTCAGCGCCAGCTTTTCAATTTCCTGGGCGGCGGCTAATAAGTTGCCCTCCACCCGTTCGCTGAGCGCCGTTACCGCGTCGGGTGCAGGATTCAGACCACGATCCCGCAGGCGGCGTTCGATCCAGTCCGGCAATTGCCGCGCTTCGACCGGCATCGCCGCGACGACCACGCCCGCGCCATCCAGGGCGGTGAACCAGCGGCTTTTCTGGGTTTGCCAGTCCAGTTTGCCGGCGGTGATGAGCAGCACGGTGTCGGCGGCGGTCCGGGCAGCGTAGTCGCTGAAGGCTTTTGAACCCGCATCGCCGGGTTTGGCGTCGCCCAGGCGCAGTTCCAGCAAGCGCCGGGTAGCGAACAGGGAAGGACTGGACGCCAGTTGTCGCAGCGCATGCCAGTCAAAGCCGGTTTCCACTGTCAGGCATTCCCGCTCGTGATAGCCTTGCTGACGGGCGGTGGCGCGAATAGCGTCCGCCGCTTCCTGAGCCAGCAGGGTTTCCTCACCGAACACCAGATACAGCGGGGCCAGATTTTTCCGCAACTGCGCAGGGAGTTTGTCGGGAGACAGGCGCAAGGAGGAGTCTCAGGAGCCGGCGGCGGCTTGCAGGCGGCGGACGATCTGCCAGGCCAAATCGTCGGCCATGCTCTCGATCAGCGACTCCTGAGCGGCCTCGAAACCGAGCACCCGGTTTTCATCGAACAGCAGGGTGCGGTTGGCGCTCATGCTTTCATCAGGAATCAAGACCTGACCGTTCGCCAAGGTGACCCGGTAGGCGATATCGTAAGCCAGGAAATATTGTCGCTTGATGTCGAAACGATCGGCTGCCACCGTGCGCCGACCGCTGGTTTCGTGGAGGATGGTGACGGTCGCCGTTGCCTGGGCAGAATCGCGGGTAATCGTCACGCCATTGCCGGCCAGCACCCGTGGCAACTTCCGGCTGACCGAACCGGGCGGCGTCAGGCCGGAGGGAGTTTGTACATAGGTGACGCGCATTTCCGGCGGCAGTGACGCCTGGCCGCGCAACTGGAAGCCGCAGCCGGCAAGCAGCAGGGTCAGCAGGACACCAGACCAACTGATTCTACGCATGAGTCACCTTCAGCAGACCACATTCACCAGTTTGCCGGGGACAACCACGATCTTGCGGATCGGGCGGCCTTCGATGAAGCGCTGCACGTTCGGCTCAGTCTGTGCGGCCTGTTCAATGGTGTTGCGGTCAGCGTCGGCGGGGACTTCAATTTGCCCGCGCAGCTTGCCGTTGACCTGCACGACCAGCGTGATCAGGGAACGAGCCAGCGCCGCCTCGTCCGGCGCAGGCCAGGCGGCGTTCAGCACGTCGTCGCCATAGCCCAGCTCCCGCCACAGCGCATGGGCGATGTGCGGGGTGATCGGCGAGAGCAGGCGCAGCAGAATGCTCAATCCTTCGCGGCGCACGGCGTAAGCGTCCGCCCCAGACTCAATCCGACCCAGCGCGTTGAGCATTTTCATCCCGCCGGAAACGACCGTGTTGAACTGATGACGGCTGAAGTCAAACAGCGCCTGGCGCAACGCCTCATGCACCTCGCGGCGCGCCACGCGCAACGGTTCGGTCAATGCCGCCGCGTCCACGGCGCCCGCCGTGCGGATGGCGTCCTGATGCTCCGCCGCGTAAACCCACAGCCGGCGCAGAAAGCGGTAAGCGCCGGCCACGCCGGAATCCGACCATTCCAGCGCCTGATCGGGCGGCGCGGCGAACATCATGAACAGCCGGGCGGTGTCAGCACCGTATTGTTCAATCAGCGCCTGCGGATCGACGCCGTTGTTCTTGGACTTGGCCATTTTCTCGATGCCGCCAATCGCCACCGGTTGACCGTCCCGGTTGAGAATGGCGGACACTGGTCGGCCCTTGTCATCGGTCTGAACCTTGACCTCGGCGGGATTGATCCACTGTTTGCGGCCCTCCGCGCTCTCCCGGTAGAAGGTCGGGGCGATCACCATGCCCTGGGTCAACAGATGGGCGAACGGTTCGGAAACCGTGGTCAGGCCGAGATCGCGCATGACCCTGGTCCAGAACCGGGAATACAGCAGATGCAAAATAGCGTGTTCGATGCCGCCGATGTATTGATCGACCGGCATCCAGTAATCGGCGCGGGCGTCGGCCATGTTGGTGGCGTCCGGCGCACAGTAGCGGAAGAAATACCAGGACGAATCGACGAAGGTGTCCATGGTATCCGTTTCGCGGCGCGCCGGCTGACCGCATGTCGGGCAGGCGCACTGGAAAAAATCCGGGTATTTGTTCAGCGGATTGCCGGAGCCGTCCGGGATGAGATGCTCCGGCAACACCACCGGTAATTGTTCCTCCGGCACGGGCACCGCGCCGCAGGACGCACAGTGAATAATCGGGATCGGCGTGCCCCAATAGCGTTGCCGGGATACGCCCCAGTCGCGCAATCGCCAGGTGACTTTCTTTTCGCCCAGACCCTTGGCGTGCAAGTCAGCGGCAATGGCGTCCACCGCCTGCTCGAAATTCAGTCCGTCATACTTCCCGGAATGGATGCAAACCCCGTAATCGGCGTAAGCCTCTTGCCAGGGCGCGGGCGTGTCGTCGCCGGCGCGGGTGCGAATCACCGGCTTGATCGGCAGATGGAATTGCCGGGCGAAGGCGAAATCGCGCTCGTCATGCGCGGGCACCGCCATGACTGCGCCTTCGCCATAGCCCATCAGCACATAGTTGGCGACCCAGAGCGGCAAGGCTTCGCTGGTCAACGGATGGGTGACGGTCAGCCCGGTCGGCATCCCTTTCTTTTCCTGGGTCGCCAGTTCGGCCTCCGTGACCCCGCCCTGCCGGCATTCGTCGATAAACGCCGCCAGTTCCGGGTTGTTCTGCGCCGCGTGCAGGGCCAGCGGATGCTCCGCCGCGACTGCCACATAAGTCGCGCCCATCAAGGTGTCGGCACGGGTGGTAAATACCCAGAGAATGCCGGAGTCGCCGGCGCTCCCGGCGGGCAGGCGGTAAGGAAAGCCGATGCGCACGCCGTGGCTCTTGCCGATCCAGTTTTTCTGCATCAACTTGACCTGTTCCGGCCAGCCGGGCAGGTGATCGAGTTCCGCCAGCAATTCCTCGGCGTACCGGGTGATTGCCAGGTAATACATGGGGATTTCGCGCTTTTCGACAACCGCGCCGGTGCGCCAGCCGCGCCCGTCGATGACCTGTTCATTGGCGAGCACGGTCTGATCGATCGGGTCCCAGTTGACTACCCCGGTTTTCAGATAGGCGATGCCTTTTTCCAGCATCCGCAGGAACAGCCATTGATTCCAGCGGTAATAATCCGGCTTGCAGGTCGCCACTTCGCGCTCCCAGTCCAGCGCAAAACCGAGCGAGCGGAGCTGGCGTTTCATATAGGCGATGTTGTCGAACGTCCACTGGGCCGGCGCGACCCTGGAAGCCATCGCCGCATTTTCCGCCGGCAGGCCGAAGGCGTCCCAGCCCATCGGTTGCAAGACGTTTTTGCCCAGCAGGCGTTGATAACGGGCCATCACGTCGCCGATGGTGTAGTTGCGCACATGGCCCATGTGCAGCCGCCCGCTGGGATAGGGAAACATTGACAGACAGTAGAATTTCTCGCGGCCCGGTTCTTCGCGCGCGGCAAAGGCCCGTTGCTCATCCCAATAACGCTGCGCTTCCGCTTCAATAGCTTGCGGCTGGTAAGACTCGGCGATCACGGCGATTCCCTGACGGTGGCTGGCTGGCAAATGAAGGGCGCTAAAATAGCACAATCGTTATGCCGCAAAAAACGCCTGCACTCGTTCCCGTTGGTGGAGCGTCAGCGGCAGGCGGTCCAGAGCTGAAATACTGTCTGGGCGTCAACTTGACTGGAGGGTAGCGAACCTGGCGGTGCATGGACGTGAGTAATCAGAGATCCCCACCCCTTGATCGCTCAGGGCGTTGGCCTGGACTCACATTACATCGCCCTTTCAGGGCTAAAAAAATCGGCAGTCCTGAAATCTGAGTGATATTGTGATAGAAAGAATTGATTTATAAACCCGAAGAGACCTCACGATGAACTGCCCAAATTGTTGCTCTAATCATATTGTCAACAATGGAAGTTTGGGTAATGGAAAACCTAAATTTAAATGCAATACCTGTGGCCGACAATTTGTAGAAAACCCCAAAAAACAACCCATTTCGACAGTACAAAACAACTCATCGATAAACGATTACTTGAAAAAATCCCTTTAGCCGGCATGGCCCGTGTCACGAGGGTGTCGGAACGCTGGTTGCAAGGCTATGTAAATGATAAATATTCCCAACGACCTCAAGCAGTGAACGTAAAAAAAAAACGGCAGCCACTTAACAAGTAATTGTTGAATCACCACACCCTAGTTTAAGATCACTCAAAATTTTAGGACTACCCAGAAATTAACCCGCAGTTAGCGGCTGCGCAAGCTTGGCGGCGTCCCCGTGGTCGTCTACCCCTCCCCCGAGGGGAGAGGGGAGTTTTTAGACCGTCTCTCAGGGCTGAACAACCT
>CAZDVY010000144.1:0-6376 GCA_964508935.1 uncultured Candidatus Competibacteraceae bacterium | reverse complement strand
TTCATGGTGCGGGTTTCCTACAACCAGAAACCCTATCGCCGGGCGCTGATGGAAACCTGGGGTGCAACCTGCACCGCCTCGCCTTCGGAACGCACTGCCGCTGGCCGGGCGATTCTGGCGCAACGTCCCGATCATCCGGGCAGTCTGGGCATCGCCATTTCCGAGGCCGTCGAGATCGCCGCCCAGCGCGAGGACACGAAATATGCACTGGGTTCGGTGTTGAACCATGTGCTGCTGCATCAGACGGTAGTGGGGCTGGAGGCGATGGCGCAACTGGAGATGGCGAATGACTATCCTGATGTGGTGGTGGGCTGTACCGGCGGCGGTTCCAACTTTGCGGGTATTGCCTTCCCGTTTCTTGGCGCGCAATTGCGCGGGGGACCCAGCGTTCGCATCGTCGCTATCGAACCCGCAGCCTGCCCTAGCCTGACCCGTGGCCCCTACGCCTACGACTTTGGTGACACCGCGCATTTGACCCCACTGACCAAGATGCACACGCTGGGCGCGCACTTCACTCCACCCGGGTTCCACGCCGGCGGCTTGCGCTATCACGGCATGGCTCCACTGGTCAGCCACGCTAAGGAACTGGGGTTGATCGAAGCGCGCGCCTATCATCAACTCGGTTGTTTTGAAGCCGGCGTCCTGTTCGCCCGCACCGAAGGCATCCTGCCGGCTCCAGAAGCCAATCACGCGGTCAAAGGTGCGATGGATGAAGCGCTGCGTTGCAAAGAGGAAGGCGTGAGCCGGGCGATTTTGTTTAATCTCTGCGGTCACGGCCATTTCGACATGCAGGCGTACATGGACTACTTCGCCGGCAAGTTGACGGATCAGAGCTACGACGAGACCGAACTGGCGATGGCGCTGGCAGGATTGCCTTCGGTGACTGCGGTGTAAAAAAAAAGCTGACGGATGCGGCGATCATCGACCGCCGCACCCGTCATTCGTAAAGCGATTTTCAACGTTTTGCAGAACGGCGACGACGCCAGAATGCCGCCGGCAAGGTCAGGCCCAGCAAAGCCCAAACCGGGGGTTCGTCTATCGTAGGAATATCGTCCTCGACCATGATGATGTCATTGGCGCAGTTCATGGTCCAACTGATATTCAGCTCAATACTTGGCTTAAGAAAATCATTAAAAATCGTCTTTGAAACGCTAACCTCGTAGACCCAGTGGGGACCAGAACCCTGGCCTATACTGCTTGGCCCTTCTTGAATGGACATCATGGCTTTGGTCTGCAATGGAGTTAGCCCTGTAGTATTCAGCGAGGTAACACGCTGATATGGTTGTAACTGACTATTCCAAAGGTTGGATTGCCGCCAGTTGTTAGGGCTGGTCGTTCTGTACAAATCGGTTGAAAACGTGCCGATGTTGTTGGACTGATTCGGGGTTCGGATGCCAAACTCGTAAGTGTGATCAGCGCTGCCGCTCCAGAAATTCAGCGCAAAATCTCCAGCGCTGTAGGTATTATTCTTTTCGTTTTGCTTGGTATTCGGATCGTGGCCGGTCACCAGAGCAATATAAAGATTAGCAGCGTCCCAAGTCACATAGAGCGCTTCAGCATCGTAGGCTTGTCCTCCATAACCCGGATAGACCTGCCCATTGCCACCACCGGTGTAATCTTCAATGGTGTAGTAGATCGTCAAGCCATTGTATGAATAACTCTTTCCACTTTGGTTGCCCGATGGCGTCCAGGTTGTAGAACCATTGAACAGCCCCCAATCACTCAGGTTCCCGTCTGCGGTGATAGCACCAGCCATGCTCTTGGCGCTTAGACCAAGCCCTAAGGCACACGCCATGAGCAAGCTTTGATTTCGGTTCATTTTGTAACATCCTTAAATAGATGAATTTAAAATAAATTTTTTTAAGCAATAATTAAACCAATTAAAATAAATAAATAATAAATTTAAATAAATTAATATTTCTAGCATGATTTTCCAGCATCACCGGCAATTGACATGATACAAGAGGTATGAATACCGACACGCTGCATCACTCAGACACCCACAATGTGCGCATGAGGCCAAAATGGCCCGCTTTTGCGCCGCTCGTGTCCGGTTTTTTCAAACCAGACGCTTGAGCCAGAAAACCATCGGCTTGGGCGACTCCATCGCCTCATCCAAATCCCGCCATGAAAAAGCAGCACGCAACTCCGGATGCCGGAAGAATCCCTGCCCATTCCAAAATTCATCCAGGGGTCGGTAATGGGCAGGCTGACGAGGATGGTCAACCGGACGCTCCACCGCGCAGAAACAAGCAAGGTCGAACCTGCCTAGCTCCCGCACATGCGCCTCGCGTTCCGCAAAAAACCGCTGGCCCAACCCCTGTCCCCGATACTCCGGTAGCAACACCGACTCGCCGTAGTAAAAAATTTGTTCGGGGTCATAGCCAGCCTTGACGAACGGCCCGATCACATTCGGTGTTTCAGCCGACAGTGGCAGGCCGCTCGACGCTCCCACCACCCGTTCGCCATCCCGGACCAGCACCATCACGCCGCCAGGTGCGTTGGCGTAGGTTTGAAGGTATCTTTCTTCGTAAGCGGTGCTGCCTTCATAGAGATAGGGATACTCCCGGAATACTCGGATACGCAGTCGCGCCAGTTCCGGTAAATAAGCCCTGATATCGCCCCGAGTTACACGCTGGACGCGCAAAATTTCAGACATACCGTCTCCTTCCGCTGTGAATCGTCTTTTTATAGTGACATGATTACTGAAATCATCAGCAATCTCTTCACCCTGACCCGGAATGGGTATAGTTTAAGCACAGTTGAGTCTGGCGATTTTCATAGATCACCGAATTTTCAAAGCAACTCTGAGTCTTTTCCATGTTCCTGATACGGAGTAGCCCCCGCATTTATGTTCTGGGATCAGAAAACCCCATCAGCTCCGGCTGACCATGTGACTTCGCTGGCGATGACTGACCCGGCGCTGGATACTGCAGGAACATTGCTGCGTATTTGGGGCAAACATGCTTTCGATCTCGATCAACTCGATGCCCAGACTATCAAGGAACTGTGCGAAACGTGGGCCAGGCATATCCTGGTTGCTGCGCCGTATCCGAGCGCTGATCCGAACGCCACCGACACGATTCAGGGTGCTGAGCGCAATTGGTCGGGGTTGTGCGATTTCGCCACCCAGTTACGCAAACGAGAAAACGCCTACGTCACCAGCAGTCTGAAAGACATCCGCCAAGTTCTCGGTGATTTGGTCAATAGTCTGGGTAAAGTGCTGATTGAAGATCAGGAGGAACAGGTCGAGATCGTCAATCAAATTAATCATCTTAAGGATGTGATTGACAGTAACGCGCCCCTGGAGGCGATTAAACGCGAAGCGACAGAGGTGATCAGTGCGATTGGCCGCATCGCCGAATTTCGACAACACACCCGCCGAACCATGCTGGGCGCCTTGACCGACAAGCTGCAATCCTTGCGGACTGAATTGAGCGAGGCGCGCCGGGAAATGGAACTGGACCCGCTCACCCGACTCTACAACCGCAAGGCTTTCGATCAACATTTTCTGCGCACTTTCGAGCTAGGCAGGTTGTCCGGTCAGCCGGTCTGTCTGCTGATGGTGGACCTTGATCATTTTAAACGCATTAACGACCAGTTCGGCCATCCGGCGGGCGACTTGGCGCTGAAAAGCTTCGCCGACTGCTGCACCCAAACCTTCCCGCGCCGTAGTGATTTCGTAGCCCGCTATGGTGGTGAGGAGTTCGCCATCGTTTTACAGGAAACCACTGCGGACACCGCCCGAATGCTGGGCGAGCGGTTGTTGCAGGCTATACGGAACTTAAGCCTGAATTATGAAGGCCGGGAACTGGGCGTTACTGCATCGATCGGCCTGGCCGGACTGAGTGCTACCGATGATGCCGGAAGCTGGCTGCAGCGGGCGGACAGCGCCCTGTACCGCGCCAAGGAGAGCGGACGGAACCAGTTGATTCAGGGATTCGATCTTTGACAATTGCCATCCCTCATCATCCGCAGCAAGTTCGGCGAAGCCCTGCCCGATCATTGCCCCAAACAGTTTGCCCATCGTTGATCTTTTCGTCGTTGTCATCCAGGGTGAGAAAATCGCTGTTGGGGCCAACGAGAGCAATCTGATTTTCTATCCATCAGAATTGGATACGGAAAGAGCATCAATGATGCTCTTTCGCCAAAATATCGGCATCGATTAAAAGCGCTTTATGGTGGCGGCGTTAAAATGCCAGCCATTTCGTGCAGAGAAACCCAAAATAGACTTAACTCTCTATAACAGCGGCATTACTCACGGACACAAGCCTATGCATCACCAGCATGTCTTGAAACATCGCCTCTTCGCACGGTCGTTAGGGCTGTTAGCGTTGCTGGCGCTGCCTGTCGCACAGGGCGGGGATGAAGTTTACACTTGGAAGGATGCCACAGGCCGGGTGCATTACGGCAACCGTCCGCCCGAGGGCCAGGCGGTGACGCCGATTCCCGTGCAACCGACCAATCGTATCTACACCTGGACCGATACTGAAGGCAAGGTTCACTATGGCGCTCACCCGCCGCCGGGTGTCCAAACCAAAGAACTCAAGGAAGACGACGGCTCGCTGTCCACCATTCATGCCGGTAAATTGCGTTCCGGCGAGCAGCAACTCCTCCAGGAATGGCGGCGGCGCTGACCGGGCGCAGCGCTGATCACCCTCCACCCGACCCTGTTATCATGAATGCAGACGACTATTGTTACGACCTGGCCGCCGGACGCGGCGCAGATTTCCGCTACAGCCTGCTGGGCCTGCCGATCCCGCAGCGCCAAGCTCTGGCCGCCGTACAGGCGTTTTACCTGGAAACTACCCGGATTCCCCAGGAATGCCACGATCCTGGTGTAGCCAGGACCAAGCTGGACTGGTGGCGCGCGGAACTGGACCGCCTGTTCGCAAGCGATCCCCAGCATCCGATTACCCGCGCCCTGCAACCCCGGTTATTAGCCTTTAACCTGCCCGAGGAATATTTCCGGGAGATTCTCGATGGAGTCGCGATGGACCTGGATTACGATATTTATCCCAGCTTCACTGAATTGACCCTGTATTTACATCGGCATGGCAGCGTCCCGGCGCTGCTGGCGGCGGAAATCACCGGCTACCAGGACCGGCGCGCCACGCCGCGCTTTGCCCATGAGACCGGCGTGTTGTTGCAATTGTTCAACAAACTGTGCCAGGCGCGCGATCATGCTCAACAAGGCCATTGCTATTTGCCCGAGGATGAAATGCAGCGCTTCGGTGTTGGCCTGGGCGACCTATTGGCGGCACAGACCAGCGACCGGGTTCGACAGCTCTTCGCTTTCCAGGCTGAACGAATTCACGACTATTACCGCCGGGCGCTGGGTTTTCTCCCAGAGACGGATCGCCTGACCCAATCCCATTTGCTGATTCGTCTGGAGCTGGCGATGGCCCTGCTGGCAGAAATCACAGCGGAGGATTATCGGCTGCTGGAACAGCAAACCCGTCTAACCCCGCTACGCAAATTGTGGCTAGCTTGGCAATGGCATCGCCGTGAGCGTCGTCGCTATCGGCAACTGGCAGCGATAAACTGAATATTGGTACGCAGAAACTCCGCTATCGCTCGCGAAAGAGGAGTGAGGAGAAACCATGATGCAGGACTACCAACCTGCTGCTGACTTATTGAAAGATCGGATTATTCTGGTCACTGGCGCCGGGGATGGCATCGGTCGCGCTGCAGTCCGCCAGTTGGGCGCCCATGGCGCGACCGTGATTTTGCTGGGACGCACCATCCGCAAGCTGGAACAGGTTTACGACGAACTGGAACAGGCCAACGCTCCCAAACCAGCGATTTATCCGATGAATCTGGAAGGAGCGACGCCGAAAGATTACGCCGACCTGGCGCAGGTGATCGAGAATGAATTTGGCCGGCTGGACGGCCTGCTGCACAACGCTGCGCTGTTTCAGGGTTTGACGCCGATCGCCAATTACGACATTGAACTGTGGTATCGCATTCTGCAGGTTAACCTCAATGCACCATTCCTGCTGACCCAGGCCTTGCTGGGTTTGCTCAACCGTTCCGCTGACGCTTCGGTAGTGTTCACTGCTGACCGGGTGAGCGAGGAGGGTCAGGCTTACTGGGGTGCTTACGCCGTCGCCAAGGGCGGCGCGCAAACCTTGATGAAAATGCTGGCCAGCGAGCTGGAAACCAATACGCCGATCCGCGTCAACAGCATCGATCCGGGCCGGGTGCGCACGCCGATGACCTTGAGGATTTACCCGGGCCGCGAACCGGACCAATGGCCCGCCCCGGACGCTGTGCTGGAGGCTTACCTCTATCTGCTGGGTCCAGACAGTCGCGGTGTAACTGGTCAGATGTTCCGCGCCCAGGATTCAATCAAAGCCTTTTAGACATCCTAGTG
>CAZDVY010000143.1:0-6421 GCA_964508935.1 uncultured Candidatus Competibacteraceae bacterium | reverse complement strand
GGGTTGCGGATGGATCGCCAAAATCTGGCGCGGCAGCCACAGTGGAATGCCGAGGGCGTCCAGATAGGGGCGTTTAGCAGACGTCATCGGCGGATTTACAGCAGTTGCGGATGCGCCCGCTCGACCGGTTGCAGCACCTTGTTGAGGGCGTTCACATACGCCTTGGCCGAGGCGATCACGATGTCCGTATCTGCACCCTGACCGTTGAAAATCCGTCCGCCCTGGGCGACTCGCACCGTCACCTCGCCCTGCGAATCGGTGCCGCTGGTGATGTTGTTTACCGAGTACAGCAACAGGTCGGTGTTCGTTTGCAAGATGCTCTCGATCGCCTTGAACGCGGCGTCCACCGGACCGCCGCCCTCAGCGGTCGCACGGCGTTCCTGACCGTCCACTGCCAAAGTGATTTGGGCATTCGGCGTCTCCCCCGTTTCCGAGCAGACCCGCAGATACAGCAATTTCACCCGTTCATTTTCCGCGACCAGATAGGCGTCGGTGACCAGCGCCTGCAAATCCTCGTCGTAAATCTCGTGCTTCTTGTCCGCCAGTTCCTTGAAGCGGGCAAAGGCGGCGTTGAGTTCCTCTTCCGTGGCGAAACTCGCGCCCAGTTCCTCCAGCCGGGTGCGGAAGGCGTTGCGCCCGGAATGCTTGCCCATGACCATGCGGTTGGCGCTCCAGCCGACATCCTCGGCGCGCATGATTTCGTAGGTTTCCCGATGCTTGAGCACACCGTCCTGATGAATGCCGGATTCATGAGCGAACGCATTGGCGCCGACGATGGCCTTGTTGGGCTGAACCGGAAAGCCGGTGATGTTGGCGACCAGCCGCGAGGCGGGAACGATCTGTGTGGTGTCGAGACCGATCTCCAGATGGAAAACATCGCGGCGGGTGCGCACTGCCATGACGATTTCCTCCAGTGAGGCGTTGCCGGCCCGTTCGCCCAGCCCGTTAATCGTGCATTCCACCTGCCGCGCCCCGGCCAGCACCGCCGCGAGCGAGTTGGCGACTGCCAGTCCCAGATCGTTATGGCAATGCACCGAAAAAATGGCTTTATCCGCGTTCGGCACCCGCTCGATGAGACTGCGAAGGGTGTGGGCGAATTGCTCGGGAACGTTATAGCCGACCGTGTCGGGGATATTGATGGTGCGCGCCCCGGCGGCGATCACCGCTTCGGTAATCCGGCAGAGAAAATCCAGTTCTGAACGTCCGGCGTCCTCGGCGGAAAATTCCACATCGTCGGTCCAGCGCCGGGCGCGGCGCACCGCTTCAACCGCCCGCTCCAGCACCTGATCCGGTTCCATGCGCAGTTTCATCTGCATGTGAATCGGCGAAGTAGCGATAAAGGTGTGGATGCGGCCAGCCGCCGCCTCTTTCAACGCTTCGCCGGCCCGGTCAATGTCCACATCAGCCGCCCGCGCCAGGCCGCACACCGTGCTGTCCTTGACCGCCCGCGCTACCGCACGCACGGCTTCAAAGTCGCCGGGACTGGCGATGGGAAATCCGGCCTCGATGACGTCGACTTTCATCCGCTCCAGCATCTTGGCGATGCGGACTTTCTCTTCCTTGGTCATGGACGCGCCGGGGCTTTGTTCGCCGTCGCGCAGGGTCGTGTCGAAAATGATCAGTTGGTTCATGCGGCGCTCTCCAGTCAGGTGCGTCCACCGCGCCGGAGCTGGGAAAAGCTAGCGGGCGGCAGCGATTTAAGGATAACGATTATGGCGATTTTGCCGGTTTTGTCAGCCGAATATTCCGTATAAACCGGGGACGCCGGGGGTTCCGAGGGGGCCTTGGGGTTTCCAGAAACCGGTTTTGATGTGTTCTAATCCAGAGAAGAAGGATTTTGCCTGCGATCCAGGACGGACTAACCGGAGGATGCATTCCCATGAACCGATCGAACCTTGGCGCTGTTTATCACAGTGACCATTCCTGCGTGTTCACCCTGTGGGCGCCCTTGTTGCAACAAGCGGCGATCCACCTAGTCGCCCCCGAAGACCGACTCATTCCCATGACCCGCGATGAGCGGGGTTACTGGCGCGCCACCGTCACTGACGTTGAACTCGGCGCACACTACTTCTACCAGTGGGATGGTGAAACTGACCGCCCTGATCCCGCCTCTCACTGTCAACCGCAAGGCGTCCACGGGCCTTCCCAAGTGGTGGATCACGCCTTCGACTGGACCGATGCCAGTTGGCAGCCACCGCCACTGCAACAGTGGGTGATGTACGAACTGCATGTGGGAACCTTTACCCCGGAAGGGACTTTCGACGCGATCATCGCGCGTCTGCCGGAATTGCGCGAACTGGGGGTGAACGCCCTAGAGTTAATGCCGATTGCCCAATTCCCCGGCGAGCGCAACTGGGGTTATGACGGCGTTTATCCTTACGCCGTGCAACAGTCCTACGGCGGTGTCGAAGGACTCAAACGGCTGGTGGACGCCGCCCACCGCGAGGGACTGGCGGTCATCCTCGACGTGGTCTACAACCATCTCGGTCCTGAAGGCAATTATCTCTGGGGACTGGGAACCTACTTTACCAGCCGCTACCGCACGCCGTGGGGCGACGCGGTCAATTACGACGGCCCGTACAGCCCCGGCGTCCGCGAATATGTGGTCGGCAATGCCCGCTACTGGTTGGAAACCTGCCACTGCGACGCGCTGCGCCTCGATGCAGTACACGCCATTTACGATTTCGGCGCCCGGCACATTCTGGCAGAACTGGCTGAAGTCGCTGCGAATTGCGGGCGGCGTTTGGGGCGTGTGTTCCATCTGATCGCCGAAAGCGATCTGAATGATCCCCGGCTGATTCGCGCTCCGGCGGTCGGCGGTTACGGGCTGAACGCCCAATGGAGCGATGATTTCCACCATGCGCTGCATGCCGTGCTGACCGGCGAGCGCCACGGCTACTACGAAGATTTCGGCGCACTGGAGCTACTGGCGCAAGCCTACCGTCAGCCTTTCGTCTACGCCGGCGACTACTCCGCGCACCGCCAGCGTTTTCATGGCGCCGACGCTTCAGACTGTCCGGCCTGGCGCTTCGTCGCGTGCAGCCAGAATCACGATCAGGTCGGCAACCGGGCGCTCGGTGAACGGTTTACAACCCTGCTGCCGTTCCCGGCCTTGAAACTGGCGGCGGCGGCGGTGCTGTTGTCGCCCTATCTGCCGCTGCTTTTCATGGGCGAAGAATACGGCGAGCCGCGCCCGTTCCAGTATTTCATCAGCCACGGCGACCCGGCGTTGATCGAAAATGTGCGTGAGGGTCGGAAACAGGAATTCATGGCCTTCCACGCCGTCGGCGAAGCGCCCGATCCCCAGGCGGAATCGACCTTCGCCGGCGCGAAACTGCAATGGGAACTGAGCAAAACCGGCCCGCACACCCAGTTGCGCGCCTTTTACCGGGAACTGTTGCGCCTGCGGCGGGAACTGCCGGCGCTTGCCCATCTCGACTGCGCCAGCCTGAGCGCAACTATCATCGCGCCGACCGTGCTGGAGCTGCGGCGCTGGTGTAATGAAAACCGCGTCGCTGTCTGGATGAATTTCGCCGCTGCGTCGGCGACAGTCACTGTTCAGCCGGGTGTCGGCAGTTGGCGAAAACAACTGGACGCCGCTGAGTCGATCTGGGGCGGCGACGGTTTTACGCTGCCAGCGCGACTGGCCAATGGCGTTCCGCCGAACCTCCTGAACCTTCCGCCTTACGCCGTTGCGGTCTATGTAGCTGAAGAGTAAGCGTGATGGACAGGCTGATCGCTGGTACTGGTTTCTACGCCGACTGTGGGGAGCTATCTTTGATGGACACCGCTGAACCCTCCGCTCTGACGCCAGACTGTGCCTTGGGCGTCTTGTTCGATCCCGCTGCGCCAGCCGAAGCGCAACAGCGCCTCCGGCTTTTGCTGGCGGATCACGCCGCGCAGATCATGCCGTATCGTCGCAACGCCCTGCCGGATTGGCCCGCCGGCGCGACCGTGTTGACTGACCTTGATGACGCGGCCCTGGCTGAGCTCATCCCCGAAGCCGTGGCCCGCCAGTGGTGCATCGGGTTGTTGCCCCATCCAGGGTTAACTCTGGCGCGGCGCTGTTTTGGCGTGGCTCGCCGCCTTGAGGACGCCCTGGACGATGCGCTCAAGGCGCAGGATCAGTGCGTCGATCTGCTGTATTGCAATGATCGGCCCGTGCTGAACTCGGTGGTTGTCGGCAAAGCGTTTTCGTTGGGCAGCATCAGCGGCCAGGCGCCCGGTTTTCGCAGCCGACTCCAGCATTTTCTGCGCATCCTGCAATCCGGGTTTAGCGCCCTGAAACTGCATCCCTACACCCTGACCACCGGTAAAGACAAAAATCTGGTTACGGCAGCGCTCGGCATCGTCATGGTCAAAGAGAGCAGCGCCTCGCGGCTATTCCAGCGGGTGGTTGCGGATACGGGCAGTAACGATGGGATGCTCCATGCGTTGGTTCTCGCGCCGCGCAGCCGGATGGAGATGTTGCGCTTCTTGCTGACCACGTTGTTCTTGGGGGGGCAGCGGAAAAAGCTGCCGCCGTTTATGGGGCATCTCAAGACGGCGACGCTGAATATCGCCAGCCCTGAACCGCTGGAGTATTGGCATGATGGCGTTTGGATCAACGCCCGCCAACTGGAGTTGAGAATAGCGTCCAGGGCCCTGCGGCTGCGGCCTGGCCGCTATCTGGACATCCGCGAGGAAGCACCACAGATCAAGGAAATTTACAAGGCGCAAAGCCTGCCGGTCGGTGAAGCGCGGATCGCGCTGACCAGTCAACACCTGCCCTGGCTGCACCGCGCCAGCGCCGAAGAATTCAAGGAGCTGTATCTGGCGTTGCGCGACAACGCCCGTCCCTCCTCGGCCTATCTGACGCTGATGGTGTTATCGACGCTGCTGGCTACCCTCGGCCTGTTCGCCAATTCAGCGCCCGTCATTATCGGCGCAATGATTTTGGCGCCCTTGATGGCTCCGATCATTTCCCTGGCGATGGCCCTGGTGCGCCAGGATCGCGACCTGCTCGCCGGCAGTCTGAAAACCCTGGGCCTGGGTCTGTTGCTGGCCCTGGGTTGCGGGGCGGCCATGACCGGGATCATTCCCCTGCATTCCGTGACCGGCGAGATTGCCGCCCGCCTTAACCCTACCCTGCTCGATCTGGGCGTCGCAGTGATTTCCGGGATCGCCGGCGCTTACGCCCACGCCCGCGAGGAAGTCGCCCGCAGTCTGGCCGGCGTGGCGATTGCCGTTGCCTTGGTGCCGCCGCTGGCAGTCTCCGGCATCGGCATCGGCTGGGGCGAATGGCCGGTGTTCCGGGATTCCTTTCTGCTGTTTCTGACCAACCTGTTTGGCATCGTCCTAGCCGGCAATCTGACCTTTTTGCTGCTTGGCTTTGGCCCGTTCCGCCTGGCGCGCCGGGGCCTGTTGACTGCGTTGGCCCTGGTCGGGGTCGTCAGCCTGCCACTGGGCGTCGGATTTGCCCGGATGGTCGAGCAAAACCTTGTGGTCCGCGCTTTGGAAGGTCAGATCATGGAGGGCGTGTTGCTGCGCGAAGCGACGGTGCTACCCGGCGATCCTTTGCATCTCTCGGTGCGGCTGCTGTCGTCCACGACCCTGGATAACGCTGACGTGGAGCAGGTCAAAAGAAGCATTGAAACCCGGCTCGGTCTTCCGGTGCGACTGGAGGCGACGCTTGCCATCATGCGCTGATCGCCGCGCCCCGGCCTGATCGGGGGAGAGTTCTATTAACCGGGCTGAACGGCGCGCCGCCTGTTCCGCATTTTTTCCTGCTGCTGAGGGCCATCCCCATGATGCGCATTCCTGTTGCAACCTATCGTTTGCAATTCACCCCGGATTTCGGCTTTGACGCCGCCATGGCTATCACACCCTATTTGGCTGAACTCGGTGTCTCTGATCTCTACGCTTCGCCGATCCTCACGCCGCGCCGGGGCAGCCGGCACGGTTACGATGTCGTGGATTGCCACGCCATCAATCCAGAATTGGGCGGCCTGGAGCGGTTCGAGACGCTTAGTCAGATTCTCAAACAGCATAGCCTCGGCTGGGTGCAGGACATCGTGCCCAATCACATGTCGTTCGACAGCCAGAATCAGGTATTGGTGGACGTGCTGGAAAACGGGCCGGATTCGCCGTACCACGAATTTTTCGACATCAACTGGAACCATCTCTACGAAGGAATTCGCGGCCGGGTGCTGGCGCCCTTTCTCGGCAAGTTTTATGGCGATTGTCTGGAAAGCGGCGAATTGCAGTTGCGCTACAGCGAGCAGGGTTTCGCGGTTCACTATTACGAGTTCCGCTTCCCGATTCGCATCGAATCCTACTACCGGATCATCAGTTATGATCTGGCCCGGTTGCGCACCCAGCTAGGCCGCAGCCATCCCCATTTCATCAAGCTGCTCGGCGTTCTCTATCTGCTCAAATACAT
>CAZDVY010000142.1:2632-6553 GCA_964508935.1 uncultured Candidatus Competibacteraceae bacterium | reverse complement strand
GCAAACGGGCGACCGGTGCGGTCGGCGGTGGCCAGGGTCAGGGCGTTGGGTTCCGGCAATTCGGCCTTGATCGCCTCGTCCAGCCAGCGCTGAAATTGCCGGATGGGGTCGGGATCGACTTCGGTTTCGTTGAGCGCGCCCAGGGCGTATTCCTGACGCAGCGCGGCGAGCGATGAACTCATGGCAGTAAACTCCTGGGGCTGAAAGGTCATAAGGCTCGCGCTCTGAACCGCGAGAGGGGTTACTCAGGCCGCAGATGGGGAAACAGCAGCACATCGCGGATGGAGGGCGCGTCAGTGAACAGCATGGCCAGCCGGTCGATGCCGATGCCTTCGCCGGCGGTCGGCGGCAGGCCATATTCCAGCGCCCGGATATAATCAGCGTCGTAGTGCATCGCTTCATGATCGCCAGCATCCTTGGCCGCAACCTGCTGGCGGAAACGCTCGGCCTGATCTTCCGGGTCGTTCAGCTCGGAAAAGCCGTTGGCGATTTCCCGCCCGCCGATGAACAATTCAAAGCGGTCGGTGATGGCCTGATCGGCGTCGTTGCGCCGGGCCAAGGGTGACACTTCCGTCGGATAGGCGGTGATGAAGGTCGGATCGCGCAACTGATGTTCGACGGTCTGCTCGAAAATTTCCAGTTGCACCCGGCCCAGACCCTGCTCCGGCTTCACGTCGATCCCCAATCTTTGGGCAATGCGCCGGGCGGATTCAAGATCATCCAGTTCCGCAGCTCCGATGGCTGGATTGAAGTGCAACACCGCCTCGCGCACGGTCCAGCGCCGGAACGGTCGGCCAAAATCGTAAGTTTCGCCCTGATAGAACAACATTGAGTCGCCCAATAGCTGCTCGGCCATGCCGCGCAACAGGGTTTCCGTTAAATCCATCAGGTCATGATAATCGGCGTAGGCCTGATAGAACTCCAGCATGGTGAATTCGGGATTGTGGCGGGTGGACAGCCCTTCGTTGCGGAAATTGCGGTTGATTTCGTAGACCTTCTCGAAGCCGCCGACCACCAGGCGCTTTAAATACAATTCCGGGGCGATGCGCAGGTACAGCGGCATGTCCAGCGCATTGTGATGGGTGATGAAGGGCCGGGCGGTCGCGCCGCCGGGAATCGGCTGCATCATCGGCGTCTCGACTTCCAGAAAGCCGCGCTGGTTAAAGAAATCGCGGATGTGCGCGACCATCGCTGAACGCAACCGGAACGCGGCGCGGGTCGATTCGTTGATGATCAGATCGACGTAGCGCTGGCGGTAGCGGGTTTCCTGATCGGCCAGACCGTGAAATTTTTCCGGCAGCGGGCGCAGGGCTTTGGTCAGCAGGCGCAGCGTATCGACCTTGATGGACAGTTCGCCGGTTTTGGTCTTGAACACGGTGCCTTCCGCGCCGAGGATGTCGCCCAGGTCCCAGTCCTTGAACGCCTCGTAAGCTTCGCCCAGCGCATTTTTTTGCAGGAAAAGCTGAATATCGCCGGACATGTCGCGCAGGCGGACGAAGCTGGCCTTGCCCATGATCCGCTTGGCCAGCATCCGCCCGGCGATGGCGACCCGCCGGGATTCGGCCTCCAGTTCGGCGGGTTCCTTGCACCCACAAGCGGCGTGCAGTTCAGCGGCCAGGGTGTTGCGGCGAAAGTCGGTGGGCCAGGCGTTGCCCCGCTGGCGCAGGTCGCGAAGCTTTTGCCGACGCAGGGCAATCAGCTTGTTGTCGTCGATGGCGGTTTCGGGGGAGTCAACCGTTGAATTCATCCCATTCACTCGCTAAGGCTAGTCATCGATTTCGATGATCTTTGGAAAGTTTGGAACCAGACTGGATTTTTCCAATGGGCCATCAGCCCGATAAAACCGCATGACGCCATCTTCGCAAACCCAGACTTCCTGAGCGCCTCTCGCAAAATACAAGCCTTTCTTTTCCTCCATTTCCTCTCCAGTATTGCTGGCGGACACGACTTCCACACAGATTTCCGGCGCAATGGAGCATTCGACTTCTCCCTTGATTTTCCGCACAGTGTCAGCAGTGGCCCACGCCACATCAGCCACCTGTGTGCCTTTAGCAGTCTTGATCGCGCATTCAGGAAGCGTTCTGCCGTTTTTCAACAACCTGCGCAGGCGGTATTCAATTTCTCCCTGATAAAGGGAGTGAATCACCTGCACGGCGTTCATCACAATTTCCCCCTTTTCATTTAATTCGATCTTGAAGGGTAAATTTTGCAGACTGGGATGTTCACAGACGTCCTGCCAATTCATCGCATACTCCTGAATGGGCGATCATCATCACGGTTACAACCCACTCTTCAAGCTGGCCTCGATAAAATCGTCCAGATCGCCGTCCAGCACCGCCTGGGTGTTGCCGGTTTCCACGCCGGTGCGCAAATCCTTGATGCGCGACTGATCCAGCACATAGGAGCGGATTTGGCTGCCCCAGCCGATGTCGGATTTACTGTCTTCGAGGGCCTGGGACTGGGCGTTACGTTTCTGGATTTCCAGCTCGTAGAGTTTAGCCTTGAGTTGTTTCATGGCCGTGGAGCGGTTTTTGTGCTGGGAGCGGTCATTCTGGCATTGCACGACAATGTTGGTCGGCAGGTGGGTGATGCGCACTGCCGATTCAGTACGGTTGACATGCTGGCCGCCTGCCCCGGAGGCGCGGTAGACATCGACGCGCAAATCGGCGGGATTGATCTCGACTTCGATGCTGTCGTCGATTTCCGGGGAGACGAACACCGCGGCGAACGAGGTATGGCGGCGATTGCCGGAATCGAAGGGGGATTTGCGCACCAGGCGATGCACGCCGGTTTCGGTGCGCAACCAGCCAAAAGCATACGCGCCTTCAAAGCGGATACTGGCGCTTTTGATGCCGGCCACTTCGCCGGGTGAAACTTCCAGCAATTCGGTTTTGAAGCCGCGCCGTTCCCCCCAGCGCAGATACATGCGCAGCAGCATGTCCGCCCAGTCCTGGGCTTCGGTGCCGCCAGAGCCGGATTGGATGTCGAGGAAGGCGTTGCTGGCATCGAGTTCGCCGGCGAACATGCGCTGGAATTCGAGATCGGCGACGATCCGGGCCTGCGTTTCAATATCCCCGACCACTTCGGCAACCGCCGCTTCATCGTTTTCTTCGCCGGCCAGAGTCAGCAGTTCAGCGGCTTCATTCAGGCCCCGGCGCAGATTTTCCAGCCGATCGACCACCGCTTCCAGTTCGGCGCGCTCCTTGCCCAGCGCCTGCGCCCGTTCGGGGTCATTCCAGAGCGTGGGTTCCTCCAGTTCACGGTTGACTTCGATCAGTCGTTCGCGCCGGGCATCGAAGTCAAAGATACCCCCTCAGGGACGCGCAGCGTTCCTGGAGGTCTTGAATCTGGTAAAAGTAAGGGTTGAGTTCCTGCACGATGCGGCTCCGTCGTCATGCTGAGAGGCGTGGATTCTAGCCCTAACGGTGGTTCCCGTCATCTGACCTGTGGTTCCCTTACGAATCCCTGATCCTGGTCATCACCGGAAAATCGACAGGACGAAAAAACCGCCCCCGGTTTCCCGGAGGGCGGCGGTCATTGACCATGAGGGTTGGATTGCCAACAAGGCCAGCAATCCAACCGATGGGGTCATGGATTGGTGTTAATTACCGTCAACTGGAAGGTCTTTAATACCTCATTCGGATTAGGAACCAGATTATCCGTGAGTTTCACCACGAACGTATAGGTCCTGTTTGCCGTCAACGTTCCCGCCGGCACCGTTCCCGTCAATGGGCAAGAGAGGCTGGAGATATTGACGCACGGTCCCAAGGTCATGCCAGGAGGCAAATCCCCACCACCAGCCACCACGCTCCAGGTGAAGGCTGTTCCGCAAATCCCACTGCAAGCGGCTGTCAAATTAGCCGTGTAGGCAGCGTTCTCGGTTGCATTAGGCAACGGTGAGGCCGTCGCCACTTGCAGCGT
>CAZDVY010000142.1:0-2532 GCA_964508935.1 uncultured Candidatus Competibacteraceae bacterium | reverse complement strand
TCCCGGCGGCAAATTACCTGCGGTCCTGACAAAGGTGTACGGTGGCGTCCCCCCGGTAGCAGTTAGCACCGCGCTGAAGAACTGCCCGACAGTCGCTGCTGGCGGGGTAAAGGTCACAACCACTGGCGAGTTGCTGTTAATCGTGATCGTTGTATTCAACGTCCCGACTGCACCCTTGCTATCCGTGCCCTCAATTGAAACTGCAAAGGCTCCAACCCTGGTCGGCGTACCCGACAAGGTGCCGCTGAGGTTCAGCGTCAAACCATCCGGCAAGCTGCCTGCTACCCGTTGAAAGGCGTATGGCGCAGTCCCGCCGGTGGCGCTGACTATCCCATTGTAAGGGACACCCACTGCACCCGTAGTCGGTGTTAAAGCCAAGGTCAGCGCAGGTTGTTGACCGATGACGATGGTGAAAGCCGCAAAACCCAATAACCCCTGGCTATCCTGCACCTTCACCGAAAAGCTGAAAGAACCTTCCCGCGTTGGCGTTCCGCTGATCGCGCCACTCGCGCTCAGGCTTAGACCCTGCGGCAACGCCCCCGATAGCAACGAGAAAGCGTATGGCGGCACACCGCCCGTCGCCTGCAATAATGCGCTATACGGTTGACCCACCCGACCCGCATCCAATCCTGTCGCGGTGATCGTCAGTGTTCCTGGCGCTGGCACCGTCACCGTCAGCGTGTAACTTGCCGAGCCATCGGCTGCCGTCTGGAAGGGGAATTCATACTCGCCGGGTGCGCCCAGCTCCACTGTCACATTGACCAGCCCCTCCTCGTTAGTCTTGCCGAATACACCTTCGGCCGGATCAAAAGTCAACGTAAAAGCGCCGGCTGCCGTGATATCTCCGACGGCAATCAACTCCCCTTCAATCGGAGTTAGTTCATCATCTGTCAACCGCAAAACGCCTTCACACACGGCCGTGCCCAAATCAAATGCGAATTCGCAATTGAACAAGCCATCCATCTTGCCAGAGCCCGGCGATTTGATCGTGACCTTGACCGGGGCAGCGACATAATCGGAGGTAAAATCGATCTCTATAGGTAACCCGCCCAAGGGTTGTCCACTGCTGGTGATATCCACCAGTGCACAGCCATCTCCACCGGTCAGCACTGCGCCCTGGTTGCCTTCCACACCATCAATGGTCACTGTAGCCGGTCCAGTGGAACCGATGCTGTACCGGATCTCGGTAGCCGGCAGTGGTGTGAAATTGGCGTCCCGCAGGCACATCAAGACATCCGTGCTGCGATTCGGCCCAAGGCTGGTCGCCGACACGGTCAACGTCCGGTCGGAACCATTCGTCACCCCCAGATAGACCGACTTGCAATTTGCACCTTTAGAGTCGCAAGTATTGAGAATCCCGCAGACATTGGTATTCGCAACGCAGGCCACCACGATTGCCGTCTGGCCAATTCGCTCCACCGGGTAAGTCAACGTCGTGCTGGCGACGCCGTCCAGATCGGTAAACGAGGGCGACAACACCGCTGCATTCTGGGCGCGGCCCACCACGTAGGGTACGGTGAAGCCATTGTTATCACCGATATTAAAAGGTCTGCCCTGCGGCGGTGGAACAATGGTCAGCGCGGTTTCACCCACCACGCTCTGCACGGACCACACGCCCGTCTGGAAAAAATTATTGGGCAGGGGATTCTGCTCAGTCTGCCGACCATCCAGCACCAGCCGGTCATAGGGCCGCACCCCCTTGGTAACAAAATTCCCGGATGGGTTTAGCGCGCTGAGCCAAAGCTGCCCCTCGAAGGGATCGCTATTGGGGCCAGCGACAAAAAATGAACCGGGATTGTTGGGATACCCGGTGATTGGCCCATCGATCAGATAGAAATTGACTTGAGTATTCGGATTCGTCGGGTTGCCATTGAGGTCATTAATCACCACGCTGATCACCCGGCTGTAGGAACCGCTCTGGATCAGCGGTTCGCCAAAGCGCGACACCCCGGCCAGTACCGCATTAACATACGGTCCGGTAAAAGTAATCGCCGCCGGCGGGCGTTTTTCATCGACTACCGTGATTCTGATACTGGCGCTCACGACCTGTGAGGTACCGGGATCCTGCGCCGAGGCGGTAATAATCACCTCACCTGGCGTTGAAGATGCGTGGAAGAACGCCGTCGCTATTCCGCTGGTATTCTCCAGTGGCAGGCTGCGGAAACCCTGGGTCGGGTCTTCCGGATCAAACAAGGCGCCTGAAGCCAAAGTAGGCGCCAAGTCCAACTGAATATTGGTGGGGAACAACCGTCCATCCTGCCGCACCACCGCCGTGAGTGTGCGCGTGTAGGGCAAACTGGGATTAGGCCCCACTCCCGCCAAGTTCACGGGGACACTAGCGCTAGTCTGGTCGCCGTCAACATACAACTCCACGGTGATCAACGGCCGGCCCGTAAACCCGCCACTGCCGCCGCCCGGACTGGTAAACCATTGAGCCATCGCATGGCTGCCTCCCCAACCGACCATCAACAGCATGGTCAGCAGTAATAATTCAGTCAGCCCTTTCAACCTGCTTATCAACGATCGCATGGC
>CAZDVY010000141.1:4213-6572 GCA_964508935.1 uncultured Candidatus Competibacteraceae bacterium | reverse complement strand
TGGATTTGACGGCAGATGCGCGTCGGTTTGATACAGGACTATTGATTCGTTTGCTGGAACAATTGCGAATGTTGCTTGAGGGGCTGATAGAGAATCCAAAAAGAAAGGTCGGTGAATTATCAATAACGACTGCTCCTGAATGGCGGCAACTTGTGTATGCTTGGAATCAGACCCAGGTGAATTATCCAAAAACGCGCTGTTTGCATCAATTATTCGAGATCACCGCCAATCGTAGTCCTCATGCAATCGCATTGACATGGAACGGGGAGCGTTTGACCTATGCAGAGCTGAACCACCGAGCGAATCAATTAGCGAATTACCTGCAACTTCAAGGGGTTGGTCCTGAGGTGCTGGTTGGGCTGGCTGTTGAGCGATCCTTGGAGATGGCGGTGGGCGTATTGGCTATTCTGAAGGCGGGTGGCGGCTATGTGCCGCTCGACCCAGATTACCCGCCAGCCCGATTAGAATTTATGCTTCGGGATTCCAAAGCGACGGTATTAATCACCCAGGAGCGTTTTGCAACCATAGGGTCAGGCTATGGAGGGCTAATTCTTTGTTTAGATCGTGATCAGAATCTGTGGAGTGGTTGTAGTGTTGAAAATCCTGTTTCTGATATCTGTCCGGAAAATCTGGCTTTTTTGATTTACACCTCCGGGTCATCCGGGACCCCTAAAGGCGTAGCAGTGCCTCATCGGGTTTGCGTCAATCGAATGTATGTAGAGTCTGAGCCGTTTCAGAAAAACGAAGTTCTTTGCATTAAAACGTCTCTTAATTTTATCGATTCTGTCTGGGAGATGTTCTCGGCTTGGGTCAATGGATTACCTGCTCGACTGATTTCCAGTGATCAGATGCAGGACCCAGTACTTTTGATTGAGGCATTGGCCGAGGCGCGTGTGACCCGGTTAGTGTTGGTTCCTTCTTTGCTGCGCGCTCTGCTTGAGTCTGGGCAACCCTTGTTGCAGAAATTACCCTGCCTCAAGCACTGGATCAGCAGTGGCGAACCGTTACCCAGTGATTTATCCCGGTCGTTTGCGCAACAGTTGCCCGGTCGAGTACTGACGAATCTCTATGGCACGAGCGAAATTTGGGATGCGACGCGGTGCGACTCGCGTCAGCGCCGCCCGGAGGAAGGGTTGCCGATCGGCCAGCCTATAGGCAATTGTCAGGTTTATGTATTGGATCGACAATTACGGCCAACATCGATAGGCATTCCGGGTGAATTGTATGTGGGCGGCGAAGGATTGGCCCGTGGTTATCATCATCGGGCGGATTTAACTGCGGAGCGATTTCTTCCGAATCCATTTAGCAATGAGCCTGGCGTACGTTTATACCGAACGGGTGATCGAGTGCGCTGGTCACCGGATGGCCAACTGGAATATCTGGGGCGATTTGATCATCAGATTAAGGTACGGGGTTTTCGGATTGAACCGAGCGAGATTGAAGCGGTGCTGCGCCGCCATCCCGGGATACGTCAGGCCGCCGTCGTTGCGACCGTTCAGCAACAGTTGGCTGCTTATGTTGTCTTTGCGGACGGGCCAGCGCCACCGCTTTCGGAATTGCTTGCATTTGCCCGCCAAAACTTACCTGAATACATGGTGCCTGCGCTCTTTTTACCCTTGGAGAATCTGCCGCTGACGCCCAGTGGCAAGATTCATCGTCGCGCTTTGCCGACGCCAACGGCGGACCGCCAGGATCCGGTTCAGCCGGACATGTTGCCCCAATCTGCTGTGGAAGCGACGATTGCTGAGATCTGGACGGAGGTGTTGAAAATACCGCACATTGGGGTGCAGGAAAATTTCTTTACTTTAGGAGGCCATTCCCTGCTGGCCATGCAGGTGGTTTCACGACTCCGTTCGGCATTCAAGATGAATGTGCCCATTCAGGCGCTATTCGATGCGCCTACCCTCGCTGAGTTAGCCGCATGGATTGAAAAAGCGCAACAAAATCCAGTCGCTGATGTTGTCGTGGAATTGCTGCCGGAGAATGGAGTTGCGCCGTTTTTTGAGAACGCCTTGGGCGGTCAACGTCAGGCCCTGCAGTCCTTTGCGCAGCAGCGACTTTGGTTCCTGGCGCAGTTGGCTCCGGGCAGCCCACTGTACAACACCATGACGACCGTGCCTTTGCATGGGGCGCTTGATCATGACGCACTGCAACGCGCTTTAAATGAATTGGTGCGTCGGCATGAAACATTACGCACAACCTTCAGCACTTGGGATGGCGAGCCTGTTCAGATCGTCGCGCCACCAGCGCCTGTTTATTACTCGATGGTTGATTTAAGCAGCGTATCCGCTCGTGATCGCCACGCTGAACTTCAGCATATTCGTCGAATGGAAATAGCCCAGCCTTTTGATTTGGATCG
>CAZDVY010000141.1:1789-4113 GCA_964508935.1 uncultured Candidatus Competibacteraceae bacterium | reverse complement strand
CTGGCTGGCGCTGAACACTTGCAGTTGCCGACTGATCGTCCGCGTCCTGGCGTGCCGAGTTATGCGAGCGCGTCTTGTCCAGTGATGCTCGCCCCTGAAGTCGCTCAACAACTGCGTGAGTTATGTCTTGCGGAGCGGGCGACGCCGTTTGTTGGTTTGCTGGCGGCGTTTCAGGCGATCCTCGGCGGTTACGCAGGTCAGGACGACGTCACGGTAGGCACCGTGGTCGCTAACCGAGATCGTCCGGAACTGGAAGAGCTGATCGGTTTCTTCGCCAATACGCTGGCCCTGCGCACTGATCTGTCAGGGCGGCCCACCTTTCGCACCTTGCTGCGGCGGGTTAAGGAGAGCTGCCTGGCCGCTTTCAATCATCAGGATTTACCCTTTGAGCGATTGGTCGAGGAGATTGCGCCCCGGCGCCAGCTCGGCGTACAACCGTTGTTCCAGGTTCTCTTTGTGCTGCAGAACAGTCTGGCGGATTCGGCGGATTCGGCGCGGCATCCTGCCGAACCGCAGGGACTGATTTTCTATGACTTGACGTTAGCCTTGACGGAATCGACCGATACGTTTTCGGGTTCTCTGCATTACAACACCGATCTATTCGATGCCGTCACCGCCGAGGGAATTGCCGGGCATTTTGTCTTGTTGTTGACGTGCGCGCTCGCACAACCTGACCGTGAATTGCAGCGCATTGATCTGCTGACGGACCGCGAACGCCAGCAGATTTTTGTTGATTGGCGCCGGGAGATGCCGTTGCCTGCCTGCGGCCTGCATGAATTGTTCGAAGCTCGTGCTGCCGGACAGCCGGAGCAAGTCGCACTCGAGTACGCGGATAGGGCGCTGACCTACGGTGAACTGGATAATCAGGCGAATCGTCTGGCGCATCGCCTGCGGCGGATGGGTGTTCGTTCGGAAAGCCGCGTCGCCCTATATCTGGAGCGCAGCCCGGAAGCCATCATCGGTTTATTAGGCATTCTAAAGGCCGGTGGGGTCTATACGCCGCTGGATACCGCGCTGCCGCCTGATCGCATTGCGCTGATTCTGGCTGACGCCCAGCCCGGCGTCATTCTCACCCGACACGCCTTGCGGTCGAGTTTGCCTGCCGTCACCGGGCAGGTGTGGTGCCTGGATGAAGATGAAATCGCTCAGGGGTCGGCGCTGGAGGAAACCAGGTCGTTGGGGATCTGCATCCATCCCGGCGAATTGGCCTATATCCTTTTTACCTCAGGGTCCACCGGGCGGCCCAAGGGCGTGATGGTTGAGCATCGTAATATCGTGCAAACCATTCTCAATCAGGTACTGGTGTTTGGCCTGACGCCGGGCGACCGGGTGCTGATGACCCACGCCCTGACGTTCGACGCTTCCCTGGGGGAAATTTTCCGCACCCTGGTTTCAGGAGCCACGCTCTGTCTGGCTCGCCGTGAAGAGTTATTGCCTGGCCCGGATTTGCTGGCCCTGCTGCGCGAGCGCCACATCGGTACGGTGACTTTATCCGCCGTGCTGCTTGCGGCGTTGCCTTATGCGGATTTGCCGGAATTGAAGACCCTGACGGTGGGGGGCAGCCTCCTGTCAGCCGAGGTTGCGGAGCGTTGGGCCAAGGGTCGCCGCCTGCTGAATGGCTACGGACCGACCGAAGCGGCGATTGGCGTTACCTTGGCGGATGGCTGGGCGCACGGTCGCAAGCCACCGCTGGGACGGCCCTTGCCTAATGTGCGCGCCTACGTCGTTAATGCCGCGATGCAGTTATTGCCGCCGGGCATGCCCGGCGAGCTGTATCTGGGAGGGCCGGGCCTGGCGCGGGGTTATCTTGGCCGGGCGGATCTAACAGCGGAACGCTTTGTGCCTGACCCGTTTGGCGTCGTTCCAGGCGCACGGCTGTATCGGACGGGCGATCGGGTGCGCTGGTTGGCGGATGGACAACTCGACTTTCTCGGGCGCGTTGATGAGCAGGTGAAAATACGCGGTTATCGCATCGAACCGGGTGAAATTGCGGCGGCGCTGCGCAAGCATTCCGCAGTGCATGATGTAGCGGTGCTGGCGCGTCCGGACCGTACCGGAGAGTTGCGGTTAGTGGCTTATGTCGTTCCGGCGGCGGTGAAGGTTACCCAGGATGCTGCGGCTCAGCTAGTCGATGAATGGCAGGCGGCCAGCGAGGCGGCGGCGACCCATCTCAGCGTGGATGGGGCAGTCGATCCGAAGCTGAATTTCACGGGCTGGACCAGCAGCTTTACCGGGGCGCCGATTCCGCTGGACGAGATGTGCGACTGGGCCGACTCGACGGTGGCGCGCATCATGCGTCGCCGGCCGCAAGAGGTGCTTGAAAT
>CAZDVY010000141.1:0-1689 GCA_964508935.1 uncultured Candidatus Competibacteraceae bacterium | reverse complement strand
CCGACTCGACGGTGGCGCGCATCATGCGTCGCCGGCCGCAAGAGGTGCTTGAAATTAATGGCGGCCAGGACATGTTCGAGATCGGTTGTGGCACGGGACTTCTGCTGTTTCGCCTTGCGCCGCTGTGCCGCCGGTATGTCGGCGTCGATTTCGCCGCCGGGTTGCTCGATTGGACGCGCCGTCATTTGCCGCTGATTGAGGACAGTGGATGCGCAGTCGAACTGCACCAGCGTCGCGCTGACAATCTGGACGACTGGCCCTCCGCTTCGTTCGATTGTGTCGTCCTGAATTCGGTGGTCCAGTATTTTCCCGATGTCGATTATCTGTTGAAGGTGCTGCGTTCGGCGGTCCGTCTGGTGCGGCCCGGTGGTCAGGTCTTTATCGGTGATGTGAGGAACTTCAAATTACTGGGCGCGTTCCATGCAGCCGTACAACTGGCGCGGGCGGCGGCGACTACGACCGGGACCGCCTTGGCGCAGCGCGTGCGCCGCCATATGGCGCTGGAGCGTGAGCTGACCGTTGATCCGGCCCTGTTCGCCCGGTTGTCCCGGGAATGGCCGCCGATTAGCCGAGTGCAGGCGTTACCCAAGTCCGGGCGGGCGCGCAACGAATTGACGACGTATCGCTACGATGTTGTCCTGGAAGTTGCCGGAGCGTCGCTGGCTGCGCCGAGTCCGGAGTGGGCGACCTGGAACTGGCCATCGTCCAGCGCCGGTTTGGCGGCGCTGCGTCAGATGTTGTCCACTGGCCTGACGCAGTATGGAGTGCGGGGCGTACCCAATGCGCGCACCCTGGGGGACGCCAGGTTGCTGGGTTGGTTGAATAAGATGCCCGAATTATTGACGGCGGCGCAGTTGCGTGAGCAGTTGGCGCATGTCGATTCCGGGGTGGAGCCGGAGGATTTAGTAAACCTTGGCCGTGAGTTGGGTTATGCGGTTGAGTTGAGTTGGTTGCGCGGCGATGCCGAAGGTTGTTTTGACGCCCTGTTTGTGCGCGATGGGTCCGCGATGGAATTTGCGTTTCCCATCGAAGCGGAACCGGCGCAAGCGTGGAGTGCTTTCACCAACAGTCCTGCGCGGGACTCGCAAAACCGAAACCTCACCTTTGAACTGCGCGATTATCTGGCGCGGCAATTGCCAGACTACATGGTTCCCGCGTCGTTCGTCCTCATGGACGGATTACCACTGACCGCACATGGTAAGCTGGATCGTCAAGCGTTGCCTCCGCCCCCGGAAGAAGAAACCTCCGCCGGTCTGGCGGATTTGTATGTAGCGCCCCGTTCAGCGGCTGAGAAAGCGCTTGTCGCAATCTGGGCCGATTTGCTGCGTCTGGATCAGGTGGGCGTCCATGACAATTTTTTTGAACTGGGCGGCGACTCCATTCTGAGTATTCGAGTGATTGCCCGAGCGGGAGAAGCGGGACTCAAATTAACTCCCCAGGATTTGTATCGTTATCAAACCATCGCTGAATTAGTCGTGGTGGCGGAGAGCCATCACGGCATGATGGATACCGAGTCGGAAGTGGTGACCGGCAAAGCGCCCTTGACGCCGATCCAGCGCTGGTTCTTCGAGACCGACAATCCAGAACCGCATCATTTCAATTGGGCCAGTTATTTGCGCACGCCGCGTCGCGTATCGGCCAGTGAATTGCGCCAGGCTTTGCAGGCGGTCATGGCGCATCATGACGCGC
>CAZDVY010000140.1:0-6607 GCA_964508935.1 uncultured Candidatus Competibacteraceae bacterium | reverse complement strand
TCAACGCCCATTGCGCCGACGCCCTGGTGTGTATCTCCAACTGCGACAAAATCACGCCCGGCATGTTAATGGCCGCGATGCGCCTCAACATCCCGGCGATCTTTGTTTCCGGCGGACCGATGGAAGCCGGCAAGACCCGGCTGGCGGGTAAGGACATGAAGCTGGACCTGGTGGACGCCATGGTGACTGCCGCCGACGATCAGGTCAGCGACGAGGATGTGGCGCAGGTCGAACGCTCGGCTTGTCCGACCTGCGGTTCCTGTTCAGGCATGTTCACCGCCAATTCCATGAACTGCCTGACCGAGGCGCTGGGGTTAAGTCTGCCGGGGAATGGCTCGCTGCTGGCGACGCACGCCGACCGCCGTGAACTGTTTCTGGAAGCGGGCCGGCGCATCGTGGCGTTGACCCGGCGCTACTACGAACAGGGCGATGAGTCAGCCTTGCCGCGCGGCATCGCCACATTCGAAGCCTTTGAAAACGCCATGCGCCTTGACATTGCCATGGGCGGCTCTACGAACACGGTGTTGCATCTGCTGGCGGCGGCACAGGAGGGCAGCGTCGATTTCACCATGCGCGATATCGACCGGCTGTCGCGGCAAACGCCGAATCTGTGCAAGGTCGCCCCGGCGACGCAGAAATACCACATGGAAGATGTACACCGGGCGGGCGGGGTGATGTCCATTCTCGGCGAACTGGATCGAGCGGGATTGTTGCACCGTCAGGCGCGCACCGTACACAGCGAGACGCTGGGCGAGGCACTCGATCGCTGGGATATTGCCCGGGCGGCTTCGTCGGATGAAGCCCGGCGGCGTTACGCCGCTGGCCCTGGCGGTATTCCCACCCAGGAAGCGTTCAGCCAGAACACGCGCTGGCCGAGTTTAGACCTGGATCGGGAGAGCGGCTGCATCCGTGCTCAGCAGCACGCCTATTCCCAGGACGGCGGCTTGGCGGTGCTCTATGGCAACCTAGCCGAAGAAGGTTGTATCGTCAAAACGGCGGGCGTCGATGAAGCCCATCTGGCTTTTCAAGGACCGGCGCGGATCATGGAAAGTCAGGAAGAAGCAGTCAGCGCCATTCTCGCTGGACGCATTCAAGCTGGCGACGTGGTGTTGATTCGCTACGAGGGACCGCGCGGCGGACCGGGAATGCAGGAAATGCTTTATCCGACCAGCTATCTCAAATCCAAAGGTCTGGGCAAAGTCTGCGCCCTGATTACCGATGGCCGTTTCTCCGGCGGCACTTCCGGTCTGTCTATTGGACATGTCTCGCCGGAAGCCGCAGAAGGCGGTCTGATCGCCCTGGTGGAAGAGGGCGACCTGATCGAGATTGATATTCCTCGGCGCCGCATTCATTTAGCAGTGAGCGATGCTGCGCTGCAACAACGAAGGGCAGCCATGGTCGCACAGGGGGCAGCGGCCTGGAAGCCGGCTCACCGGCAACGCCCCGTTTCCGCCGCCCTGCGTGCTTACGCCGCTATGACCACCAGCGCCGCCCGTGGCGCAGTGCGCGATGTCCGCCAGGTTGAACGGTGATGGCAGAAAACCCTTTAATATTATAGTGTCTAATTTAATTAGAAATTACCCGGAGATGCGCCATGAGCCAGGCGAAAGGTCAAGACAGCCAGCGCCTCAAGTTAGCTAATCACTTGAAATTGATCGAAGACTTATGGGAGAAACTTTATTATGTCAAGTGGAATCCCAAATCGTTCGCGATGCTGGCCCGTCTGGCGCAGGATATGGTGCAAAACGCCCAGGGTCGAGGTGATGAGCGTTTGCTCGATCTGGTGATGCAACTGGAGCAGCATGTCAAAAGTAGCCCAGCCGCTGGTGAAATGCCGGCCGAAGCTGAACGGCAGCGGTTGACCGCATTGATCGATGCGCTGCGTTTCATGCTGACGACGGGCGGCAGCACGAACGATGAACCTCGAACTCGCCCATTGCTGGCGGCCCAACCGGAAATCTTTCTCATTATCCCCAGTGAGAAACCGCCATTGTTGACCAAACTTGAAGATTCCGGATACCGGGTGCGACATTTCGCTAGTTTGAACGAGGCGGAGCAGCGGTTGCATGAACGAATGCCCGGGGCAGTTGTGGTTGACGTGGATTTTCCCGAAGGTGCGGGCGCCGCGCTGTCGATGATTGCAACCCTGCGCGCCGAGATCAATTTACGGGCGCCGGTGCTGTTTCTGGCTGAGCGCAATGACATGGCGGCACGGTTGGATGCCGTGCAGGCGGGTGGCGCCGCCTATTTCAGCAAACCGTTCGATGCGGATGAAATCGTGGGGATATTGCGCGAGTTGCTATTGCCGCAAACCTCAGAAAGTTACTATCGGGTGCTGATTGTCAATGACCGACCGACTGAAGCCTGGGAAATGGCCGGGGCGCTGGAGGAACAGGGAATTACTCCCCGAGTGGTGATTCAGCCGTTGCAAGTTCTGCAAGATATTCACCGATTTCGTCCAGATTTGTTGTTGATCGATCTTGATCTGAAGGAAGTCGGCGGGCCGGAACTGGCGCGGGTGATCGCTCAACACCGGGACTTCGATACGCTGCCGATCATTTTGATGTGTTTCCCGGCGGATGTGGCGCACTATCTGATGAATCTGGATGCACCAGGGGCCAGTTTGCTGACTAAACCCGCGCCGGCCAGCTATTTGTGTTGGGAAGTCAAACAACGGCTGCGCCGAGCGCGCACCCTGCGAGTGAAGATGAGCCAACTGAGCGACAACGACGCTGTTAGCGGCTTGTACAATCGTCGGCGGTTCATGATATTGCTAGAGCGGGAACTGGAAGCCATGGGACTGCGCCGGCAGACCCTGACCGTGATTTTCATCATGTTGGACAATCTACGAACCATCCGCGATTCAGCCGGAGTGGCGACCGCCGATGAAGTGGTCGGCCAGGCGGCGGCCCGGCTGCGGAATGTGTTGAACACCGATCAGCCTGCTGCACGATTTAGCGATTCCATTCTCACGGTGCTGGCGCCGAATCTGTTTGGCGAAGCGCCGCTCAAGTTGGCACGACGTATCCGCGACGCTTTGGAGGCCGGATTTTACAAGGTGGGTGATCAAGCGCTGCTGCTGCGGACCAGCATCGGCATCGCTTTCGCCAATGACCGCAGCCAAGACCATTTGATGCTGATCCAGCAAGCGGATTCTGCTTGTGGGCTGGCGCGGGAAGCCAAGGGCGAACGCATTTACCTCCAGCAGAGCGCTCCGCAGGTGCAACGCGACCAGGAAATTTCCTCGCGGGCGCGGGTTCTCGATCAGGTGCGCGAAATTGTCGAGCATGAATGGCTCTGGCTGGTGTTTCAGCCGGTGGCCAGCATGCGGGGCGATATTAACGAGCGCTATGAAGCGCTGTTGCGCTTGCGTGACCGCCAAGGGCAGGATCTGGTGCCAGGCAGCGTATTTGGGGTGGTCTACAATCACGAACTGGGATTAGCCCTGGATCGCTGGGTGATCGCACACGCACTGGAAATGCTGCAGCAACGACAGCAGGCTACTACCTTGTTTATTAAGGTGTTACCGGTGACGTTGCAGGATAAAACGCTAAGCTCCTGGTTGCGCGAGCAGTTGGAGCAAAATTGCGTTGAGGCGCAACGCCTGGTGTTCGAGGTTGCTGAATCAACTGCCGAACGCAGCCTGCGCGACATGTTTGCCTTCCTGAGCGGCATCAAGTTGTTGGGCTGTGGATTTTGTCTGGATCGCTTCGGCCGGGGTGTGGATTCTCTGAACCTGTTAAAAAACCTGGGCGCTGACTACGTCAAATTGGACATGCACTTCGTCAACAACCTCGCCAAGGATTCCAAAAAGCAGGCTCAACTCAAAGAACTGGTGCAGAATCTGGAGTCGTTGGGCGCCGCTACTATCGTCGGCGGGGTCGAAGACGTGCAGACTATGCCAATTCTCTGGTCGCTGGGCGTCGATCTGATTCAGGGTTTCTTTCTGCAGCACCCCTACCGCGAGATGAGCTACGATTTTGCCGGCGGGGCGTTTTAGGATTTCGGGATCAGCGCGGCGTAGCCTTCCCGATAACTGGGATAGCGGAAATGGAAGCCGCTGGCGCGTAATCGGGCGTTGCGGCAGCGTTTGCTGGCGCGCATCCGTGTGGCGGGATCGCGGCGGCTTTCCGCACCGGGTTTTAAAGGCGGTTGCGGAACACATGGCGGCTGTGGGACGCCGAGTTGATCAGCCAGCCAATTCAGCACCTCGTTTAGCGGTGCGGGGTCGTCGTCTACGGCGATGTAAAGCGGTTCCGGTTCGGAATGTTCCAGCAGATGCTCCAGCACCCGCGCGCAGTCATCGCGGTGAATACGATTAGTGTAGATTGGCGGACCGTCGGAGCAAGTCGCACAGCCCTCGCGGACGCTGTCGATCAGTCGGGTGCGTCCGGGACCGTAAATGCCGCCAAAACGCACCACGATGGCAGGCCAGCCGCTATCTCGCATCAGTTGTTCGCCTTCGCGAAGGCAGCGGCCACTGAACCCGTTTGCTTCGGCAGGCGAGTCTTCATCGACCCATTCTCCCTGATGCTGGGCGTAGACCGAAGTGCTGGAGGTGAACAGCAACCGTTGTGGGCGTTGTCCGGCCTGACGCAGCACATTCAGCAGGTTGCGGACGCCCTCGACATAGGCGGCTTGATAGTGCGCCTCGCTGAAACTGGCGGCTGCGGCGCTGTAGACCACGGCATCTACCCTCGGCGGCAACGCGGTCAGGGTCGCCGGATCGGTGAGATCGGCGGCCAGCGGCTGAATGGGCGGCGGCAGGTCGGCGGGACGGCGTTTCAGGCCCCAGACCTCATGCCCGCTGGTGCTGAGAGTTTGTCCCAGTGTGGTTCCAACATCGCCGCAACCGGCGATCAGAATACGCGCCATGGTTGAAATGCTCCGAATGGATGAAAATGAATGATGAATCCCATGGAATTCGCCCAACGGGTGCTGGACTGGTTCGATGTACACGGTCGCAAGCAGTTGCCATGGAAGGAAAATCCCACACCGTACCGAGTTTGGGCCTCGGAAATCATGCTTCAGCAAACCCAGGTGGCGACTGTCATTCCCTATTATGAGCGCTTTATGGCGCGATTTCCCGACATCCAGACGCTGGCCGATGCCGAACGGGATGAAGTATTGCAGTTTTGGGCGGGGCTGGGTTATTACGCCCGCGCCCGCCATTTACATCAGGCCGCGCAGATTTTGCGCGACCAGCACGGTAGCAAGATGCCACTGGATAAGGCGATTCTTCAGACATTGCCGGGTATTGGTCGCTCCACTGCCGGGGCGATTCTGGCGCTGGCGGCTGGCCAGCGTCAGCCGATCCTGGATGGCAATGTCAAACGGCTACTGGCGCGGTTCGGCGCAGTGGAGGGTTGGCCGGGTCAATCCCGGGTGCAGGCGGCGCTGTGGCAACTGGCGGAACGGTATACGCCCACCGAACGGGTGGCGGATTACACGCAGGCAGTGATGGATCTGGGGGCAATGGTTTGCACAGTGCGCCGGCCATGCTGCGAAGGGTGTCCCTTGGCGAGGAGTTGCGCCGCCCATGCCTTGGGGCGGGAGACGGATTTTCCTGCGCCGAAACCGCGTCGCGAAGCGCCAGTGCGGGCTGTGCGAATGCTATTGTTGCGGGCGGAGAATGGCGAGGTACTGCTGGAGCGTCGCTCGCCGGTCGGCATCTGGGGCGGATTATGGAGTTTTCCCGAATGTCCGCTGGACGTGAATGTCGTTGATTGGTGTCGAGATCAATGGGGGTTGACAGTGATGATCGAGCCGCAGTGGAGGATATTGCGGCACAGTTTTAGCCATTTCCATCTGGACATCACGCCGACGCCGGTTCGGGTGATTGAGCAAGGCAGTATGGTGATGGAAGGTGAGCGGTTTGTCTGGTATAACAGCCGTGATCCCACCAGTCGGGGAATGGCAGCGCCCGTGCAACGGTTGTTGAAGGCGTTGGCGAATGAACTTTGAAAAATATGGGAATTGGCAATGACTCGAATGGTGAAGTGCATCAAGCTGGGCGTCGAGGCAGAAGGTCTGGACCGACGGCCCTATCCGGGGGAACTGGGCCAGCGGATTTTCGCGAACGTGTCTAAATTGGCCTGGCAACAGTGGCTGCGGCAACAGACCATGCTGATCAATGAGTACCGATTGACGCCATTTGAACCGAAGGCACGTCAGTTTCTGGAGCAGCAGATGGAGCAGTTTTTCTTCGGGGAAGGCACGGCGCCGCCCGAGGGTTATGTGCCGCCGCCGACATGAGGATCTTGACGCTCAAGGCGCAAACTGGTTAAATGCGCGTCTCTTTTGTACCCCGCTTAATTTGGCCAGGTAGCTCAGTTGGTAGAGCAGCGGACTGAAAATCCGCGTGTCGTTGGTTCGATTCCGACCCTGGCCACCAATAAATCAACGCCTTGCCGTGATTTCCGGCAAGGCTTTTTTGTGACTTGTTAACTGGGTCAAGCATCAGTCAGATTGGCTTTTTCAGCAAACCAGGCCGGCAATTCATCGAGCCGGCTGACCACCACATCCGGCTCCACATCCCAGGGGTCGAACACTGCATCCGACTGGCGCTTGACCCAGGCGGCCCGCAGGCCCGCGGCCTTGGCGCCGA
>CAZDVY010000139.1:0-6626 GCA_964508935.1 uncultured Candidatus Competibacteraceae bacterium | reverse complement strand
TCCTGGTCGGGAAATAGCGTGAATCATCATCGCGGCTCACCTCCACATTCAGCGTCAACGCGCCATTCACCGGGAATGAGCTAAAGTCGCTAATTCCCCGGCCAGCGCTGGATCAGATCGATCTGAACCAGACATTCACGCCAGACCTGCGGAATGCCGGCAATCCCGTAATATGCGCTAGCCAGTTGTCCGAAAATTGCCCCGCTGGTGTCGGCGTCATTGCCCAGGTTCACGGCGAGCAGGGCGCCTTCCTGAAAACTGGAGGATCGACTGAACGCCCACAGCGCAGTTTCCAGTGATTCGACGACGTAGCCGCTGCCGACGATAGCCGGCGGGTCTTTTCGCTTGAAGGAGCCGCCGGCAATGCCGTCGATTTCCGGGCATAGCGGGGCGCACTCCCACAGGCGACCGGCGTATAGCGCGCCGAGAGTAACTCCTCTTTGGAAATTTCTCCTTATCCGGTCGGTCATTACAGCGTAGTTCAAGCCCCGTATGCTGCAAGGCGCTTCTGTCCCGTGGATCGACCGAGGTTGGAATACCGGATGTTTGGCGCCCAAAGAAAGTGGAGATGCAGGGCGCATCTGTCCAGATGTGGAATTTTTCCTCCTTGGCGAAGGAGGGGTGGCGCGCAGCGCCAGGGTGATTCAAAGCAGTGATTCCACAGCTCGTTTAGGAACACTATATGACCGGCCAACCGCTCAAGCCTCGGCCTGCAATACGCCGTCCGCCAGTCGCCAAACCGCATCCATCCGCGCCGCCAGTCCCGGATCGTGCGTGACCACCACAAAGCTGGTGCCTAAATCGCGATTGAGTTCCAGCATCAACTCAAACACTCGTTCAGCGCTATGCCGGTCGAGATTGCCGGTCGGCTCATCGGCCAGCACACAGGCCGGTTTAGTGATCAGCGCCCGCGCCACCGCCGCCCGTTGCCGTTCGCCGCCGGACAGTTCACCGGGCTTATGCGTCAAGCGCTGGCCTAGACCGACCCGATTCAGCAACGCTGCTGCCTGTTCCGTTGCATTAGTTGGTTTGTCACCGCGAATCAGTAACGGCATCGCCACATTTTCCAGTGCGGTAAATTCCGGCAGCAGATGATGAAATTGATAGATAAAGCCGAGCCAGCGATTGCGCAGCCGACCGCGTCCGGCGTCGCTCAACCGGCTCAATTCCTGCCCAGCCACCCATACCGAACCGGCGGTCGGCGTATCCAGCCCGCCTAACAGATGCAACAGCGTACTCTTGCCTGACCCGGAACTGCCGATGATCGCCAGCCGTTCGCTGCGCCGTACCTGAAAATCGATGTCCCGCAACACTTCCAGCCGTTCGCTGCCTTCCCGGAACGATTTAGCCAGTTGGCGACATTCCAGCACTACGCCTTCATTCTTTGCGACTTCATTCATAGCGCAATGCCTCCGCCGGTTGGGTGCGCGCCGCCCGCCAGGCGGGATACAGCGTAGCCAGCGTCGCCAGTCCGAACGCCACCAGCCCGATGGTGGATACATCGCTCCATTGCACTTGCGAGGGCAGGTCGCTGATCAGATAGACATCCGGAGCCAGGAACTTGACGCCGAACAGTTGTTCGATAAACGGCACCACCACATCGACATGCGTCGCCAGCGACACTCCGCCGATTAATCCCAGCAACGTGCCGACCAGACCGATGGTAACGCCCTGCACGATGAAGATGCCCATGATGTTCAGCGGAGTTGCGCCCAAGGTGCGCAGAATAGCGATATCCGCCTGCTTGTCGGTGACGACCATCACTAATGCCGAGACAATATTGAACGCCGCGACTGCCACGATCAGGGTCAAAATCACGAACATCGCGGTTTTCTCAATCTGCACCGCCCGGAAAAAGCTGGCGTGATCCTGGGTCCAGTCGCGGGCCAGATAGCCTTCCGGCAACTGATTAGTCAGTTCCCGCGCTAGGCGCGGCGCCTGGAACAGATCGCGCAATTTCAGCCGTACCCCGCTTACGGTTCCATCGGGAAATTGAAACAGCCTGCCGGCGTCGGCAACGTGGGTCAGCGCCAGTCCCCGGTCATATTCGTACATGCCGGCCTCGAAAATGCCGACCACCTCAAACCGCTTCAGCCGAGGCAGAATGCCGGCTGGAGTGACCGTGGCTTGTGGGGTGATCACCGTGACTTTGTCACCGACCGTGACCCCCAGAGCACTGGCCAGCGCCTTGCCGAGAATGACGCCGAATTCGCCAGGGCGCAGATCATCCAGAGAACCTCGAATCATTTTGTCGCCGATATCCGAAACCTGCCGCTCCTCTTCCGGCAGGATGCCTTGAATAAGCGCGCCACTGACCAGTGAAGCGTTATTGAACATCGCTTCGCCGCGAATGAACGGTGCGCCACCCTGCACTTCGGGATGACGCACAACCTGATCGCGCACCATCCGCCAGTCATCGACCAACCCGTTCCAGCGATTGAGTGTCGCGTGGGCGGTCATCGACAGGATGCGTCCGCGCAATTCCTGCTGGAAGCCATTCATGACGGAGAGCACTGTGATGAGCGCGGTAATGCCCAGGGCGATACCCAGCATCGAGGTCAGGGAAATGAAGGAAATGAAGTGATTGCGGCGCTTGGCGCGGGTATAGCGCAGGCCGATGAACAATTCCAGGGGACGAAACATGGACGCTCCCAATAAGCGGCAAGATGACCGGGAGGCGTCATTATAAAGGCGCTGGCCGCTTAAAAAGCGGCCAGTCAGCGATCCATCGCTAACAAAGTTTCCTGAGGAGTTCAGCGATTACTGCTTGGGCGGCTCAGCGGCCGGGACTGCAGGTGTGGCTGGTGTCGCGGGCATGGCCGGAGCGACGGGTTTGGCCGGCATGGCCGGAACGGCTGGCGTCGTGGGCATGGCCGGAGCGGCGGGTTTGGCCGGAACGGCTGGCGTCGCAGGCATGGCCGGAGTTGTTGGGGCTGCTGTCGCTGGGGCGGCAACTTCACCCACGGTCAGCTGGTTTCGCTTATCCGCTAACAAGCCTTCCAGCGCCTTCTCTTTGATGCCGGTCACCTTGGTCAAGTCATTGACCGACTTGAAAGGGCCATGGGCCTCCCGGTATTTGACAATCGCGGCGGCCTTGGTCGGTCCCAGCCCCTGTACGCCCTTATCCAATTCCTCAACACTCGCCGTATTGATATTAATCGCCTGCGCGAATGTTACGGCGGAAAACAGCGTTAGCACCAGCGCCAGCATCAAACTTAAAAGCCTCATGCTCAAATCCTCCCATTAGAGGGGTTAAATTTATATGGGTTAAATTTGTCAGTTGTAAAAAAACCGACACCAAGACCATAGTAATGATTTCTTGATAATGCAAGCCAAGCCGTCGCTTTTTTCAGGCAGCCGTTTTATATCAAAGACGTAGGATGAAAACCAAGCGCTACAGAGGCAATTTTGTATAGATATCAAGCGCTGGCTTTCATGACCAGATCCGGCATCGGCTTGATGGTGCTCCATTGCAGGCATCCGGGGCAGCACCAGTGCAAGGATTTGACAACAAAACCACAATTATCACAGCGATAGCGAGCAGCGCTGTTGAGCATCTGAGTGCTAATGCAATGCAAGGCCCGCAGATCAGCGTATTCTGCTCCCTGGCCTCGCGCCAGCTTGATTTCGACCAGGCGGCGCAGGCCCAGCAGGGTCGGATATTCCCGCAACTCACGTTCGAGAAATTGAAGTGCGACTTCCTCACCCTCCTGGCGCAATAGCCATTCCGCCAAGGCATCGGTGATCCGCCCGCCGTGATCCCGTTCCTGCACTTCACGCAGATAGGCAATCCACTCTTTGAGGCAGCCCAGGGCGCTATGACATTGGCCGAGTGGAGCAATCACCTCGGGCAGATAACCGCGATCCTGCCGTTCGACGGCCTGAAATGCCGCGATGGCAGCGCGATAATCGCCCACCCGCATGGCTGATCGTCCTAACAGCAGATTAGCCCGAGTACAATTTGGATCGCGCGCCAAGGCTTCGAGCAACCAGGTTCTCGTTTCATCGTCCTGGCACCGCGCATTTGCCTCTTCGGCCAGTTCACAGCAGAAATGCGCAGTTTGCCGCCGCTTGGATTCGCCGCTGATGCGTTCCAGACGATCGCTGTGGGCCATGGCCTGCCGCCAGTCTTTCTCCTGCTGAAAAATGTGAATCAGCCGGGAAAGCGCGAGGATCGTATGATCGGGCTGCGCCAGCAATTTCTGAAACAGTTCCTCAGCCCGGTCAAACAAACCGGCCCGCAGGTAATCCTCACCGAGTTCCAGCATGGCCCGGTGACGCTGGTCAGCCGTCAGATGAGTGCGGGCGATTAAGCTGCCGTGAATGTGAATCGCCCGATCCACTTCGCCACGGCGGCGGAAGAGGTTCCCTAAAGCCAGATGAATTTCTGCAGTGTCCCGATCCACATCGGCCATGCGCGTAAACACCTCGATGGCCTGATCCGGCTGGTCATCGATCAGATAATTCAGTCCCTTGAAATAGTCCGCGTTGCGAACAGCCACACTGCTCCGGTCCATGGGGCTGCGCCGGGCCGCCCACCAGCCGGAAGCTGCAGCAATCGGCAGCAGCAACCACAGAAGTTCCATCATGGCTTAACGGTGCGGCTCCAAACGACTAATGCGCATCCCGTTCCGCCTTTCTGACCAGCATACTGATCTCCTGATCCTTATTGGAGATCAGTTGACGCAGCCGGGCGACCTGCCAGCGCAACGGAAGCACTACAAAGGCCCCGATCAGCGCCGTCACCAACGCCCCGGCCGCAAAAGCGCACACCACCACCAGCGACAACGGCAAGGTCATCGTACCAAGCAGATAGTTGACGGTGACTGGATTAGCGTGCAGTGTGGAAAATTCCACACCCAACAATAAAATGACCAGCAGAATTGCAGCAATCAGAATGAACTTAATCCAAAACATCGGGTTCCCCTGCCAGAACAGCGTGAAATCGGCCCAGGCCGCAGCGATCCGTTTTGTCCCGGTGCTTCAATAAAAAACCCACTCGTTACCGTGGGTTTTTGAACGGCGGATGACAACCAGAGCCTTGCCGGACTTTAAAAGGGCGATCACAAAAAATCATCATCGCCATGGTAATCGCGGTTGTTGACCCGTTCGCGCAGTTCCTTACCGGGCTTGAAATGCGGCACATACTTGCCCGAAAGCGTGACGGCGTCGCCAGTCTTGGGATTACGCCCAACCCGGGGGGGGCGAAAATGCAGTGAAAAACTGCCAAAACCCCGGATTTCAATCCGTTCCCCATAAGCCAGCGACTCGCTCATTTGTTCCAGCATGGCTTTGACCGCCAACTCTATATCCTTGTAGGGAATATCGCTTCTTTTGCGCGCAAGAATTTCGATCAATTCCGATTTTGTCATGAACATTCCCCATACAGGCAGTAATCTTGGCGGCGCGCGGCGCCGCACGACTGAACATCCATAAAACCTGGCGGCGATCGGCACAGTGAACCGCCGCCGTGGGGCAAGACAGCTACTCGTCTTGAGCGTTGCTCATCTGTTCCTTGAAGATATCGCCCAAGGTCGCTCCGGTGCTGGACTTGCGGCTGTAATCTTGCAGAACCTCGGCTTCTTCAGCCATGTCCTTGGCCTTGATCGACAGCGAGATAGTCCGGTTTTTGCGGTCAACGCCGATGAACTTGGCTTCGATGTCTTCGCCTTCCTTGAGCAACGAACGGGCATCCTCGACCCGTTCCCGGGTTAATTCGGAAGCACGCAGCGTTCCCTCGACACCCTGGCCTAAATCGACGATAGCCCCCTTGGCGTCGACCGAGAGAATCTTCCCCTTGATGATCGTCCCCTTGGGATGATCAGCGACAAAGTTGGAAAAGGGGTCCTTGTCGAGTTGCTTGATGCCCAGCGAAATGCGCTCGCGCTCAGGATCGACCGCCAGCACGACCGCTTCGACTTCCTGGCCTTTCTTGTACTGACGCACGGCTTCTTCGCCGGGTGCATTCCAGGAAATGTCGGAGAGATGCACCAGGCCATCGATGCCGCCGTCCAGGCCGATGAAGATGCCGAAGTCGGTGATTGATTTGATCTTGCCGGACACACGGTCGCCCTTGCCATGACCCTGATCGAATTCATCCCAGGGATTCTGCTGGCACTGCTTCATGCCCAGCGAGATGCGGCGGCGATCCTCGTCGATGTCGAGCACCATGACTTCAGTCTCGTCGCCCAGGGCCACCACCTTGTTCGGGTTGACGTTCTTGTTGGTCCAGTCCATCTCGGAGACGTGAACCAGACCCTCGACGCCTTCTTCGATCTCGACGAAGCAGCCGTAGTCGGCGATATTGGTCACTTTGCCAAACACCCGGGTGCCGACCGGATAGCGGCGCGCCAGGGCGATCCATGGATCATCGCCCAATTGCTTGAGACCGAGCGAGACGCGGTTGCGCTCGCGGTCGAACTTGAGCACCTTGACCCGGATGTTGTCGCCAACCGCCACCACTTCAGACGGATGCTTGACGCGCCGCCAGGCCATGTCGGTGATGTGCAGCAGACCATCGATGCCGCCCAGGTCCAGGAAAGCGCCGTAGTCGGTGAGGTTCTTGACCACACCATCGACGATCTGGCCTTCCTGGAGATTTTGCAGCAAGGCCTCGCGTTCGGCGC